>NZ_CAJULN010000001.1 GCF_910586915.1 uncultured Bacteroides sp.
CACTAATATGGATGGCCAGTTCAGTCTTGAAAATGTACCAAGTTCTGCTAGAACTTTGAAAGTCAGCTATATTGGAATGAAATCCCAAGAGGTTGCCATCAAAACAGGAACCATAAAAATCATACTCCAACCGGACTCTGAAGTTCTGGAAGAAGTAGTAGTAACAGGTATGCAGAAAATGGACAAACGATTGTTTACGGGAGCCTCAACGAAACTAACGGCAGACAACGTGAAGCTAAACGGTATGGCCGACATCAGCCGTGGATTGGAAGGACGGGCTGCCGGTGTATCTGTTCAAAATGTATCAGGAACATTCGGTACAGCCCCTAAAATTCGTGTACGTGGCGCTACATCTATCTACGGTAGCTCCAAGCCGCTGTGGGTAGTAGACGGCGTTATCATGGAAGACGTAGTGGAAGTATCGGCAGACGAATTGTCATCGGGTAATGCAGAAACTTTGATTTCTTCTGCCATTGCCGGTTTGAATGCCGACGACATCGAGAGCTTCCAAATCCTGAAAGACGGTTCTGCAACCTCCATTTACGGTGCACGCGCTATGGCAGGTGTAATTGTAGTAACCACCAAAAAAGGTAAAGCAGGACAAAACCATATCAGCTACACGGGCGAATTTACAATGCGTCTGAAGCCAAGCTACAACACTTACAATATCATGAATTCACAAGACCAAATGGCCGTTTACCAAGAATTGGCACAAAAAGGCTATTTGAACTATGCGGAAATCGCCAATGCATCCAGCAGCGGTGTGTACGGGAAAATGTACCAGCTCATCTCCGAGTACGACAGAACATCGGGACAATTCGGATTAATCAATAGCGAAAGCGCCAAAGCAGAATACTTACGTGCAGCAGAATACCGCAACACCGATTGGTTCGACCGCCTATTTTCTACCAGCATCATGCACAACCACTCGGTCAGCCTATCTTCCGGTACTGAAAAAGCACAGCATTATGTATCAGCCAGTGCAATGTTAGATCCGGGATGGTACCAACAAAGTTCCGTACAACGTTTCACAGCCAACTTGAATTCTACATTCAAACTTTCAAAGCAACTTGATTTCAACTTGATCGGAAATGCTTCCTACCGTAAACAAAAAGCACCGGGAACACTGGGCAGCGAAACCGATCCCGTATCAGGAGAAGTGAAACGAGACTTCGATATCAACCCCTATTCATACTCTATGAATACCTCACGTACGCTCAACCCCAATGAGTTCTACACTCGTAATTATGCCCCATTCAATATATTCAATGAACTGGAAAATAACTACATGAAATTGGGCGTAGGCGACTTCCGACTGACAGGACGCCTCACCTACAAGCCCTGCTCAAAAGTCGAATTATCCTTACTGGGCGGTATCCAAAGCACCACTACCTCGCAAGAGCACTTCATCGAAGACAACTCCAACCAGGCACAAGCCTATCGCGCCATGCCTACAGCTACCATACGCGACAAAAATCCGTTGCTATATACCGACCCCGACAACATTTATGCACTGCCTATCAGCATTCTCCCCAACGGTGGTATCTACGAGCGCACCGACCGCAATATGTTCAAATGGGATATGCGTGCATCTGTCAGTTACAACGATGTGTTCAATGAAAAACACATTGTCAATTTCTATGGTGGTATGGAAACCAACTCGGTAGACCGCCACTCCACATGGTTCCGCGGATGGGGTATGCAATATTCAATGGGCGAAGTAGCCAATTACGCTTACCAAGCGTTTAAAAAAGGCCAAGAAGAAAACTCACAATATTATACTCTCACCAACCGCCACGAACGCAGCGCAGCCTTCTTTGGCAACGCCACATACTCTTACAAAGGAAGATACACGCTGAATGGTACAATCCGTTACGAAGGAACCAACTCACTTGGAAAAAGCCGCACAGCACGGTGGTTACCCACATGGAACGTTGCCGCTTCATGGAATATGCACGAAGAAGAATGGTTCAAAACATTGGAACCGACGCTGTCGCACCTGACACTGAAAGGTTCTTACTCTTTAACCGCCGAACGTCCTTCTGTAACGAACGCATACGCCATCATCGGCTCAAAAACTCCTTGGCGTCCGTTTGCCAGCGTCAACGAAAGTATGCTGTATGTAAAAGAAGTAGCCAACCAGGAACTTACTTATGAGAAAAAGCATGAGTTCAACTTCGGATTGGCTACCGGATTCCTCAATAACCGTATCAATTTGGAAGTAGATTGGTACAGCCGCCGCAACTACGACTTGATCGGATTGGCCACCACGCAAGGATTGGGCGGACAAATCCAAAAGTATGGAAATATCGCCACCATGAAATCAAGTGGTGTGGAGCTTAGCCTTACTACCACCAATATTAAGACAAAAGATTTCTCATGGACTACCAATATCATCTACTCACACTCTAAAAACGAAGTAACCAAGTTGAAAACAAGCAAACGCATTATCGACCTTGTTTCGGGCAACGGTTTCGCGCAAGAGGGATATCCCGTACGTTCTCTTTTCTCCATCCCCTTCAAAGGGTTGAACCAGGAAGGACTTCCTACTTTCCTTGACCAAGATGGAAACATCTCCACAACAGGTATCTACTTCCAAACGAGCGACCCCGAAAAACTCGGTTTCCTCGAATACTCCGGCAATGTAGACCCAACAGACGTTGGTAGCTTCGGCAACATCTTCCGCTACAAAGGACTATCATTAAACGTATTCATTACTTACTCCTTCGGTAATGTGGTAAGGCTCGACCCCGTATTTAAGAAAGAATACAATGACCTGACCGCTACCCCCAAAGAGTTCAACAACCGTTGGATAGTCCCAGGCGATGAAAACAAGACAGACATTCCTGTAATAGCTTCCAAACGCCAGAACAAGAATGACACCAACCTGTCATACGCATACAATGCATACAACTACTCTACGGCACGCATTGCCAAAGGAGACTTTATCAGGATGAAGGAAATCTCAGTGGGCTACGACTTCCCGAAACATCTTGTTGCACCATTGAAACTATCCAGTCTTTCACTGAAACTTCAAGGCACCAACCTGTTCCTGCTTTACGCAGACAAGAAGCTCAACGGTCAAGACCCGGAATTCTTCAACACCGGTGGTGTAGCTGCTCCTACTCCCAAACAATTTACACTGACATTAAAGTTAGGTATTTAATAGCAAAAACAAACTGAATATGAAAAAATACAATAAATTATACAATGCCTTCATGTTGACTTTGTCGGCATTGACCTTGGCAAGTTGCAACGATTTCCTTGACACTATGCCGGACAATCGCGCACAACTTGACAGTGAAGAGAAAATACAAAGCATCTTAACTTCTGCCTACATCGACCATGAACCCGTTCTGGTAGCAGAATTGGTTTCAGACAATATGGACGATTACGGCGCCAACAACCCCAATACCAATCGCTGGTTTGACGAAACATTTGCTTGGAAAGACGAAACGGAAGACGCTAATGAGTCTCTGAACAGTTTTTGGGAATCTGCCTTTGTAGCTATTGCTTCCGCCAACGAAGCTCTGCAAGCCATCGAAGAGATGGGCACTGCCACTAATTCTCTGAAAGAATGTAAAGCAGAAGCCTTGCTCTGCCGTGCCTACAATCATTTTATGCTGGGATGCATGTTCTGCAAGCCCTACACAGCTACGGCTTCCAATGATTTAGGACTTCCGTACATCGAACATCCCGAAACGGAACTCAACCCACAATACGAACGCGGCACACTTGCCGAACTTTACAGCAAAATAGACCGCGACATCCAAGAAGCCTTGCCGTTGATAGGAGATTCGCACTACAAAGTGCCCAAGTATCATTTCAACACCAAAGCAGCTTATGCATTTGCCTGCCGTTTCTACCTATATTACGAGAAATGGGAAGAAGCAATTAAATACGCCAACCTATGCCTGGGCTCGCAACCCAAAACCATGTTGCGTGACTGGAAAGGCATGGCAAACATGACCCAGCAAGCGGATGCAATCACCAACGAATACGTGAATGCCAATTCCAACGCCAATCTGTTAATGCTTACAGGATACTCTACACTGGGAATCGTATTTGGTCCTTATCGGAATTACTCCCGCTACAGCCACGGGCAATATCTTGCCATGAACGAAGACATGAGAGCGACCAATATCTGGGGTGGCGCACTCAGCTTCTACATGACTCCGAAAGTGTATACCGGAACCAATATGGATAAAACCATCTTCTGGAAAATGCCATATATGTTTGAATATACCGATCCGGTAGCAGGTATCGGTTATAACCATACGGTTTATCCGGCATTTACCACTGACGAATGTCTTTTGAACCGGGCAGAAGCCTACATATTGCTCAAACAATATGACGAAGCGGCAACCGACCTCACTACATGGATGCAAAACATCACCAAAAGCACCAAGACACTTACGCCGGCAAACATTGCCCAGTTCTACGATGCGCAGGAATACTCTTATTCGGACGCAGAGGGCTTGCAGTCTACCCTCAAGAAACACCTCAACCCTGCTTTCCAAATAGAAGAAGAAGGCAGCACGCAAGAAAATATGCTGCAATGTATGCTCGGTTTCCGCCGTATCGAGACAATGCACGCCGGATTGCGCTGGTTCGACATCAAACGTTATGGCATTGAAATCCCGCGCCGCGTGATGAATGCTTCAGGAACTCCGCAGTATAAGAGTGATTTCTTGAGCAAAGATGACAAACGGCGCGCGCTTCAAATACCACTCAAAGTACGCGAAGCCGGATTAGAAGCAAATCCACGTTAATTTTTCCACCAACTATTAAAACAGAATTTATGAAAAAGCAAATCTATAAATTGTTCTTGTCGGTTCTTCTCATCGCCGTTGCTGCGTGTTCGTCGGACGAACCGGACTACAACAGAAGTGTTATCACACCGGGAAACACGGAAAGCACTGAATTTGACTCTTGGCTGGAAGCCAATTTTGTCAATCCGTATAACATCGCATTCAAATATCGCTACGAGGATATTGAATCCGACTTCGATTACTACGTAGTACCTGCCGACTACAACAAGGCTATCAAATTAGCTCATTTGGTAAAATACCTGTGTGTAGAGACTTATAATGAGGTAGCAGGTGTGGATTTCACTTGCGAGTATTTCCCCAAAATGTTTTTCACCATCGGCGAATGGGAGTACAAAAACAACGGAACCTTCATCTTGGGAACGGCAGAGGGCGGACGTAAAATCCTGCTGGCAGGTGTGAACGACCTGGACCGGTACATACAAAACGCAAATATGCTCAACCACTATTATTTCAAAACAATACACCATGAATTTACCCATATCCTGAACCAGACAAAACCCATTCCTACGGATTTCCAGTTGGTAACGGGCAACGGCTACGTAGCAGACAGTTGGAGTGAAGAACCTTTCAACCAGATTTATCTGTCGCGTGGGTTCATCTCCTCCTATGCACAGCACTCCTATCAGGAAGACTTCGCCGAAATGATGTCTATCTACATCACCAACGACGAAGCATCGTGGGAAAATATGCTCGAAGGGGCCAGCAGCGAAAGCCTCGCCCTCATCCAGCAGAAGTTGGATATTGTAAAAAGCTACATGAGCACTTCTTTCGGCATCGACTTAGATGTATTGCGCAACACACTACAACGCCGCCAGAACGAAGTTTTCAGTGGCAAAGTAGACCTTGAAGACCTGACCGTTAAATAACTAAAACATCATGATTATGAAACTCAATAGAACATTACTCTATATTCTTGCAATGCTTCCGGCATTATTATTGCAATCGTGCCTGAAAAACCAAGAAGATATTTTTGACGCTCCCTCTTCTATCCGTATGCAGGAGATGCTCGACAATACCAAGAAGATACTTACCAGTTCGGAAGAAGGATGGATATTCGACTATTATCCAGACCGTTATCTGTCGTATGGCGGCTTTGTCTACACCGTAAAGTTTGACAATCAAGAAGCTACAGTGGGTTCGGAGCTTGCCCCAGGAGTGTTTGAGTCAAGTCTTTATAAGATGACCAACGACAACGGGCCGGTATTGTCATTCGACTCATACAACACACTGATGCATTTCTTTTCTACTCCTTCTTCCTCGCATTACGAAGGTTATGACGGCGACTTTGAATTTATCATTATGGAAGCGACCGACGACCTGATTACATTGCGCGGCAAACGTACAGGAAACGAAATGTACCTGCGCCGCCTGACGAAAACTGCTGCCGACTACATCAACGCCATTTCTGCCGTCAGCGAGAATCTCATTCTTTCTTCCGCAACCGGAACGGCTGGCACACAAGAACTGATATGCAGCATCGACCTGGACAGTCGTTATATGGAGTTTACTTATATGAAAGGCGACGAAGGCATCGTGGCAGGCAACAGCTTCATCCCGAGCGAAACGGGTATCCGCTTCTACCAACCGATAGAAATCAATGGCGCCAGCATCTCGGAATTGGCTTATAATGCGGATACTTACACATTCTCAGGCAAGGATTCGGCAGGCAATGACGTAACGCTGACGGGCAACCTTCCCGCAGATTATACGCCATTTGACCAGTTTGCCGGCACGTATGAACTCAATTACCATTATGGTTCTATCGACGTGACACTGGTAGCGGATAAAGAAAACAACCGTTATCTGATTCAAGGACTCAACGACAACTACAACGTAGTAGCCAACTATGTGAGGTCAAAAGGATATCTGAACATTACCTCGCAGAAAGTTGGCGAAAGCGGTGGCAAACAAATATGGCTGTGTGGTTGGGGACTGGATGCAGAAGGCTATTTCTCATGGTCTACCGAGTGCGGAATGTTCCTGGTAAAAGACACGGCAAAGGAAGGAACCTATAAGTTTGTAACCAATACTTATCTGGATACACCGGCAGATTCCTTTATCCTTTACGAATTCAACGGTGCGCCGTCCTCCAATACAACACTCGGAGGAGCCTCCGCTCCCTGGCTTATTAATGATGAATACCGTGTCCCCTATCCGACATCTATTGTAAAAAAATAAACGCGTACACATATGAAAAAGATATTTAGCCTCCTATTATTCGCACTTTGTGCAATAAGCTATACCGCTTGTACAAACGAGGAAGGTATAGAATATGTTCAGGAATCCTCCATCAAGATTGTCAGCCGGGACGTAAGTTTCCCGGCGGCAGCCTCACAAGGCACTATCGAAGTGGAAGCACCGGGCGAAATTAGCGTAAAGACATCCGGTCAAGGATGGTGCACCACTACCGTGTCAGGTTCTACCATTCAGGTCAATGTCGAACAGAACCCCGGCCTGGAAGGGCGTACCTCCATGCTTACCATCCGTTGCGGTGCCGATTCCACCCGCATTGCAGTACATCAGTCGGGAGTAATCTTTGAGTTGAGTGCCGGTTCGCAAATCATGGCTGACGACAAAGCCGCCACTTATTCATTCGACCTTACCTGCAACACCGAACTCACGCTGAACTCTTCCGAAGAATGGATTTCGGTAGCTGTTGAAGACGGAAAGATGAACATCACCTTGAAAGAGAACAACACCGGACACATCCGTAAAGGCAACATCACTTATACTGCCGGCACTTATCAAGACGCCATCCAAGTGACACAATGTGAATTTGACAAAGACTTGGCAGGTGATTACAGGCTATACTTCACCGACGCTGAGGATGGAAAACTGAAATACCTCTCCACCACTTTAAGCAAGTCGGGAAATACATACAGTATCCTGCTGAACGGACTCAACCTTACTATCCCTGTCGCATACAACCAAAAGACTAGGGAACTTACGGTCAACGGAGGGAAATACATGGGTGATTACGGAAGTTACAAAGTACACACAGTAATTTGGGATACCAACGAAGGCTACTTGACATGGGATACATCCGTGAGCATGGCAGGCACATTTGAATATGGCGAAGAAGAGGACGGAAAATATACCATCTTATCTTTCAAAGACAATGGTTCGTGGGGTAATTATCATCCCGATGCCATTTGTCTGGAAGCCTTCACTGCCACTCCCCCATCCAAAGAAACACGTGTTGGGTCACTAATGGGAATGGTAGAGCCTTTCCTATACAGAACTCACGACGATGAAATTCCAGCAATAGCCTCTGCCCTGAAAATCAATACGGCAAAAAGGTGTACCGGATTTTCTATACGCTAAACCGTCTGCAATACACACCAAACAATAAGACAAACCGCTTCAGCCAATCCCCGCAGATGGCTGAAGCGGTTTGTCAATCAATACAGTTACAGATTAATAATCAGCCTGTTACAGCACATATATGCGCTGCGTGCAGGAGATATAGATGCTGGACGCAAGATATATAGATGCTACACGCAGGACATATATGCGGTGGAAACAGGAGCTATATCTCCCGCAAATCGGTCCTATGAAGAGCGAACAAAACAGTCTCTTAGTAAGCAATTACGAGCGGCGCACGTAACTTCTGCGCATACTCAGCCAGGTAATTATTCCATGCGTCAGCCGTCTTGATAGCAGCCTTATCCCAGGCCGAACCCCAGTAATAAGTATATTCAGAGCCCGGTTCGTATTCGCTGACAGCCAGCACATGGCCGTCGGCACCGCCACGCTCCTTCTTCTCCTCTTCGGAGAAAAGAACCGCTTTTGCCTCCTTCACCTGTGCGGGGAATGCAGCACCGACAAATATCTTGCCGTTCGCACCGCTGCGGTCGGTCGTAGGGTCAACGTAAGCAATATAACCGTTGGCGGCATCGGCGGCAACCACACCGTCCGGCTCGCGCAGCACAAGCCCTGTAACCACAGGCATTGCCTCTTTCAGATTGGTATATGAAATAACAGCTTTGTTGAGGTATGAGCCTGCATCCAAAGAGATAACACGAGTTTCCACTACGTTAGAGTCTCCACGAACTACAAGCGGATTGAACTCCAGCTTTACAGTAAAGCGTAACGGGCCGTTGTCGAGGATTTCCTGCGTGCGGTAACAGTAAGGGTAGATAATCGTATCGCCCGCCATCAAAGCAGCCGTACCGCCGCCCAATGTGGGCCCTACGGCGTAGCAGTCCATCCCGTATCCGTGGTCGATGTGGTAAGAGATGGCACGTCCCAGTTCGGCAGCCGCTTTCGGGTCTGTCTTTCTCAGTTCGGCTATCTGTGCACGCTTCTCCTTGTTCAGCTCCTCGGCATACATACTCTCCAGGACAGGCTCGGTAGTATTGTACTTCGTGAAGATGTCGTAGCCGAAGCCACGCTCGTTGCGCGCCTGCAAGGCGGGGCCGTAAGCACGGAAACCTACAAGGTCGTTCTCCCAGGCAACATCGTCCAGGCGTTCGGGGTAGTATTTGCCGCAGGCAATGACTCCGAACGGTTCCGGAGTGCCCGGCTGAATGGTGTAGGTAGCCGTAGCGCTGGCCTCCACCGCAGCCGGGAAAATCACTTTCCCGTCGTATGTCACTTGGTAAGGCACCTGCCGGCCGTTGGCATCAAGTACGACAATCTGTGCCGTGTCTGCCAGTTGCAGCTTTGCAACGACATCGCTCATGGGCACTTCAACCATCTCTCCCGCACGTTTCAAAGCCAAAGGGTTGGTCACGCTGACCGTCACCGCCTGCTTGTTTCCGGCACAGGAAGCAAAAGCCGTCAGAGCGGCAGCAAGCAGAAAAAATATCTTCTTCATGATTGATTCTTATTGAAACAAAAAGTAAGGTGACAGATGAAAAGAGGATGCTCTTTGCCATGCTATCACCTTACGGATTAATCTTCTATGTTCTATTATTTCGGTTGTTTTCCGATATAAGCAAGGATACCGCCGTCTACGTAAAGCACATGACCGTTGACAGCGTTAGACGCCTCGGAAGCAAGGAACACGGCAGGACCGGTCAACTCTGCCGGGTCCAGCCAACGACCTGCCGGAGTCTTGGCGCAGATGAACGAATCGAACGGGTGGCGGCTTCCGTCGGCCTGCGGCTCACGGAGCGGAGCAGTCTGCGGAGTAGCGATGTAACCCGGGCCGATACCGTTACACTGGATGTTGTATTCACCGTATTCGGAGCAGATGTTGCGTGTCAGCATCTTCAGACCGCCCTTAGCGGCAGCGTAAGCAGATACAGTTTCACGACCCAGCTCAGACATCATAGAACAGATGTTGATGATTTTACCGGCACGTTTCTCCATCATGGCGGGAAGAACGGCCTTAGCTACGATGAACGGAGCGTTCAGGTCGATGTCAATCACACGGCGGAAATCGGCAGCGTCCATCTCGTGCATGGGAACACGGCGGATGATACCTGCGTTGTTTACAAGAATATCAATCGTACCTACTTCTTTGGCAATCGTAGCAACCATAGCCTGAACGGCCGGTTCGTCTGTCACGTCACATACGTAACCGTGAGCCTTGATACCCTTTTCTGCATAAGCGGCCATACCTTTGTCTACCAACTCCTGATTGATGTCGTTAAAACAAACCGTAGCACCTTGTTCTGCAAAAGCAGAAGCGATGGCAAAACCGATACCGTAAGAAGCACCTGTAACGAGGGCTACTTTACCTTCCAAAGAAAAATTCAAAAACTGGTTCATAATTTTCTGGTTATTAAATGATGATAATTATTTTAGTTGTTTATTTCAAGTCTGTTATCAAAGAGAAGTCCTGGTCGCCATAGTCGAGGTTCTCGCCGCCCATACCCCAGATAAAGGTGTAGTTGTGCGTAGCGGCGGCCGAGTGGATAGACCATTCGGGCGAAAGCACCGCCTGGTCGCCCTTCATCCATATGTGGCGTGTTTCGTCCACTTCGCCCATGAAGTGGCAGATGGCGTGGTCTTCGGGGATTTCAAAGTAGAAATAGGCTTCCATACGGCGGCTGTGCACGTGTGCCGGCATGGTGTTCCACACGCTTCCCGGAGCCAGTTCGGTCATACCCATCTGCAACTGGCAGGTGGGCAATACCTGATTGACCAGCATTTTGTTGATGTTGCGATGGTTGGAACCTTCCAAAGAACCCATTTCGGCCACTACCGCGTCGGCTTTCGTCACTTTGCGGTCGGGGTAGTTGCGGTGGGCGGTCAGCGAGTTGAAGTAGAATTTGGCGGGATGTGCGGCATCCTTGCTTTCGAAGGTCACTTCACGGTCGCCCGAACCTAAGTAAAGGGCTTCTTTGTAATCGAGCACGAATTCGGCATCGCCTGCCTTTACGATACCGGGACCGCCCACGTTGTAAATACCAATCTCGCGGCGGGTGAGGAAGAAAGGTGCTTTCAAAGGGTCAATCGCTTCGAGCGTCAGTACCTCTCTTACCGGAAAAGCTCCACCCACTACCATACGGTCGTACATGGAATATACCATATTCACTTCATTGGGGACAAATATCTTTTCAATCAGAAAATCTCTGCGGATTCTTGCAGTATCATAACTCTTTGCATCTTCGGGATGCGCAGCATAGCGAATTTCATAGTTCGTTTTCATACCTTGTTTTATTATATAATTACTGACTGGGATTTCTTTCTCTGTGCACACCGTTTGCGTACACGATGCAAAAATAGCAAAAGAAAACGGGTTTACCTTGCAATTTTGTTCTAATTATCCATCAAAAATGTCCAAAGCTGTTGCAACGTGTGCTTTTTTAACGAACTATAATAGGATGGGAAAGAGATTTTTCGGTTCGCTCCCTCCCCCATGCAGGAACTTACTGAAAACGAAGAAAGCCCCAAGAGATTGTCTCTTAGGGCTTTTCTTCGTTTGGTTGTTGGACTACCAAGATTCGAACTTGGACAAACAGAACCAAAACCTGTTGTGCTACCATTACACCATAGTCCAAACTTATGTGCTTTCTGTTAAAAAGCGATGCAAAGATAGAGGTTTGCAAGCAAACCTCCAAACTTTTCATGCATTTTTTTCTTTGCTACTCTCAATTAATTGCCGGAATTTACTTCGCAATCAGGAGATAGTAGTTCTTTTTACCGCGTTGAACCAGCAGATATTTCTCGTCGAGCAGGTCGGCCACCGTAACCACCTGGTCGAATGCTGCCAGCTTCTCTTTGTTGAGCGAAACGCCGCCGCCCTGAACCATCTTGCGCATCTCGCCTTTCGAAGCGAATACGGCAGCATTGTCAACAAACAGGTCTACCGCCTTCACGCCTTCTGCCAGCGCATCGCGCGAAATCTCGAACTGGGGCACTCCTTCGAACACTGCCAACAGGGTTGCTTCGTCAAGTTTGCGCAGGGCATCGGAAGTGGCATTGCCGAACAGGATGTTCGAAGCGTCTACCGCAGCATTGTAATCCTCTTCGGAGTGAACCATTACGGTCACCTCTTTGGCAAGGCGCTTTTGGAGGATGCGCAGGTGCGGTGCTGCCTGATGTTCGGCAATGAGTGCTTCGATTTCTTCCTTTTCGATGGAGGTGAAAATCTTGATGTAGCGTTCGGCATCAGTGTCGCTCACGTTGAGCCAGAACTGGTAGAACTTATAGGGTGAAGTGTAGCGGGGATCGAGCCATATGTTGCCCGATTCCGTCTTGCCGAACTTGCCTCCGTCGGCTTTCGTAATCAACGGGCAGGTGAGTGCGAACACCTCTCCTCCGTTGGTGCGGCGCACCAGTTCGGCACCGGTAGTGATGTTTCCCCATTGGTCGGAACCGCCCATCTGGAGTTTGCAGCCTTTCGTCTGATAGAGGTGAAGGAAGTCGTAGCCCTGGAGGAGCTGGTAAGTGAATTCGGTAAACGACAATCCGTCGCGCGCTTCGCCGTTGAGACGACGCTTCACGGAGTCTTTTGCCATCATATAGTTGACAGTGATGTGCTTGCCTACCTCGCGGGCGAAGTCGAGGAAGGTGAAGTCTTTCATCCAGTCGTAGTTATTCACCAGTTCGGCGCGGTTGGGTACGTCCGATTCAAAGTCCAGGAACTTGGCAAGCTGTTTTTTGATGCAGTCCTGGTTGTGGCGCAAGGTCTCTTCGTCGAGCAGGTTGCGTTCGGCCGACTTGCCCGAAGGGTCGCCAATCATACCCGTGGCGCCGCCAATGAGTGCCAACGGCTTATGGCCGCAGCGTTGGAAATGGCGAAGAATCATCACTCCACAAAGGTGGCCTATGTGCAGTGAATCGGCAGTGGGGTCGATGCCCAGATAGGCAGTCACTTGTTCTTTGCCCAACAACTCTTCCGTTCCCGGCATGATGTCCTGCAACATACCGCGCCATCTCAATTCTTCTACAAAATTCATCGTATTATCTGTTTAATTATTAGTTTTTGTTCTTTTTCAATCCTGTAAGTGGCAAAAGTACGACACTTTCTCGAAAGATACAACTGTTAAGCCTTAAAAAAGAGATTTTGGATATTCCGGCGGAGGACGGCACGCAGTGTCTCCGCTTCCACTCCGCGCACCTGGGCGGCACGGCGGATGATTTCGCCGATGTCGAGCGGGCTTTCGTCGGTCTCCAGGAAGAGGCGGTCGTCGGGTATCAGTCTCATGGTTTCGGGAGGATAATGCTCGCCCAATGAGAGGTAGAAGCCTTGCCGGAGTAGTTGTGCCGCCTGCTGGGGTTTTCCACGGAAGCCGTGCCATATCCAGGGTTGCAGGGGACGGAGCTGCTTCTTTATTGCTAAGAGTTGCTCCATTGCCTTGACGCAGTGGATGATGAGGGGCAGGCGGTAGGTTTCGGAGAGGTGTACCTGTGCGGCGAAGGCTTTTGCCTGAGTCTCCATCGGGGCGGCGGCGAGTTTGTCGAGCCCCGCCTCTCCGATTGCCACTATCTGCTTGTGGGGCAGGCGGTGGGCAAGCATCTGCAATTGGCGGCCGGCATCGGCTTCCGCCAGTTGCCAGGGATGGACGCCCACGGAATAGCAACAGCCTTCGGCGAAGGGCGGTGCTTCCGACAGCCGGTAGTTGACAATGGCTTTGCCACCGAGGCCGGCTTCCTGTTTATGGGTATGGATATCGAGCATGGGGAAAAGGCAGACGTTTCACGGCACGGGGTCGTAGCCCGAACCGCCCCAGGGATGGCATCGCAGAATGCGCCGCACGGTGAGGTAAAGCCCTTTCAGGGGGCCGTGCTTCTTGATGGCTTCGACGGCATAGGCGGAGCAGGTGGGCGTAAATCGGCACGAAGGGGGTGTGAGCGGCGAGATGCACGCGCGGTAAAAGTAGACGGGGAGCAGCAGCAGGAGCGAGCAGGCGCTTCTCAGAAACCGTTTCACGGATGTCCATGCGAGGGATATCCCGTCACTGTGCGGTTTCATAAGGAGAGTTTTTCGGAGATGCGCGCGAGCGCTGTTTTCATTTTCTCTTCCAGTTCGGCAGTGGCTACGAGTTCGTCCGAGAGGTAGATGAAGGCGATGGCAATCCGGCGGCCGCTGTGTTGCAGCGCGGCTGTGAGCAGGTCTTTGTTCTTGCGATAGGCTTCGCGTATCTGACGTTTCACGCGGTTGCGTTTCACCGCCCGCTTGAAGCGCCGTTTCGACACGCTGACAAGGATGGAGGCTGCCGCTTCTCCTTGCTCCACGGGCATATATACGACGCGTATCGGAAAGATGGAGAACGACTTCGACGCGCCGCCTTCAAACATCTTTCCGATTTGCGTTTTGCTGTTCAGCCTTTCGGCTTTGCACAAGGTGTATATACCCACAGCTTGGTTTATTTGTTGTTTTCTTTGATAAACATATCGAGCGCGGCTGTCATCGACGGTGCCTGCACGGTGGGCGCTTCGAGGTCGAGGCGGAGTCCGGCGTCGCGTACGGCCTGCGCGGTGGTTGCCCCGAATGTTCCTATCTTGATGTCCTTCTGGTCGAAGTCGGGGAAGTTCTTCTGCAAGGAGGCCACTCCTGCCGGGCTGAAGAATACGAGCATATCGTAGTCGAACGCTTCGGATGTGAAGTCGTTGCTCACTGTGCGGTACATCACGCCTTCGGTATGCTGTATTCCGCTCTTGTCGAGCAGGTTTTTCACATCGTCGTTGTGCACGTCGGACATGGGGACGAAATATTTCTCCGCTTTATGTTTCACGATGGAAGGCATGAGGTCTTCCAGTTTTCCGGTAGCTCCGAAGAAGATTTTGCGTTTGCGGTATTGTACATACTTCTGGATATACAGGGCCACTGCTTCCGTGACGCAGAAATACTTCATGGTCTCGGGGATGGTTACACGCAGTTCTGTGCACAGACCGAAAAAGTGGTCGATGGCATGACGCGAAGTGAAAATAACAGCAGTATGGTCGAGAATCGAAATCTTCTGTTGCCGAAATTCTTTTGCCGAAAGACTTTCGACCTTGATAAAGGGACGGAAGTCTATGGTTACGCCATACTTCTCTGCTATGTCGTAATAGGGAGACTTCTCTGATGCAGGCTTAGGCTGCGACACAAGTACTTTTTTAATTTTCAACGTCCTAAAATTTTATTAGCAAAATATTATTCATTCGAATCAGACCTTGATAGAGTAGCAGGCAAGGTATGATTTCAAGGGCGCAAAAGTACACAATTAAAAGGAAAAGCCCGTTAAATTGATGGAAAAAAAACTTTATCCACTTATAAAACATCAACATTTTAGCGAAAATTAAAACAATAGAACCAATTAAAATCAGATTGGTGAGGCTCAAGTCGAAATAGACCAGAAAAAGTACGAGCGGAAAAAGGGCGAATCCGGCATAATAAATGAGTGCCGAATAGGATTCGAGCCACATATTTGTCAGGTTTTTATCAAAGAACACCCAGCCCAGAAACATATAAAGCAGCCATTTGAGTATGAAATAGGCGAGGCAGAAGCCGACGTATGTTCCCAACACGAGGAGGGGGGAGACGCGTTCCATGAGTTGGGGGGTGGTGTCGTGAAAATAGTTGAAGAAGGTGATTCCCGACAGCACGCACGTCTGCACCACAAGTACGAGGAGGTAGCGGATGTCGCCCACCGTGGAGCTGTCGAAGATGCTCGCCCGTTGGCGGTGCAGCAGGAAGTCTTTCGCTTGCTGCGTAAGGAATTTCTTCCCGCGCGACAGGGCGAGAGAGGAGAGGAAGAAGCAGGCGAGCAGGGTGAGCGAGATGGCATCGTCCGTGCGGGGCGCGTAGGAGACGGGGGTTCCCTCGAACCCTGCACCGGATTCCTGTGCCGTGTGGGTTGCAACGGGTGCGGGCAGGGTGTCGTTCGCTGCCTGTGCCGAAAGCGGCTGCGCTTGCTGGAAGAGCGGCAGGGTGTCGGTGTGCAGGGTGTCTATTGTGTCGCTCCTTGTCATATCGCTGCAAATTTACAGATGGAAGCGTCCCATACGGGAGTTTCGTAAAGCAGGCGCACGGCCTCTTCGGGCGTGTGTGCCACCCGCCATATGTCTGCGTGCTGCCGGCGCATGAAGTTCTCGCCGATGGCTTTCTCGAGCATTTCGAGCAACGGGTTGAAGAATCCGTCCACATTGAGTATGACAATGGGGTTGAGATAGAGTCCGAGTTGCTTCCAGGTGATTATCTCGAGTAGTTCTTCGAGCGTGCCGCACCCGCCCGGCAGGGCGATGACGGCGTCGCTCAGGCTGGCCATCGTCTGCTTGCGTTCGTGCATGGAGTCTACTTCGATGAGTTCGGTCAGTCCCGTATGGTGCCAGTTCTGCTCTATCATGAAGCGGGGGATGACTCCGGTGACCGCGCCGCCGTTCTCCAGCACCGCATCCGCCACCGAGCGCATCAGCCCGATGCTTCCGGCTCCGTTGACGAGACGGATGCGGTGCCGGGCAAGCAACTGTCCGAGCCGGCGGGCTGCTTCAA
This sequence comes from uncultured Bacteroides sp., assembly GCF_910586915.1. Classification (GTDB taxonomy): domain Bacteria; phylum Bacteroidota; class Bacteroidia; order Bacteroidales; family Bacteroidaceae; genus Bacteroides. The sequence continues at coordinate 16,705 of NZ_CAJULN010000001.1, forward strand.
AGTAAACGGGGGCTATTCGGGTGCTCGATGCGCTGTAGACGCATACGGAGTTTATACGGTTCATCTTCATCACGCTGTACTTAGGGGTTATTATGTCGACGGGCGCAAAATTACTAAAAAATTCCGTTATTCGTGTTTATCTTCCCGGGATTATCCGTTGCCTTCTTTCCGTGCTCCGCACAGGTGCTCTGTGGCGTACGTGCAGGAGACGTATGCGCTGCGTGTTGGATATATATCTCCTGCACGCACGGTATATATACGCTGCACGCAGGAGATATATGCGCTGTACGCAAACGGAGAAAGCCATTCCCTGCGACTGCCCACAAGTGTATGCAGCCCGCAAAGAATGGCTTTCTATCCATAACGAGTTTCTGAACGACCCTCTTACATGGTCTTGTTACAAAGCGAAGGCAGCCTTGATTTTATCCACATAGTCGAGTTTCTCCCAGGTGAACAGCTCCACGTCTACCGTCTTGTCGCCCTCGTAGCGGGAGAAGAACTTCTTGGTAACCACCTGCGGTTCGCGTCCCATGTGGCCGTAAGCGGCAGTTTCCTGGTAGATGGGGTTGCGGAGTTTCAGACGCTCTTCGATGGCCTTCGGACGGAGGTCGAACAACTGGTCGATGACGCGGGCAATCTCTCCGTCGGTCATGTTGACATGAGAACGGCCGTACGTATCTACAAAGATGTTGATGGGGCGCGCTACGCCGATGGCGTAACTTACCTGCACCAGCATCTCGTCGGCCACGCCTGCCGCTACCATGTTCTTGGCAATGTGGCGTGCGGCATAGGCTGCGCTGCGGTCTACCTTGCTGGGGTCTTTGCCCGAGAAAGCGCCGCCGCCGTGTGCGCCCTTGCCGCCGTAAGTATCGACGATAATCTTGCGGCCTGTCAAGCCGGTGTCGCCGTGCGGGCCGCCGATAACAAACTTCCCGGTAGGGTTGACGTGATAGATAATCTTGTCGTTGAACAGTGCCAGCACCTTGTCGTGGTGGATGGAAGCGATGACACGGGGCATCAGGATGTCGATTACATCGCGGCGGATGACGGCCAGCATCTCTTCGTCGGCCTTCAACTGTGCCTCCTGCGAATGGTCCGCAGGTTGGATAAAGTCGTCGTGCTGCGTAGAGACGACGATGGTGTCGATGCGAACGGGGGTTCCGTTGTCGTCGTATTCAATGGTAACCTGGCTCTTGGCGTCGGGGCGCAGATAGGTCATCACTTCGCCTTCGCGGCGGATGTCGGCAAGCACTTGCAGGATGCGGTGTGCCAGGTCGAGCGAGAGGGGCATATAGTTTTCCGTCTCGTTGGTGGCGTAGCCGAACATCATACCCTGGTCGCCTGCGCCCTGTTCCATCGGGTCCTGGCGCTCCACGCCGCGGTTGATGTCGGGGCTTTGCTCATGGATGGCGGACAATACACCGCAGGAGTTGCTCTCAAACATATACTCTCCTTTGGTATAGCCGATTTTCTTAATCACTTCGCGCGCGATGAGCTGGAGGTCAACGTACGCTTTTGTTTTCACTTCACCCGCCAGCACTACCTGTCCCGTAGTCACCAGTGTTTCGCAAGCTACTTTCGAACTGGGGTCGTAGGCCAACAGTTTGTCAAGTACGGCGTCCGATATCTGATCGGCTACCTTGTCGGGGTGTCCTTCTGACACCGATTCGGATGTAAATAAGTATCCCATCTTTGTTGAATTAAAAATTAAGAATTGAGAATTAAAAAATAATCGAGCAGGAGAGGAGGTGAGTGCTGCGGGGAGACAAGCCGAAAGGCGTCGGTAAGACGTGTTTTAGCATTTTTTTCCGTGGTTGCAAGCTACTCAAATCTGTCCACACTTTCATTTCGGCGGCAAAGATAAAGAGTTTTTGGAGATAATGCGTATCTTCGGGGGGTATTTAACACATAAATACGGTTGCCGCACCGCTATCGATTGACTATTCACCGGCCATCTCTTTCATCGTCTTTCCCGACACGGGATGCACCACTTCGGGCGCAATCTCCGCCAGTGGACGCATCACGAAGTCGCGCTCCGCCATCAGCGGATGGGGAAGGGTAAGCTCCGCACCCGAAGGGGAGGTGGCGGAAAGCACCAGGTCTTCATAAAGCAGGAGGTCGATATCGATGAGACGGTCGCTGTATACGCCGCCGACCGATTTCTTCGTGCGCCCCAACTCGCGTTCAATCGCCTGCGTCTGCTGTAATACTTCCCAGGGAGAGAGTGCCGTATCCACGCAGGCGGCGGCATTGAGGAAACTGTTGTCGGAGGCAAAGCCCCACGGGGCGGTGACATAAAAAGCAGACAGGGAAACGACTTTCCCTATCTGCTTTTCTATCTTTTGCACGGCATCGCGGAGATTCTGTTCCTTGTCTCCCAAGTTTGTGCCGAGGCCTACATATACTTTTGCCATTATTTATCCAAAATCAGCATCGCATCTCCGTAGGTACCGAAGCGGTAACCCTCTTTCAACGCCACATTGTAGGCATCCATCACCTGCTCGTATCCGCCGAAAGCCGCCACAATCATCAGCAGTGTGGAAAGCGGCATATGGAAGTTGGAAATCATCGAATTGGCCACGGTGAATTCATACGGCGGGAAGATGAACTTGTTGGTCCATCCCTCGAATTCCTTCAGGTGTCCGTCGGTGCTCACGGCGCTTTCGATGGCGCGCATCACGGTCGTGCCCACCGCGCAGACATTCTTGCCTGTATCCTTCGCCCGGTTGACGGTCTTCACTGCGAGTTCGTCTACAAACATCTGCTCGGAGTCCATCTTGTGCTTCGTCAGGTCTTCCACATCGATGTCGCGGAAGTTGCCCAATCCGGCGTGGAGGGTGATGTAGGCAAAATCGACGCCTCTGATTTCGAGACGCTTCATCAGCTCGCGGCTGAAGTGCAGGCTGGCAGTCGGAGCAGTCACCGCACCTTCGTTCTTCGCGAAGATGGACTGGAAGCGTTCGGCATCCTCCGGCTCCACCGGACGGTTGATGATGGAGTGAGGAAGGGGCGTTTCGCCCAGTTCGTAGAGGGCTTTCTTGAATTCATCGTGAGGGCCGTCGTAAAGGAAACGGAGCGTACGTCCGCGCGAGGTGGTATTGTCAATTACTTCCGCCACCATCGAGTCGTCGGGGCCGAAATACAGCTTGTTGCCGATGCGAATCTTACGGGCAGGGTCTACCAATACGTCCCACAAACGGAGTTCTTCGTTCAGCTCACGCAACAGGAACACTTCGATACGCGCACCCGTCTTCTCCTTGTTACCGTACAAACGGGCAGGGAACACTTTCGTATCGTTGAAAATAAACACATCCTTGTCATCAAAGTAGTCCAACACTTCCTTGAACATCTTGTGCTCAATCTTACCGGTCTTACGGTGCAGCACCATCAAACGAGACTCATCCCTGTATTTCATAGGGTGCAGAGCAATCTTATCCTCGGGCAACTTAAATTTGAATTGTGATAATTTCATATCTATTCCTTATTACGTTAATTATTTTCTTCCTCATTTTCTATCTCCTGACCGTCAATCCACGCTTTGAAGTGTTCTGGATTGAGGCAGTCTTCCAGGCGGACGTCGCCCACACGGGTGCGAACCAGCCCTGTCAGGTGGGCGCCGCTGTGGAGTGCCTCACCGATGTCGCGTGCCAGGGCGCGGATATACGTCCCCTTGCTGCATACGACGCGAATCCGAATCATCGGCTCGGGAATGTCCAGGCGGCACTCCTGCAACTCAATCTCGTCGATGACAAGCTGCTTCGCCTTCAGTTCGACCTCCTCGCCTTTGCGTGCCAGCTCGTAGGCACGCTTCCCGTCTACCATGCAGGCGGAGAAGGCGGGCGGAACCTGCTCTATCGTACCGACGAAGCGTGTCAGCACCTCTTCCACCAGCTCCCGCGTGATATGTTCGGTAGGGTAGGTGGCGTCTATCTCATGCTCCAAATCGTACGACGGCGTGGTGGCTCCCAACCGGAGCGTAGCGACGTACTCCTTCGTATGGTATTGGAACTCTTCGATTCTCTTCGTTGCCTTACCCGTACATACAATCATGACTCCTGTCGCAAGGGGGTCCAGCGTGCCGGCATGGCCCACTTTCAGTTTCTTCACCCCTATCCGCCGGCAGATGTGGTAACGGGCGTGCCCCACTACCTTGAACGATGTCCAGCCAAGAGGTTTGTCGAAAAACAGTACTTCTCCTTTTTTAAAATTCATCAGCTCCATATAATCGTTACCAATCCCGCTATCGCGCAGTAGATAGCGAAATAGATTAGTTTTCCTTTCTTCACCACATTAATCATCCACTTGCAAGCCAGGCAGCCCGCCACGAAAGCGGCGAGGAAACCGACAACAAGCGACAAGGCGGGGATGTCGCCTACCACATCTTCGCCCTTCATCATCTTCATCCCGTCGAGCAACGCTTCTCCCAAAATGGGCGGAATGACCATCAGGAAGGAGAATTGTGCCAGCTTCGCCTTGTCGGCGCCCAGCAGCAGTCCCGTAGCGATGGTAGAACCCGAACGGGAGAGTCCCGGCATCACCGCGCAGGCTTGTGCGATACCGATAATCAAGGCGTCCTTCATCGAGATGTTCTCTTTCTGGCGCGGCTTGTAGTAGTAAGAGAAGGTGAGCAGGGCGGCAGTGAGCAGCAACATACAGCCCACGATGAGCAGTCCCGAACCGAAAATCTCTTCTACATAGTCCTTAAAGAACACGCCTACGATACCGATGGGCATCATTGAAACCAGTATGTTGATGACGTAGCGTGTCTCGTCGTTCATCCGGAACTTGAACAGTCCCCGGAAAATCCAGTCTATCTCTTTCCATAAAATCACCAACGTGCTGCACACCGTAGCCACGTGCACCACTATCGTAAAGGCAAGGTTCTCTTCACCCTCTACACCAAACAGCGCCGACCCGATAGCCAGATGGCCACTGCTACTTACAGGCAAATACTCGGTCAATCCCTGAATCAGTCCGAGCACCAATGCTTCCAGCCAACTCATAACTCTATTTATTCTTCTTTATTTGTAAGCACCCGGGGTTTATGCAACACGGCATATATCATAAACAAAAAACCGAACAGGCAGACGGCAGGCGCCACCTTTATTCTGCGTACACTGAAAATATCGGGTTCGAAAACCGTTTCGGACGACGAGGGTCCGGACATCAACAGGAAGCCGATGATAACAACCGCCATTCCTATCGCGAGCAAGATAAAGTTCACTTTATCGAAGGCAAATTTCCGCTTGTCAGACATAGTTTGTTTCTTCTTTGTTTTGAGATTAAATATAGTACAGGCTGTTTGCTTTCATTCTCAGATACTTGTTCATGGAGAAGTAGGCGCACAGCCACGTTATTACAATACCGAACAGCAATACGCTTGCGCATACCGCCAGCATGACTTCGGGGGTGATGACGTGGAGCAATTCCTGCTCGTAGGTCACTGCCCAGTAGGCGGATCCCATCAATAGGGCATCGGCAATGATGGCTGCCAGTATCCCGCTCCATACGTTTTTCCGCAGAAACGGACCGCGTATGAATCCCCAGCTCGCTCCCACCAGTTTCATGGTGTGGATGAGGAAGCGTTTGGAATAGATGGCAAGTCTTATCGTATTGTTTATCAGGGCGAAGGATATGAAAGTGAGCACTACGGCCAAAGCAAGCAGTACCAGACTGATATTCCGGATGTTGTCATTCACGGCATCAATCAATTCCTTCCGGTAAAACACGTCTTGTATATTGGAGTTTTTCTTTATCAGTTTCTCTATCTTCGCGATGCTGTCGGAGTTGGCATAGTCGGAGTGCAGCTTGATTTCGAGGGAAGCGGTGAAGGGGTTGTATCCCAGGAATTCTTCGGGGTCGGTTCCCATCGCTTCGGTCTGCTCTTTCAAGGCCTGCTTCTTGGAGATGTATTCGGAGTGTTTCACGAACGATTCCTTGTTCAATTTCTTCTGGAGTTTGAGGATATCCGCCTCTTTCATGTCGTCGCTGATGAGAATGGAGAAACTGATATTCTCACGGACATACACGGAAAGGTTGTGCGCCGTAAGCACGAAAAAGACAACCATCCCTAACAGCAGCAGCACCAGAGTGGTACTGACGCTCGACGTGACGAACTGCATATCGAAAAACGAACCTGACTTATGTTTGCTCTTACCTCCCATGTGTGCTATCTCTTTTTTCGGAATACGTAAATCATGGAGCTGCTCCGCTCTTTCTGTCCCAAAGCGCTAAACCAGGCAAGCGTTCCGGCGTACAGCCCTTTCAGAAAGCTGTTCGCGCTGCCACGGTGCTTCTCGCTCAACATGGATACGTAGAACGCGTCGAACGGCATCGGGTGGCGTGCTGCCATAATAAATCCGTGGCGGGAAGCCAACTGTTGTACAGTGTCCGGGGTGAAATGCCAAAGATGGCGGGGGACGTCATAAGCCGCCCAATATTCCCGGTAGCGTTGCGCGTCGTAAGAAGAGCAGTTGGGCAGTGCTACAATCAGCACGCCTTTTTCGGTCAGCAATTCATGAAGCATCTGCCAAATCTCGTTGAGGTGTTCCAGGTGCTCCATCACGTGCCAAAGGGTGATTACATCAAAGCTACCGAGAGCAAACTCTTTCAGGGCCGGTTCGGGCTTCACGTCCAGTTGGAAGTGCTTTTTCGCAAATTGGCGTGCCTGGGGACTTTTCTCCACCGCTTCCACTTTCCAGCCACGACGCACCATTGTGTGAGCGAAATAGCCGGTTCCCGTGCCTATGTCAAGCAGGCGCCCTGTCTTATGGTGTGCTTCTTTTGCTACCAGGCGCGCCTTGCGGCCCAGCATATAGGAGCGTACGTAATGGTAAATGGTATTCATCGCGCCCTTGCGCGTATCGGTATGGGAGATGTAATCGGGAGTCTCGTAATACTTGCCTATCTCTGCTTCTACGGGAACGCCTTGCGTGAATGTAAATCCGCAGTCCTCACACGAATGCAGCTCAAACTGTTCGCCCGAAGCATAAAAATCCGTACAAGTCATAAGGCGCTTCAAGTGCGTACTGCCACACACCGGACAAGCATTTATACTGAGTTTCTCCATTAATTTCAAACAAAATTAAGTGCTGCCCCCGAACCGCCTGACAACACTATACCCGAATTTGGTGCAAAGAAACAAATAAAAAGCGAGGTGACGGGCTTTTGTTAAGGACTTTTAATAGAAGATTTACTCCCTGTAGGCACCCGAAAGCCATTGTGCGGATGTGACATTCGCGGCGCCGTTCTTTCAATCACTTCCTGGTGAATTGATTGAAAGGTTGTTTCCTCAAAAAAAAGAAACCCGCCATTGACTTTCGCTTTGTCAATGACGGGTGGTTTACCATCTTTTGGTTTTATCTCGAACTTGCGTGAGTCCGACCAGGATTCTGTTTAGCCGGTTGTCGTGTTTGTGTTGTGTCGTGCGGACGGTTTATGCTCCCGGGTCCGGAGTCTCACCGTCGTCACCGCCGGGGTTGCCGCCGTTGTTGCCATCCGAAGTCGGCGTGTCGGCAAGGTCGAAGCGGACACACTTGACGCCGGTGACCAGCGAACGGGTTGCCGTGGTACGGTCAGGGTTCTTGGTGTAGGCGGGCTGGAAGCGCACGGTGAGCGAAGCCTGAGCGGCAGATACCTTTTCGGGGAGTTCGACGCCACTGCCACTGGACTTCATCACCATGCGGAACGTGCCGAAGCCGTCGAGCGTCACACGCTCCGATGCTTGCAAGTGTTGTGCCATCACGGTCACAAGGTTGTCGAGCGTGTTCTTTACATCGCCCGGAGAGAGGGACGAGTAGGCGGCTATCTCGTTGGCGAGTTGCGTGGTGTTCACATTGCCGGTGTATATCACACGGGGGTAAAACAGTTTCTTTTTCTCTTTCGTTTCCAGAGGAGACTGGAAGACTTTGTACAATACTGGCATAGTTCAATCGTTTTTTGTGTTAATAAATCATTTTAGTTTTGTCCTCAAGCTTAATGACACTGCAAAGATATGGCGATTGTTCAGACTGACACAATCTTTTTTTCAAAATGCGTTCATAAATTAATTAATAAGATTATCTGCTATCTCCCCTCTCCATATAACTGATTTGCAGGACATATATGTCTAACTTCCAGCATATATAGCTGCTGGAACAAATAGCCTTCGCCATAAACAGCAGCTTTCAAATCCAACAAGACTTTATAATTTATATATGTATTTATTATTATCAGTGAAAACAGACAATACATCATCCTGAATATAAAAGTCTTCAATTAAATCATTCTTCATATCTTGAACTGTTTCCCCAAGTAGAATTGCAAAACAAATCATAAAGATAGCCCCAACAGTCTTTCTCCAACGATATATTCTTGAAAAAACAGTCTTGACGAGGAAGACTCTTATAATTGACTATTTTATATTCATCAGGTCCTAAAATTATAGGCAAAGAATCACAAAGAGACAAATACAAGCTATCATGATTGTTAACAACAGCATAATGTTTCAGGTTTTCTGATGACACACAGACTGTAGAATCGGTATTGTTTCTTAAATACATCTTCCCATTGATCTCTTTTATCATCGTTTTCATTTGTGCTTCATCCCAAAAGATTTTTTGTCTTATGCTATCTACATTATAACATGAAAAAGACTCTTCCGACTCAACATCATGAGACATAACTCCCATCTGTACCTTTCCCCCTTTCACATATCCGGAAAAGTAAGGCCACAATTCCTTTATATTAAAATATGTAACCCAACCTGGCTCAAGCAACGAAATTTCTATCAATTTCTTCTTCTCGCCACGTTTGGAAACTACCAATACCCATGTTTCCCCTCCATTGAATTCCATATTAATATTATTGGAATAACCGGTCTGCTCTATCATTTCTTCTGCAGACATTGGAAATTCATCCAATTCTATAAAACAAAGGTATCTGTCCTTGTATTGAACGATTTTTGAAGGATAATCCCCCTCCCATGCGGGATAATCTGATGCATGAATTTCATAAATATGATTGGAATCATTTATTGCCAATTCATACAATATCACATACTTATTGACTATAACTCCACTGTCAACCAACAAACAGGCTTGCTCTTTTACCGATTGCTGAACTTGGTCTATGGTAGGCTGTGTACAGCCTACCATAATAAATAAAAACAACAAATTTAAAAATACACTTCTCATTACTTCATAAATTTCTCATTCAACCTTTTCAACAGTTCACTACTTGTATTTATTATAAAAATCTCATTTTCAATACGGGCTTTTTTACTATTATAAAACAAAAGTTTTTGTTCACTAACATAATAAATAGCACCCAAATTGATTTTCAAAAGACTCATATCATTATCAGAAGTTCTATCATTTTGTGGATGCGAATGAAGAGCTACTACATGATTCCATTCTACTTTCGTGTAATCCGCACCAAACTTAAAGACAGCAGCCGCATCGTCAAGATTCACTGTTGAATTATAATATTCCATTTTGGTATTATTATGTGACTTCTGCATAGCATACATTCCTACAAGGAATTTCTTATCTTTTACAACAATTGAAATATCCTCATTATTTATCCTAATCAATCTATCATAAGGAAGTTTATTTGTTGAAGTTTTAAAAAGTTGCCCTTTGATTTATCACATAATCATCCTTCCCATCTAAATCTATCCTCAACACCGGATTATTCTTACAATAAGCATAAAGGCTCCAATTGTAGTATTTCTCACAGGAGGAATCGATTCCGTTCCACCTGCCAATCGCAGCATCATACCAGCGGGCACCGTAATCATACCAATCCAACCTACCTTTCCTATCTAATTCCTTACCGTTATACTTATAAGGCTGAACGGAAACAGAAGAAGAGGAAGCCATCAACCCGCCGAAAGGATAGTAATCATTCGTTTCCTCTACCGCTCCATCCTGGTTTAGTACAGCACGAACATTACCCTGATGGTCGTAGAAATAATAATGAAACTTACCATCCGATGGCGTGATATAACCGTCCGAAGTCAAAACCATTGTTAAAACATCATTCTCATAGACCGCAGAGCCGAAAGAAGAAACCGTAGTCACATCATTTCCTGAAATATATGTAGAACGGAGCTTCGTTCCGTCCGCCGCATACAAGTAACAGATACAGTCACCGTTTTCAAACTCGACCTTCTCCGGCAAATTTAATAAATTGTATTGAATATCAGCTATCTTTTTATTCAAATCTTTAGTCAAGTTACCATTTTCATCATAGGCGTATTCAACAGGAAGGTTAGAGCCGTCGATGAAGGACATACCATTGCCGTAAGAAGAATGAACGGCGTTGTCATAAACTGATTGTAATTGATTGCCCGAGTAAGTCAGATTCAAGTTATCAAGTAGACCGTAAGTAGCGGCACCAGCCTGTCCGTAGGTGATATTTCCGTTTCGGTCATAGCCAGCCGCTTGCTCATGAGACGTTTCAAGAAGTCATATTGATATTGGTAACATCAAATATCCCAAATGAGGGTATATCAAAACATACTCTTTGAAGAATTTACCCCTGCCACTTCACTATGGCAGGGGTAAATTCTTCTATTTGGGTATTATGACACATCTTTATTTATTAACCGATAAAATATAATCTGAAAATGAAATATTATTCCATACTTCTATTCATCCTCTAAAATATCCTTTGAAATTATGACTGTTTTAATCTTATTTCTCCACACCCATATTTGCAGACCTAAATTTTCAAAGTCATAAACTTTTTGATTTTGTCCTCTATCTTTGGATATAGGTATATAACAGACATCTTCATCATCGGGTTGCTGTCCTCCTATCAATAATAAAAAACGATCGTATGACATTCCTATTAAGTTTTCATTATGCCAAAAACAATATGTATCACAAGTAATAAATTCAATCTTTTGATTCTCCACCCACATAGATACATATTGTTCTGGAAACTCGTAGTCATCATAAGAATAAAATCCACGATCTATATGTTCTACAGTATGTGACAAACTCAAATACCTGTTAATATTGTCTCCTAAAACAAACATCCCAACAGAAACATTGGGAACTAATTCTAATTTCTCCATACTATAATCTATTTTCGCCAATGAGTTTCACCTTTTGCTTTCCTTTCAGCATCCTTTCGGATATTACTAATTTTCTTGGAAATTTTCACTTTCTCTTTTCCTGTAGCCGTCTGAAGCTGTTTCTCCAACTCCATTATCCGCTTCTCCGCCTGTGTTAAAGCCCTTCCACCATCACCATGCGGCATTCCTTTAGTCGAACACTTACCTATGCCTATCTTACCCCCTTTTCCTTTACCTGCCAAAGACGAAAAACCAAACAATCCATCTGTACTTTTATAGATAAATGAAACAGGATTAACATATCCACCTAAAAAAAGTTTTAATAACTGATGTTCAGGATAAATATTCTCCAACCTGCCTGATGCCCTTCTATACCATCGACCACGACCACCTTCAATTGAAGCTCCACCTTCCCAAACATTTAAGGCTTTTACAGAAATACCAACACTGGTAGGAACTCCATTTTCTACAACACCATAACTTGAATAGAAGGTATTCGTTTGATCGTTAAATGTCAAATTACCAGTGAATTCACTATCAGTGGCGTGATTCCAGGAATCGAAGTTGAAAATTTCAAAAATAGAACCATTGTCAAAATGGAGAGTACCCAAAAAGCGAGATATTTCATTCGGATCACTCGTACTCCAATAGTCCATTCCGAAAGGATCAATGTAGTTAACAGGATTATTCCCACAATATGAATAAGAAGTAATCCCATAATATTTCTCCGCTAACGGGTCTACCATATGCCACCTGCCAATCGCAGCATCATACCAGCGGGCACCGTAATCATACCAATCCAACCTACCTTTCCTATCTAATTCCTTACCGTTATACTTATAAGGCTGAACGGAAACAGAAGAAGAGGAAGCCATCAACCCGCCGAAAGGATAGTAATCATTCGTTTCCTCTACCGCTCCATCCTGGTTTAGTACAGCACGAACATTACCCTGATGGTCGTAGAAATAATAATGAAACTTACCATCCGATGGCGTGATATAACCGTCCGAAGTCAAAACCATTGTTAAAACATCATTCTCATAGACCGCAGAGCCGAAAGAAGAAACCGTAGTCACATCATTTCCTGAAATATATGTAGAACGGAGCTTCGTTCCGTCCGCCGCATACAAGTAACAGATACAGTCACCGTTTTCAAACTCGACCTTCTCCGGCAAATTTAATAAATTGTATTGAATATCAGCTATCTTTTTATTCAAATCTTTAGTCAAGTTACCATTTTCATCATAGGCGTATTCAACGGGAAGGTTAGAGCCGTCGATGAAGGACATACCATTGCCGTAAGAAGAATGAGCAGCGTTGTCATAAACCGATTGTAATTGATTGCCCGAGTAAGTCAGGTTCAAGTTATCAAGTAGACCGTAAGTAGCGGCACCAGCCTGTCCGTAGCGCAGTAAGTCGGTGATATTACCATTCTTATCATAGCCTGTTACTTGTTCGTTGAAACGACCGACGTTTGATTGAAGCAGGTTACCTTCGCCGTAAACAGCGTCTTGCAGGCGGTTCAGACCATCGTAAGTAAAGCGGTAGCCACGGGGAGAAACGGAAGAGCTACCGTCTGTCCAAAACATACTACTGAGATTGCCATTATAGCAAGGTGTGCCCGGACCGTCCGTATAATGCAAACGTTGCGAAAGCCCTGAAAGACTGTGCGAAGCAAGCCACCCACGAACGTTATAAGCATACTGTTCGGAGGTACGATTGCCACGTCTCTTCTCTGTCAAGCGACCCACTACATCGTACACATAATGAAGAGTGTCGGACGAAAGACCGTTCCAGAAATCTTTCTGCATAATCAGACGACCACGATCATCGTACGCAAAAGTACTCTCCAAGTTGTTCGACACATTGCCCGCTATCACTTCCCAACGGCTTTTCACTACCTGCCCCGTAAAGTTATATGCTGTATGAAGGCGGAGTTCCTTTACCTGACCGTCCGATTCGGGAAGCGTACTCACAGAATAAATCTCACGCGCTTCATCATCATAATAAATGGTGGAGGAAACCCAACGGTCAGTACCCAAGATACGGCTCTTCCGTCCGGTCACCAAGCCGACTGTCCGAAGATGATGTTCGACCGAATAACCTTCGGCAGAGACGAAAGGATGGGCAACGCTCGGAAGATATGCATCGTAATAAGTACATTGCAGGGGAGTACGGAGACCTGTAACTGCATAGTCAGGACTTGCATCGTAAGCAGCCTGCAACTGCTCACGGCTCATGGGAGACGAAAGGGTGATTTCTCCATTTTCCGTCTCACGGTTCTTAGCATCGTAAGCAAAGTATCTCCAGCAAAGAGAAGAAGAGGAACGCTGACGGCCGTCTTGCGTGAGTATGGTACGGTCGCGGCGGTCGTAGACGAAACAGACAGGCTCGCAACCGGGAAAGCGTTTCTCCGTGATACGTCCACGGCTATCGTACACGTATCGGTAGGCAAAACGGCGGAGAATAGTCTCCTGTTCTGCCGCCGGAGCATTCTCCAAACGGTGGGAGGCTTCGGGAGGAAGAACCAGGCAAAGATGGTCACGATAGTCGTACACATAATAGGTGCAGAGACGCTCAGCACCGTCCATACTGATATGCAGAATGTCGCGACCACGATTATCAGTGAAACGGATAGCGACGTGACCGTCTTCGTCCGTCTCCGTCACCTTCTCTAATGTACAGGGCGCAAAAAAACCCGCAGAGAGCAGAATACCCTCGGGAGAGATGCGGTAAAGACGGACTTCCTCAGCCGCATTCATCCCATAAGAGTAGGTAACGCCTTTGCCGGCAGTATGCCACGCCTTACCGGAGCCGACCGTTTTCGTCGGGCGGAGCAAAGGGGAAGATTCATATTCCGTATGCATAAAAGCATACGGCGCATCTTCCGTACCATATACCGAATAGTTTTAGGGAATATTTTAGGGAGTGAAAATAGGATATTTATATGACCTCTCAAAATAAAAATAAAGAAATCTCTTAAACCATCGGTTTTGAGAAATCATATAAATAAAACAACCACTTCTTTTAATAAAATAATATTAAAAACAGGTATAGTTATATTTATTACGTTTGCTTATTTGGAAACAGATAAGCAACTTTGCATTTGAAGTTAAATATAATGGGATACAAAAACTATAAAAGTCATATTGAGTGAAGAAGCTGAAAGTTTTGTGAGGCTTCAATCTATTAAAGCGCAGCAGAAAATTACCTATAACATCCGCAAACTGGAAAGCGGAGTGATGGATAAAGATCTTTCAAGAAACTGGATGATTCTGAAATTTGGGAGTTGCGCACATTGCTTAATAGTATATGCTACAGATTGTTTTTGGGGACACGGAAACACTTGTTGTTGTCACACACGGAATCATAAAGAAAACACAGAAAATCTCTCAAAAAGAGATACAACGGGTAGAAGAAATAAGAAAAGAATATTTTAACAATAAAAGTAATAACAATGAAAAAAATGAAGTTTACCCCTGCAAACAATCTGGTGAATGAAGTATGGGGAAAAGTAGGAACTCCTGAAAGAGATGCGATGGAAGCGCAGCTCAAAGACGAGGTAAATGCTTACTTCGTAGAGGAAGCTATCAAGAATGCACGCCTGAAACAAAACCTCACACAAGAGGAACTTGGCGAACGTATAGGTGTGAAACGTTCTCAGGTATGTAAGTTGGAAAGGGGAAATACTCCGTCACAATTTCCACTATGAGAAAGGTGTTCCGTGCTTTAGGAATAACTACTGCTACATTGGACTTAGGTATTGAAGGAAAAGTAGCTTTGTTGTCTAAATGTAACGTCAGTTCGATATAACTTAAAACAATGTAAGTTGCCTGTCTTTGATGAATTCTATATCAATGGCGGGCTTCTTTTCAAAAAAGCAATATGCTGCAATTGCCGAGAGAGCATTCGCAATGAAGTTGTTGAAAGAGCGGTGTCTTGAATGTTCTATCTGTGCGATATTCTTCAGTTCATCATTAACCGTTTCAATCAAGGCACGCTTCCTTAACAGGATTTTATCCGCAATACTCATCAGTGAGTTCTTCATTTTGTTCTTTACTTTGGTAACCAATTGTATGCCACCAAGAAAAAGAGTCTCAAACAATGCCTGTCCGATATATCCTTTGTCGGCACACAGTTTTCCTTTTATATTTTCTAAGAACCGTCCCTGTTTCAAGGGTTCCCGGTCATCCACATTCCCCGGTGTAAGCATGAAATTGAGGATTTCTCCTTTATCATTGATTATCAAATGTAATTTGAAACCGAAGAACCATCCCACCCAAGCATTTCCCTCTCTCGGCGAGTCCCTTGAATGTCTTATGAATCAATATGCGTTGGTTGCGACACACACGCAAAGGAGTGGAATCCACAAAACTGATCCCCGTGCAGGTTCCTAAAAGTACCTGTTTGATGAAGATGGCCAGTGGGAGCAACACTTCCTTTTCCAATTCAACAAAACGGTTATAAGACACACGCTTGGGAAACAAATGGGTCAGATGTTTGCAGACATATTCCTGATAATAGTGCTTGAAGCATCGGAAACCACCGGAATGAAACAGAATCAGAATAACCATAATTTCCCCATCACTCATCCGGTTGGGTTTATTACGATGCTTATGCGAGGTATCCTTGACCATATATTTTTCTTGTTGGACAGCAAATTCCTTGCAAAAATCATCGGCCATACAATAAATCTCTGTAACTTTAGCCTCTGAGAACATAGTGGTAATCGTTTAAATGTTATAATTGGACACTATAAATTTAATACTTATATCGAACTGACGTTATTATTACCTCAGATTCTCGTATAACTTCGATTCTCCAGAAATAAACAAGAACAAAAAAACGCTCGTTGATGGGCAGAACCGGATTCCGGATTTCATAGGATTCCTGGCAGAGCTGAAGAATGGTGCACGTATGGCAGAAAATCCCAAAGGATATGTCATTGGAGCCATCAAAAAGAAATTGAAGGAACTGTAATCCAATATAAACAGAATTTATTTTGCTTATTGATTGCTCTTTTTTATATTTGCAAACAGCAACTTTAAATATATACGATTATGACAAACATTAAGAAAATTGCATTGGCACTGGTTATCACATTAGCAGCCGGTTATGGCGTGTACGCATCACAGCAAAAAACCGAATTGTCCGAACTCGCTTTGGCTAATATTGAGGCGTTAGCTAATGGCGAAACAGGAACCTCAAATACAGGACCAAGAGAGCAAGTAAAATGCTATGGAGGTGGGCATAAAATGGTATGTCGTGGCATTAATTCTAACCCATGCGAAGATAGCGATTGCTTCTAGTACTTTACTGATTAAGTATTACTCTGAAACATATGCTTATTTTTGTTTCAGAGTAATACTACATAAGCTGTCCGATAGTACAAAATAAACGAGTAAAAAGTTTTTTTGTACTATTTTCATTCAAACGATACATTCGAATTCACACAGAACAGAATAATATCAATTACCTAACAAAGAAACGTTCATGAAAAATATAACAGCATTGTTTATTCTGTTGCTTTCTTTTTCAAATTGTTCTAATAAGAAAAACAATTTTGAGAGCACTATTTCTTCTAATTACAATATATACAAAGTAGAAGTATCTACAAACAAAAACTACTACGACTCAATTATTAACTTGATATCAGACACTGCATTTGTAATCCTTCAAGAAAAGGAAAACATTATGTTTTCTTATGCTGATAAGATAATAGAACATAATAATAAATATTTTATTTTGGATAAAACACTTCGTTCTATCGTTTCATTTAAAAAAGACGGAAATCCTATAACAAAATATGGGCGAATTGGACAAGGTCCAGGAGAATATGTTTCACCATGGGACTTTGATATAGATACAACAGGTCTGTATATCTTAGACACAAAATCAAAAAAAGTCATCCACTATAGTGAAGAAGGTTCGTTCTTAGAAGAAAGGAAAATTCCTTTTTTTGCAGATGCTTTAAAACGACTTAAAAATGGTAATTTCATATTCAATACAACACCTGATGGGACACAGAAACCAAGCATAATCTATACAGATTCTGAAATGAATACTATTAGTAAATCGTTAAACTATAGAAACAATTATATTGGAGGATATACAACAAATCATATCATAAGAAGCAATAAAACAGGATTAAATTTTTACCGGTCACCATCGGATTCCTTAACAATATTGGATAAAGATGGGAAAATTAAATCGTTTATAATTTTTAACTTTTTAAACAAATCAGTTCCTCAAATTGCAAAGACTGATTATATTACATTTATCCAAAAAGAACAATCTACAGATTATTTGCACTTTGCCAACAATCCAATCTGCATTTCTGACAGCATTTGGATAGGACTTTTAGAAGATGGGGACAATCAATACACAGCTGTTTTCAATCCATTCACCAATAATTTTGGATATAAGAAATTTACAAGGAAATCTTCTGTATATGATATTATAGAACCTATGTTTTCTGATAACAAAGGGTCTATAATTAGCCTTATCAGCCCTGAATTGAACAATATGTGCAAAGATTACAACTTATTACCCGACTCTATAACAAACGCATTAAATAAAGGAAATAGAGTTTTACTAATCAACAGAATCAAACAATATTAATAAAAGAGCACAAGCCTATATTCTTTTTTTATTCCAGAAAAAGTGCTTACCTTCGCTGGCGTGGTAACCTGCTTGCAGGTTGATAGCGCATTATCAACTTTGAACGCCTTCGGCTAAAGTTGGTGCGCTCTCCGAGGGGGCAAGGGGCAAGCCACCTGCCGACCCCATGCCGCCCGTAACCCAATCCGTACGACCATGGTGAAGACATCCATCCACATCAAGGCCTGCGACACCGCAGGAGCGTAGTCCACAATCGTGTTTTTATCGTGCAGATAACCCTGAGCCTGGGGACTGGGTTCAAACTCCTGCCCCATTACTTGGTGCAATACGCACCCGAACATAAAAAATAATATCAGTCGTTTCATACTCTGTCAATCGTGTTTGATTTAATATTCTGTTAATAGCGCGCCGGATACGCATAGCAGCCTTTCCGGCGCGCTTTCTTGTCTGATAGAAGGGAGACTAAATCCCTTTCTTTACAGATTCATCGCATTAGCGCCCAAGACGCCTGCCAAAGCCGAAGCCACTGCGATGATTACTTTCAGGATTGTATCCCAAACTCCTTTGTTCATTGCCATTGTTTACCTCCTTTCTGTTTCTTTAAATGTTTGTTTCATGTTGTGTTATCTCTTTGCCGGGCAGGTTGAATTCCTTCCCGGCGTCGAAGCACGGGCACTGTTTGAGCCACTCGTGGGGTTCGACCACGCCGTTTGCGTTTGCGTCGGGCGAGAGGTCGCGGTGTCCGCAGATGCGGCAGCCGGGAAAGAGCTGTTGCAACTGCCCGACAAGTTGCCGGAGCGCGCAGCGTTGTGCCGGCGTACGGGTGTCTGCCGGACGTCCGCGGCAGTCGAGACCGCCCTCGTAACAGATGCCTATCGAGTGGGCGTTGAAGCCTTTCGCATGGGCGCCGATGCGGTGGAGCGGACGGGTGGGGTGCACCGTTCCATCCGTGCGGATGTAGTAGTGATAGCCTGTGCCGTTGAAGCCGCGCCGGCGGTGCATCCTGTCGAGGGCTTCCGGAGAGAGTGCAGAGTCTCTCCGCGTGGCGCTGCAATGCACCACGATTAAGTTGATGGTTCGCATGGTTAGTGGATAATTTAATTTGTGTTCGTGTGTTTGCGTTGCGACGGGCGGCCTATACTCCCGGGTCCGGAGTTTCGCCGTCGTCACCGTCCGAACCGCCGCCGGGGTTACCGGAGTTGCCGCCCGAAGCCGGAGCGTCGGCAAGGTCGAAGCGGACACACTTGGCGCCGGTGACCAGCGAACGGGTTGCCGTGGTGCGGTCGGGGTTCTTGGTGTAGGCGGGCTGGAAGCGTACGGTGAGCGAAGCCTGGGCGGCAGAGACCTTTTCGGGGAGTTCGGCGCCGTTGCCGCCAGCCTTCATCACCAGGCGGAAGGTGCCGAGGCCGTCGAGAGTCACGCTTTCCGATGCTTGCAGGTGTTGCGACATCACGGTCATGAGGTTGTCGAGCGTGTTCTTCACGTCGCCCGGAGAGAGGGACGAGTAGGCGGCTATCTCCTGGGCGATTCGGGCGGTGCTCACGTTGCCGGTGTATATCACACGGGGGTAAAACAGTTTCTTTTTCTCTTTCGTTTCCAGAATCGACTGGATGGCTTTGTACAATACTGGCATAGTTGTAATTGTTTTTTTGTGTTAGTAAATTAGTTTCGTTTTGTCCTCAAGCTCAATGACACTGCGAAGATACGGCTATTGTCCGAACTGACCCAATCATTTTTTCAAAGTGCGTTCATAAATTAATTAATTACGCTGAGCAGGTAATGACCGGGCAGTTTGATTTTGCCGTTGCTCCCCCGAATGCTGCTCAGAGCCTTCCATACGGGGTGTCCGATGGCTCCGAAGTTGCTTTTGAGGATGATGGCATATTGCTCGGAAGGCGGAATCTTGTAGGAGCGGAGGTTGTCGAGCAGTCCGTCGAAGTTGCGCGGCGTGCCGTCGGCGGGCGGTTGCAGGGTGTCGATGTCCTCCTGCGTCGTCATCTTCCTTCCTTTCAGGATTTTTCCTCCTCCATCCTCTCCTTGAGGAGAGTCAGAGAGGTGGTTTGTTTTGTTTTTCTTTGTTTTTGTTTGTTTTTCTTTTTCTTTGTTTTGTGTACCCGATGACGACATTTCGGCTTCCACGGTTGCAGCATCGGCGGTTGATGTTGCAACACCGGCGGATGTTGTCGCTTCGAGGGGCGTTTGTGCGTCGGTATCTTCTGCGCTCTTCCTGCCGTTGCGGCACGACTGGTAGGAGGCGATTTCCTCCGCATCGAGCAGGCAGTAGGCAGGCTCGATGAGCGAGCTGCTGCGCCGCTTGGTGATGAAGAGATACTGCCGCTGGATGTCGGCGGAGGTGAGGATGCCGTATTGGCGGAAAAGCCCGGCGTCAAACAGTCCGTACTCCACGGCAAGGGCGATGATGCGTTTCGCGTCGTCCGTGTCGGTGCTGTAGAGACCGTCCGTCAGTTCGTCGTAGAAGGCGTCGCCCACGGCGATGTAGTACCCTTTTCCGGCGTAGATGTAGGAGAGCGTCTCTACCAGTGTGGCAAAGGCGGCGTCGCCTTCGCGTTTCATGACACGCCGCACCATGCGGTCGTGCATGAAACCGGTGCTCATGGGGAAATAGTCGAGTCCCTGTTTTATTCTTCCCATAGTGCGCGTAGTTTATCCTTTTCCTGCTTGCGGCGTATGCTGTCCGCCACTACCTGCCGCGCACGGAGGATGAGGAACATACGCAGGGCGGAGTCCTTCACCTCGGTTATCACGGGGTAGGAAAGGGGTTTGTTTTCGAACAATATATTTTTACTTTGGTCGCGGCGTTTGCGTGTGTCTGCCTTGCGGCATTCCTTGCAGTAGTTGTCCGCCGCACGGGTGCGTCGGTTCATGTAGAAGGCTTCGCGCGGAAGTTCCCGCTTGCAGCATCCGCAGATGTGCTGGGAGGTTTGTATTGTATTCATATCTAAAACTTCGTTTGTGTATTGGTAACAGATGGCTTGCGCGCAGGACATATAGCTGCTGTGTGTAGGAGATACGTCGGATGCACATTGGATATATAGATGCTGCGGGCAGGATATATAGAGGTTGGAAAGCGGATTCGACAGGAGTTCCGCCCACCGGAAGAGGGGGATGGGAGAGGCGGCGGACGGGGGAGCAGACAACCTTTCGTAAACTTTTTGCGGTTTTTCATGGTTTTTCTATTTTAAATTTATAATTTTGAAACGTATTTCTGATTGTTTCTCGCTGCAAAGATAAATTAGTTTTCAATAAGAAAACAAATTATTTTAGCCATTCCTTTTAAAAAAAGAGATAACCGTTTATGAATGAGCAAGTAGCGAGTTTATGATTTTTTACATCAAAATTTAAACACTAACAGCATGGATACAAATTTGGACGTACCCGGCATCATCAGGCGTGCCAAGCAGGTGTTGAACCTGAAAAGAGACAGCGAATTGGCTGAATATCTGGAAGTTTCGAGAGCGACGGTGACCAACTGGGCGGCACGCAACAGCATTGACTTCAAACTGTTGCTCGACAAGTTCGGGAATATGGTCGACTACAACTGGCTGCTGCTCGGAAAGGGCGTCCCGCAACGCCAGCAGCGTTTCTGCGAGAGCGAGCTGGCGCGGGGAGAGGTGGAGATTATTCACAACCCTAAAACTCCGGAGGCGAAGGACGACCGGAGCGTGGTGCTGTATGACATCACGGCGGCGGCCAACCTCAAGACGTTGTTCACCAACAAGCAACAGTATGCGTTGGGCAAGATACTCATTCCGAACATCTCCGCCTGCGACGGGGCAGTGTATGTGAACGGCGACAGTATGTACCCCATCCTCAAGTCGGGCGACATCATCGGGTACAAGGAGATAAGCAGCTTTGAAAACGTGATTTACGGAGAGATATATTTAGTGTCGTTCATGATTGACGGCGACGAGTATCTGGCGGTGAAGTACGCCAACCGCTCGGAGAAGGAGGGATGCATCAAGCTGGTGAGCTACAACACGCACCACGAGCCGATGGACATCCCGCTCACGGCTATCAACGCGATGGCAATCGTGAAGTTCTCGGTGCGACGGCACATGATGATGTAGAGGTGCACCACAGAGGGCACAGCGTCTCACAGAGTTTTTCTTCCTACGTTTGCCTGCGCTCCCTCTCATACGTGTGAGCGCAGCCGGCTGGGACGCCTTGAAGAAAAACTCTGTGAGACGCTGTGTACCCTGTGGTGAAAAAATCAGAAGACCTCCTCGCCCTTGAGTGTTGCCGAGCTGGCCTCAGTGATGCGCACATTCACAAAGTCGCCCACACGGTGCGTCCCCCGGTCGAACACCACGACACGGTTCTGCTCCGTACGTCCGAAGAGCTGCTCGCGCGAACGTTTGGACACTCCCTCCACGAGCACCTCATACGTCTTGCCGATGCAACGGCGGTTGGCTTCCGCCGAAAGGCGGTTCTGCAAGGCGATAATCTCATTCAGCCGGCGCACCTTTACCTCCTCGGGTATGTCGTCTTCGAGATGCTTCGACGCGTACGTTCCCGGGCGTTCGGAATATTTGAACATAAAGGCAGCGTCGTATCCGCACGCCTCCATGAGCGAAAGCGACAGTGCGTGGTCCTCCTCCGTTTCAGAGTGGAAGCCGGAGAAGATGTCCGTCGTCAGTCCGCAGTCGGGGATGATGCGCCTGATGGCTGCCACCCGTTCGAGATACCATTCGCGGGTATATTTGCGGTTCATCAGCTTGAGGATGCGCGAGCTTCCGCTCTGCACGGGCAGGTGGATATGCTTGCACACGTTGGGCACGGTGGCGATAACCTCCAGCGTCTCGTCGCTCATATCCTTCGGATGGGATGTGGTGAAGCGGATGCGCACGCCCGGAGCCGCCTGCGCCACGGTGCGGAGCAGCATCGGGAAGGTGACCGTCTCGCCCTCCGGCTTCTCGAAGCGGTAGGAGTTGACGTTCTGCCCTAAGAGGGTGATTTCCTTATAACCCTTCGCCACGAGGTCGGCCACCTCGTTGAGAATGCTCTCCACGTCGCGGCTGCGCTCTCTTCCGCGCGTATAGGGCACGATGCAATAGGTACAGAAATTGTTGCAACCGCGCATGATGGATACAAAGCCCGAGATGTGGTTGCCGCAGATGCGCGAGGGAATCACGTCGCGGTACGTCTCGGTGGTGGAAAGCTCCACGTTGATGGCCTTCTCGCCCGCTTCCACGGCGGCAATCAGGTCGGGCAACGTGAGGTAGGCGTCAGGCCCCACCACGAGGTTGACATGATGGTTCGTAATCAGCTCATCCTTCACACGCTCCGCCATGCACCCCAACACGCCCACAATCAGGTGCTTCTTCTTTTTCTTCATCGAGTGGAAAAACTCCAGGCGGTTGAGAATCTTCTGCTCCGCATTGTCGCGGATGGAACAGGTGTTCATAAACACGGCGTCGGCCTCCTCGAGCGTTTCCGCCACGGAGTAACCCGCCATTTGCATCACCGAGGCTATCACCTCACTGTCTGCCACGTTCATCTGGCAGCCGTACGTCTCGATAAACAACTTCTTGTTGTCGTCGGCCGTTTCAGTTGCGGATTTAAAGTCCGCTCCCGTCAATTCGTTCATATTCAAGTCTTATAATATTTAAAAATCCGGCTGCAAAGATAGGGCTTCGCTTTCAATAAGCGGCCGGTTGGGGCAAAAATAAAGCGAAAACTTACAGCAGGAGGGGCAAATTCGTAATTAATGTTAAGAGAGCAAACATTTTCGCGCCCGCCTCTTGGAGCTTTTAAATTTATTCTTCACATTTGTGCAATGAAAGAAACATTAGATTTTTTCATAGTTAAGGTTTAGGTTAAAAAAATTAAGGGGAGCTGTGAAGCTGCCCTTTTTTCATACCCCGAATGTTGGCTTAAACCGGAGAAAATACGTATCTTTGGCAGACAACTAATTAACAGCGAAACACTATGGAAGATTTTCTGAAATTTCTCTTTATAGCAGGCGTCATCCTTGTAGGCGTGTTCAAGGAGATGAACAAGAACAGCCAAGCGAAAAAAACAACCGGAAAACGACCCGTTTCCCCCACGCCAACGCCCGGCGAAATAGCACCGGACGCAGTGCCCGTGCCCGAACCCTGGGCACGCCCCCAGTCGCCCCACGAACTGCTGAGGCCGATACCCGTCGAACCGCCGGCCCCCAAACGCAACGCCCGGAAAGCACCCAAACAGCAACAGCATCCCCCGAAGAAGAAGAAAAGAGAAGAAGTGTCCGTAGCCGCCTCCATAGCCAACAGCGCCGCGCAAGACGAACTCAACCGCAGGCAAAACCCGCACAACGGCGCGCCCCACGACACCGCCGCCACCGGCAACGGCGACTTCACCATCCATTCGGCCGAAGAAGCACGCCGCGCCCTCATCTGGGGAGAGATACTCCAAAGGAAATATTGACAGGGGAGAGGAGCACGCGCCGACGCCCGCCCCGCCCCACTACATATCAACAGTATTCATCACGAAATTATACCATTATGTCACTCAATCGTATTTCGGCAGCAGAAGCTGCAAGCCTCATCAAACATGGCTACAACATCGGCCTGAGCGGGTTCACCCCCGCAGGAACGGCCAAGGCTGTCACGGCCGAACTCGCAAAGATAGCGGAAGCGGAACACGCCCTGGGAAAACCTTTCCAAGTAGGAATCTTCACGGGAGCCTCTACCGGCGAATCCTGCGACGGCGTCCTGGCACGCGTCAAAGCCATCCGCTACCGTGCCCCCTACACCACGAACGCCGACTTCCGCAAGGCGGTGAACAACGGCGAGATTGCCTACAACGACATACACCTCTCGCAGATGGCGCAGGAAGTGCGCTACGGATTCATGGGCAAAGTAGACATAGCCATTATCGAAGCCTGCGAAGTGACTCCCGACGGTAAGATTTACCTCACCGCCGCCGGCGGCATCTCGCCCACCATCTGCCGCCTTGCCGACCGCATCATCGTCGAACTGAACAGCGCGCACAGCAAATCGTGTATGGGCCTGCACGACGTGTACGAACCGCTTGACCCGCCCTGCCGCCGCGAAATACCCATCTACAAGCCGAGCGACCGCATCGGACTGCCCTACATACAGGTAGACCCGAAGAAAATCGTAGGCGTAGTGGAAACCAACTGGCCCGATGAGGCTCGCTCATTCTCCGAAGCCGACCCGCTGACGGACAAAATCGGGCAGAACGTGGCCGACTTCCTCGCTGCCGACATGAAGCGCGGCATCATCCCTCCCACCTTCCTCCCGTTGCAGTCGGGTGTGGGCAACATCGCCAACGCCGTGCTCGGCGCACTGGGACGCGACAAGACGATTCCGCCCTTCGAAATGTACACCGAAGTGATTCAGAACTCCGTCATCGGGCTGATTCGCGAAGGGCGTATCAAGTTCGGAAGCACCTGCTCGCTCACCGTCACCAACGACTGTCTGCAAAGCATCTACGACGATATGGACTTCTTCCGCGACAAGCTCGTGCTGCGTCCGTCCGAAATCTCCAACAGCCCCGAAGTGGTGCGCCGGCTCGGTGTCATCTCCATCAATACCGCCATTGAGGTCGACCTCTACGGCAACGTCAACTCTACCCACATCGGCGGCACGAAGATGATGAACGGCATCGGCGGTTCGGGCGACTTCACACGCAATGCTTACATCTCCATCTTCACCTGCCCGTCGGTAGCCAAAGAGGGAAAAATCAGTGCCATCGTGCCGATGGTGTCCCACCACGACCACACGGAGCACGACGTCAACATCGTCATTACCGAACAGGGCGTTGCCGACCTTCGCGGCAAGAGCCCGAAGGAGCGCGCGCAAGCCATCATCGAAAACTGTGCACACCCCGACTACAAACAGTTGCTTTGGGATTACCTCAAACTCACCGGCGGCAAGGCACAGACTCCGCACGCCATCCGGGCGGCACTCGGTATGCACGCCGAACTTGCCAAAAGCGGCGACATGAAGAATACCGACTGGGCGGAATATGCCAGGTAAATAGAACGTAGGATTTACAGCATCCTGCGCTGCACGCCTATCATTGTATTCTCTGATAAACAAAATCCACTTGTTTTTGTATATCAGAGAATACAATTTTTCTTTTACACCCCTCACACCACCGGCAAAAGCCCCAGGCTACCGCCCGATAATCACCTCGCAGACCTTATCCTGAAACGCCCTTGCCTTCGCAGCCGAAAGGACATTCTGATTCATGATGGCAAAGGCCACGTCGTGCCCGTTCTTCGTGCGGAGATAGCCCGCAAGCGCATTGATTGCCGTGAACGAGCCTGTCTTGGCGTGCACGTTGCGGAAGGCGGGCGCACGCTTCATCCGGTTCTTCAGCGTGCCGTCTATGCCGCCCACGGGAAGCGACTTATAGAGTTTGCGGAAGACGTCCGTGCGCGAATACGCATATTTCAGGAAGTCGACCAGCAGGGCGGGAGAGAGGTAGTTGTAGTTGGACAGCCCGCAGCCGTCTGCAATCTTATAATCCTTCGGGTCGTGGCCCAGGCGGCGAATCAGCTTCATGATTTCCACAATTCCATCTTCGGCAGCTACTTGTTTCTTTCCCGTGGCACGCGCGCCGAGGCGGCAGAGGAGCGCTTCGGCATTGAGGTTGTCGCTCTCCTTCATGAGTTGGTTCAGGACTTTCTGCACGGGGGTATCCCAAACGGCTATGCGTTCGAGCCGGATGCTGTCGGCACACGGCAGCGGGGCGAAGGCGTACGATGCGGGCGTTGCCACCCCCCTTGCCCGCAGACGCTTGACGAAGGTGTGCATAAAGAAGGCGGGAGAGTCGTAGATGTTGATGTCGTCCTTCCGCACGGAGGCGACATTGCCCGCCACGACGAGGTTGTTGCCGTTCGTGAGCCAGTCTCTTGTGAACGAGAACTTCCCGGCAGAGGGAGTGTGCGATGCGGTCAGGTTGGTCAGCGTGTAATAAGAGGAGACGGGACGGCAGGAGACACTTGCCGTATCGCCCTGCGTGGTGGAGGGGACGACGGAGATTTCCACCGTTCCTTTGCAGAACATAAGCGGCGAGAGATAGGGCTGATAGCCCGCAGGCGTATCGTCCCACGCCCAGCCGTGCCCCCAATAGAGGGAATCTTTCATCGAGACGTCGCCATACACCTGCCCGTTTATCGCGGAGAAGGGAAAAGTGCACACGGCGCTTACGAGCGAGTCCATCGCAGGGGTGTCGAACTCGGGGTCGAATCCGCCCACCACATACAGGTTGCCGTGCAGCGTGTCGCGCTCTATCACGCCGTCGTGCCACACTTCGGTGCGGAAAGGCTCGTCGGCGTCGGGGCGGGCGAGGGCGGTGATGGCCGTGAGCAGTTTCATGGTGGAGGCGGGGCGGGAGAGTTTCTCTGCCCGGTAGTGGTAGAGGGGCTTCTTTGCCGTGAGGTCGTACACGGCTATGCCAACTTCGGAGGCTTCGGGAAGCATCTTCTTAATAAGCGAATCTATCTGCGCAAACTCTCCCTGTGCCCGCAACGGCAACAGGCAGACGGACAGCACGGCCCATAAAAGCATTTTCTTCATACAAACATCGTGTTTACAAATCGAATCCGGGGCGCAAAGATAGCACTTCCCCGCCGAACTTGCCCTGCGAATCAGCAGAAAAAGCAGAAGCGGGAATCGGCTAACAAATCGTCAGTATTCGGGAGAAACTGACGACAGGAGAAAAGAAAACATTCGAAAAAAACACCAAAAAAGTTTAGCTGCTGAAAGGAAATGGCTACTTTTGTAGCGTGCGGAGAAGAACAATGACTGAATGACAATATCGCAAGAAAATAACATCGGCCACAGTGGAACAAGTAGAGTAAGCAACAAGAAGGAGTTTGATTTATTCTTCAAACAATACTATACCCTGTTCCTTTCCTTTGCCTGCCGCTACCTGCCCGATGCGGAGGAGGCGCGAGACATTGTCCAGGATGTCTTCATCGCCTTTTGGGAGCAACGGGCAAACTTCAGCTCGCTTTTCGCCGTCAAGGCTTTTTTCTACCGCTCCATCTCCAACCGTTGCCTCAACCACCTGAAACACGAGGCGGTGAAAGACCGCTATGCCGAGAGCCAGCTACAAGCGATGCAGAACAAGGAGTTTATTCTCGAAAACATCATCCGCGAGGAGGTGTCGTTCATCGTGCGCCGCAAAATCAAGGAGCTCACCCCGCGCGAACAGGAAATCATCATTCTCTCCCTGCAGAACAAGTCGAACCAGGAGATAGCCGAACTGCTTTCTATCTCCATTCCCACCGTAAAGACGCACAAGATGCACGCATATGCCCGCCTGCGTGCCGAACTCGAGGAGCTGCGCTTCCTGCTGCTTGTTTTATAACCTCCCCGGCGCGATGCACACCCTTGCCGCAGGAGATATATGCGCTGCAACCCGGTGATAGGGGGAGTGGGAGCAGGGAAATAATTATTTTATAAAAAATTGATTTTTTATCATACTACATTCGATATGTGTTGTTTTACTTGGGAAATGACACAAATCCCGTTATATCAATGACAGATAAAGAACTCAAAGAAAGTATGCAGATAGCCGGCGAGCTGGCGAAGGAAATCTGCACCGGACAACCCTCCGACACACCCCTTTCGCGGAAGTGGAAGGAGGATTCGGCACGGCTGTACGAAGAGATACGGAAGCAGGAGCATCTCCTCGAGGAAATCTCCTTCCACGACTCCGTCGACACCGTAGCGGAATTGGAGAGAGTGAGCCGCCGGATGAACCTCCCGGCAAGCAGATGGAACCGACGTACCTTATATAATATAGGTATCGCCGCCTCCTTCCTGTTGCTGCTCGGAGTGGCCGCCGCCCGGTTGCTTTGGACGGCCGGCAGCGAAGAGAGCGTTGCCCAATGGGCCGCCTCCGTGCCCGAACCGCCCAAGACCTCGCTCATTGCCCGCGACGGCCGTCCGGTGGAACTGGCAGCCAACGATCTCGTGGTGAAAGGCGACCGGCTCACCGCCCACACGCTCGACGGCAAGAGAGACATCGCCATCGAACTGCATCCCGGCAACCGCTTCAACAAGCTCTCGGTTCCGGCAGGCGGCGAATACCGCCTCACGCTGGAAGACGGCACGGTGGTGCAGGTGAATGCGGCTTCCGAGCTGCTCTTCCCCGCACACTTCACGCAGCACGTGCGCCAGGTCGAACTCCGGGGAGAGGCCTGCTTCCACGTGAGCCACCACCCCGAAAAGCCCTTCAACGTGCGGCTGGGCACGCTGAACGTGCAGGTGACGGGAACCTCCTTCAACGTCAAAGCCTACGAGGAAGAGGAGCACATCGCCATCACCCTGACGGAAGGCTCGGTCAACGTGCGCGAAGGGCAGAAGGTGCTTGCCGCGCTATCTCCGGGCGAGCAGTTCACCTACCACAAGAGGACGCGCGACTACGCCACGTCGGCGGCGGACATACCCGCCGTCACGGGATGGACGGAAAACAAGTTTGTCTTTCACAACGAAACCATCGGCAACATCATGAACGAGCTGTCGCGCTGGTACAACGTCGACATCCACGTGAGCAAAGAGATACGTGACGTACGCTACAACGGTATGCTGTCGCGCAAGCAGCCGCTCGCGGAGATTCTCCACATCCTGCATCTCACCAACGAACTCGACTTCAAGATATACCGCGACGAGCGGAGGATAGACGCGATAGAGAAACGGAATGAATAACAACAGAATATATCATAAACTTCACACAGCTATGACAAAAAAGCTTATTTCAAGAGGACTCGTGTTGGCAGCTTCGCTCCTTCTGTCCTTTACCGCTCCGACGGCCTACGCCCAGACGGGGCAGCCGGAGAAAATCACCGTCACGGTAAGTAAAAAACCGCTGGAAAACGTGCTGGAGAAACTGAGCAAGCAGTATGGCTACCAGTTTTTCTACAACGCCTCGCTACTGAAAGGTGTCCACGTGTCCGCCTCGCTCGAAGAAACCGGAATCGACCACGCCATGAAGACGCTCCTGGCAGGAACCGGACTGCAATACTCCATCAAGGGAAGAACCATCGTCATCACCACACCCCCCAAGAAAGAAACGGCCAAGACGCCCCTGCACGGACGCGTCACCGACAGCGACGGGAATGTGCTTCCGGGAGTGGCCATCTTCACCCAGGACAAGAGCCAGGGAACCATCACCGACATCGACGGACGCTTCACCTTCGCCCAGCCGCTCGCCTACGGAACCGTACTGAACTTCTCTTCCGTGGGCATGAAGCCCCACGACGTGGTGTACAGTGGCGAACAACTGCTGCAAGTGGTCATGGTGGAGGATGTGAAACAACTGGACGCGGTCATCGTCACCGGTTTCCAGACCATCTCGCGCGAACGTGCCACCGGCGCAGCCACCATCGTGAAGAGCAACTACCTCGACAAAATACAGGCGCCCGACCTGGGCAGCAAGCTGGAAGGCGCCACGCCCGGCCTGAGCAACTACAACGGGAAAATGAGCATCCGCGGTACCTCTTCCTTCTCCATCAACTCCACACCCCTGCTGGTGCTGGACGGACAACCCGTCACGGGTGTGAGCATCAACGAGCTTAATCCGGAGGACATCGAGACCATCACCGTGCTGAAGGACGCTGCGGCAACCTCTCTCTACGGTGTGCGTGCCTCAAACGGCGTCATCGTCGTAACCACCAAACGCGCTACGGGCAAGAAGGCGAACATCAACGTGTCGGCCAACTTCTACCTTAACCCGCTTCCATCGCTCGACTACCGCCGCTACGCCTCCACGAGCGACATCATCGACTATGAAATCGACTACCTCACCCATCATCCCAACTACCTGGAGAGCCCGTCGGACTACTTCGAATCGCTCAACGACATGAAGGCGCCCCAATATCTCTCCACCGTAGACCGCCTTTACGAAAGCCTTGCCAAAGGAGAAATCACCGAAAGCCAACTGAACGCTTCCATCGACCTCCTGCGGCAGAACGACTACCGCAAAGAGTACCGCAACGAACTGCAACGGATGAACTTCGTGCAGGACTACAATCTCTCGCTCTCCAAAGCGGGCGACAAGTCCAACTTCTTCTTCTCGGCACGCTACGAGAACGAAAGCACCTACAACAAGCACAACGGCTTCGACAAGTTCACGTTCTACATGAAAAACGAACTCGACCTCACCAAGTGGTTCAAGCTCACCGTAGGAACAAACGTGGGTATCGGCAACAGCAGCTACACGCAAGCCGGCTATCAGGGCGCCACAACCGCCATGCCCTACGAGTCGCTCTACAACGCCGACGGAAGCTACGCCTACATCTACCCCCACAACTACCACAACTCGCAGGCAATAGCCCAGACCGAAGGGCTGAAGCCGATGGGATACAACGCCGTGGAAGAATCGGCCAAGAATATGCAGGATACCGACGACCTCTACTGGAAGCTCTTCACACACGCCGACTTCAAACTGCTGAAAGGACTGAAATTCGGCGTGAAGTTCCAGTATGAAAGACGCGACCAGAACGCCGAACGGCAGGACGAGGAGGATTCATTCTACATGAGACGCATGATAAACCAGTATGCCGTCACCAACCCGAAGGGAGGATTCATCTACTACATCCCCCAGGGCGGACGAATGGGAGAATCGCACGCACGCTGGGCGTACATGAACCTGCGCGGACAGTTCGACTACCAGACCACCGTCAACGACAAGCACGAGATTACCGCGCTCCTGGGTGGAGAAATACGCGAAGACAAATACCGCAAGACACTTGGCGAACGTTACGGCTACGACGAACAGAAACTCGTCTACAAGCAAGTGGACTGGGCGGCACTGAACGAAGGTGTCATCGGCCAGTTGGGCAACAACGCCTTCAACAAGACAGAGCAACTGCAAGTAAGCAACTCGCACCACCGCTACGTATCGGCCTACCTCAACGCGGGCTATTCGTACGACGCACGCTATGCCTTCAACGGTAGCGTCCGCATCGAGCAGGCCGACCTCTTCGGCACCGACCCCAAATACCGCTATCGCCCGTTG
Source organism: uncultured Bacteroides sp. (assembly GCF_910586915.1). Taxonomy (GTDB): domain Bacteria; phylum Bacteroidota; class Bacteroidia; order Bacteroidales; family Bacteroidaceae; genus Bacteroides. The sequence continues at coordinate 48,392 of NZ_CAJULN010000001.1, forward strand.
TGGTCGGTAGGAGCCAGTTGGAACATCTCGAACGAAGCGTTCATGAAAGACGTTGCCTGGGTGGATATGCTCAAGCTACGCGCCACGTATGGCATCACGGGTAACGTGGACCAAAACACATCGCCCTACCTGCTGGGCAGCTACGCCGTCTCTCCATATAGCCAGGCCAACCTGACCACCATCCTCACGCCACCCAACAAGCTGCTCCGTTGGGAAAAGACCTCCACCTTCAACGCCGGAGTCGACTTCTCCCTGCTGAAAAAACTGAGCGGTAGCTTCGACTTCTACCAGCGCTACAGCTCCGACCTGCTTGCCAACACCAGCCTCGACCCATCAACTGGTTTCCAGACGGCACGAGTAAACAACGGCGCCATGCGCAACAGAGGTATAGAGCTTTCACTGTCGTACGACTGGCTCAACCAACGCGACTGGTCGCTCACCACTGCCTTCACCGCTTCCTACAACAGCAACAAGATTAAGAAAGTGGGCTACATACCTACCTCCGCCAAAGATATGCTTGCCAGTCCGGGCAGCTTCTACCTGCAAGGAGACACTTACAACTCGCTCTACGCCTACCGCTATGCCGGACTGACGGAAACGGGCGACCCCTCGGTGTACGACGCCGAAGGCAATGTCGTATCGCTCAAGCCCGTCGACGAAATCGACGCACTGACCTGCGTAGGCCAGCTCGACCCGAAATGGAACGGCGCACTCGACATCAACCTGCGCTGGAAGCAGCTCAGCTTCTTCACCAAAGTGGTCTACTATGCGGGACACTCACTGCGCGTCGACGCCACCCCGCTCTATAGCGGACTGCGCTCCGAAACCTACAAAGGCGCCGTGCACCAAGACGTTGCCAACCGTTGGACGCCGGAACATACCGATACCGACATCCCCTCAATGACCGTCTACGGGCTAAGTGCCGACCGCGAATACCAATGGAGATATGCCGACTACAACACCGCAAGCGCCGCATTCATCAAGATACGCAACATCGGGCTGAGCTACACCCTGCCCCAAGCGTGGATAAGCAAAGCGGGATTCAAGGGAATGAGCCTGCGCGCCCAGGTGAACAACCCCTGCTATTGGGCGGCCAACAAACGGGCCATCGACCCCGAAGCCTTCAACGCCAACTCCGGCACACGGACCGACGAGAAGGTAACCAGCTACATATTAGGTATCAACATCAACTTCTAAAACGACTCAGCAAGTATGAAACGAAATATCATCATCGGCTGCATAGCCGCAGCCCTCGGCCTAAGTGCCTGCGACAACTACCTGGACCTCGTCCCCAAAGGAGAGTTCGTGCTCAATCAGACGAGCGACTATCTGGGACTGATTGAAGACGTCTACGGATATCCCATCCAGTCGGAATGGTATCTGTGCGGCGAAGCTACCTCACACAACATGGAGTTGCTCGAAAACTATTCCGCGCCGCTCAACTCGGCAGCATTCTATTGGGACGAGGAGTTCGACCGCGCCGCCTACATGATAGCCACCGGAAGCGACGATATGTACACCATGTGCTATAAAAAGATATCCAACTTCAACATCATCATCCAAAACATCAACGACTCCGAAGGAAGCGAAGAGGATAAACGCTACGGTATGGCACAGGCCAAAATCATGCGTGCGTATGCCTACTTCTACCTTATCAACACCTTCGCCAAGCCCTACAATCCGGCAACGGCAGAGCAGGACCGCGGAATTATCCTCCGCGAAGACTTCGATATGGAAGCCAAAGGTGTGCAGTCGACCGTGGCCGATGCCTACCGGCTGATTCAGCGCGACATCGAGGAGGCCTTGCCCCATCTTCCGCACGTGGCAATGAATACGTTCCGCCCCGACAAGTCGTTCGGCTACGCGCTGAAAGCCAAAGTGCACCTCTTCAAGAGGGAATTCGACGAAGCGCTCCAAGCATCGCTGGACGGTATCAAGGAAGCGGAAGGCGAAGGACGCCACCGATTGTGGAACATGAATACGGAGTATCAAGCAGCAGTCGGTTATATGTTGCAATTATACCCCATGTACACAGAAGAGATGATAGAATATGGAATGCCCATGTACTCCATGTTCCGTATGTTCACTTCAATGATGTACTTCAACCACCCGTATGAAGATGCCGAAAACCTTCTCTCGCAGAACGGACTGACACAGTTCGACCCTTCTCCCAATATGGTGCGCAAGCCGGTAATGGACTTGTATGAACCGAAGGAAGACCTGCGCTATACCTTCAACTTAGGAGCAACTCCCACACGGCCTACCGCCGAACCGGGAAGCATCATGTTAAGTCTAAGTGCCGGCTACCATTGGAACCCTGCGGGAATCAAGCTCTCCGAAGTCTATCTGATGGCTGCCGAGTGTTACGCACGCCGCAATGACAAGGAGAACGCCATGAAATACGTGAACGAAGTGCGCAAGAACCGCATCATAGCCAAGTATTACGCCGCACTCACGGCTGCCGACGATGCCGATGCCATGCGAATCGTGCGCGAAGAACGCAAACGCGAACTGCTGTTCACCAGCAACGGGTTCTTCGATATGCGCCGTTTCTGCACCGAATTCAACGAGACACTGACGCGGGAAATCGGCGGAGAGACATACACTCTTCAGCCCGGTTCGCACCTGCTGACGTTCCCGTTCCCCGTATCGGCCATGCAAAACAGTAACTTAATACAAAACAGCAAATAATGAAAACATTTACTCTATTTATAGCCACACTTCTCTGTATATTCACCTATACAGAGGGGTTTGCCTCCTCTTCCGACGGCAAAATGGCACGCATCACCTTCAAGGCGGAGACCAACGGTAAGAAAATCTATTTCCAAAGCGAAAGCGACACGGTGCACGGCTACCGGGAAGTGCAGCCGGGAGAGACGGTAACGCTGCCATTGGAAAAGCCTGCCTACTACTATTACATGGCGTCCAACAGCAGTATGTCGACCGTGTTTGTCACTCCCGGCTCTACAAGCTGCATCGGGGAGAAGGACGGAAAAGTATCCTTCGAAGGAGACAATGCAGCAATCAACCGCTTCATCCAGCAGCACTCTTCGGTATTCAAAAGCCCCGAACACATCACTCCCTACTCCGAAGAGTGGCTGGAGTATCAGCACGGAGTACTTGCAGAGTTGCTCGATGCACTCAAGGCGTCCGACCTGCCCGACGAGTTCAAGCACATACACGCGTATTATTACCAATATGCATTCCTCCACCAACTGCTAAACGGCCCGAATCTGATGCGCGTGTTCATGAAAAAGGAGCTGGACTTACCGGCGGGCTATTACGACGATGTACGGAAGAACCGGTATGAGGATGCCGCGCTGCTGTATTACCCCAAATGGTTCAGCGTGATGCGCGAGTCGATGGAAACGCTGGAGAAGAACGGCGAGTGGCAACCCGACCCGACGAACTTCCTCGCACAGTATGCGGCAAGAATATCGGACAATGAGGTGAAGGCCGCCTTCCTGATACGTTATCTGAAACAAATACTGAAGGCGGGCTACTCGGACGATTTTCCGGTGTACCTGTCGGTAGCGAAGGCTGCCGTGCCCGTGCATAGCGAAGCATTCCTCAGCGAACTGGCGCAACTGGCACAGCAGTACGACGGAATAAAGGCACACTACGCCAACATCACACGCGGCAACACGGCGCCCGCATTCACCGCCAACGATATCGACGGAAAGACGTACTCTTCGGCCGACTATGCCGGAAAGGTGCTGGTGCTCGACTTCTGGTTTAGCGGCTGCGTCCCCTGCAAGGCGGAAATGCCGCACATGGAGAAGCTGGCAGAGAAGATGAAGGGCAAGGAGATACAGTTCTTCACACTGTCGCTCGACACCGGCGAACCGTTGCTCAAAGCGTGGAGGGAACTTGTGAAAGACAAGCACGGGGAAACCCTGCAACTCAACGTGCCAAAGGGTTTCAAGTCGGACATAGCGAAACACTACGGAATACGTTCGGTACCTCGCATCGTCATCATCGACCGGCAGGGAAAGATTGTGGATGCTTTCGCCAAACGTCCTTCCGACCCCAAACTCTACCGGCAATTGCTGAAATTGCTGGATTAAGCCACCGGAAACCGAACAGTTCCACCGGAAAGGCAGGCGGTATACCGTAACTCACCGCAGATTGGCACAGATTGACACCGATTCGTCTTAACAGTTCATAATCAGACTAAAAGAAATCGGTGTCAATCTGTGCCAATCTGTAATGCTACAAATAAAACCCGTCAAAATGTTTTGCATCTCAAAGTAAATCCATACTTTTGCCGCCATCAACCTGACAAACTATCAACCATACATAACAATACCATGAAAGCTATGAACGCTATGCGCAACGCCGCCCTATGCGGCGTGCTCTTCTGCTTAGCAGGAGCAAACACCGCCACCGCCGGCAATGCGGGCAAGGACAACACCGCCCTGCTCAACTACTTCACCACCTGCCTGACATCGGCAGGAGAAGCCCCCGCCTTCGCACAGGGAAAACGGCTCAGCCTGTCGAAGACAGACGAATACCGCCAACGGGTATGGGAAGCGTGGAAAACGGCCAACAGCCGTCTGGACGAAGAGAAGCTGTCGCCCCTGCAACCCCTGTCGGACAAGACTAACGCCCAATGGAACCTCCCTTCCGAACTGGAACCGAAAGCTGTGATGCCCTACTACTGGGGCAGCAAAGGCACAGCGAAGCCCGATGAAGGCTACCCGCTCTTCCTCTACACCCACGGCTCCGGCCCGAAAGCGGCGGAGTGGGCTACGGGACTCCAAATATGCCAGATGTTCGACGACGCCCCGTCGGCCTACTTCATCCCGCAGATACCCAACGAAGGCGAATACTACCGCTGGTGGCAGAAATCCAAACAGTTTGCCTGGGAGAAACTGCTCCGCCAGGCGCTCGCCTCGGGCGACATCAATCCGGACAGGGTGTACATCTTCGGTATCTCCGAAGGTGGCTACGGCAGCCAGCGCCTTGCCTCGTTCTATGCCGACTACCTCGCCGGAGCAGGCCCTATGGCAGGCGGTGAACCGTTGAAAAACGCACCGGCGGAAAACTGCGCCAACATCGCCTTCTCGCTCCTCACGGGAGCCGTCGACCGTGGATTCTACCGCAATATGCTGACGGGCTATGTCAAAGCCGAGTTTGAACGCCTGCAGAAAGAACACCCAGGGCTTTTCACCCACCGCATCGAACTGATTCCCAACCGCGGACACTCCATAGACTACCGCCCCACCACGCCGTGGCTGAAGCAGTACACCCGCAACCCTTACCCGAAATACGTGCTGTGGGAAGACTTCGAAATGGACGGCCTGCACCGCAAGGGTTTCTACAACCTCGTTGTGAAAGAGCGTCCCTCGGCCGACGCCCGTACCCGCTACGAAATGACCATCGAGGGCAACCACATCGCGCTCAACGTGGACGACGTAACCTACGAAACCATCCAGAAAGACCCGCACTGGGGCATCGAACTGAAATTCAAGAAGAGCTACACGCCCGCCGCCAAAGGCAAAGTGCTGCTCTACCTCAACAGCGAACTGGTAGACCTGAAACAGAAGGTCACCGTGACGGTAAACGGCAAGCAGGTGTTTGAAGGCAAAGTGAAACCCGACCTCAAACACTTGGTAAACAGTTGCGCCACCTTCTTCGACCCGCAACGCATTTATCCCGCCGCCGTAGAGGTAGCCTGGTAGGCCACGCCGCAAACGAAGCGGCACTGAAACCATAAAAAACTACCATAAAGTTCATTCAGGCAAAAAAAATGCGTATTTTTGCGATAAATAGACTTTTATGAGTAGAACAAAGCAACGAAATATCACCCTTCCGGCAGACAAAGGAGCAAGTAGCAGAGAGGAGTTCGACCACTTCTTCAAAACGCACTACGCTACGTTCATCTCCTTTGCCTGCCGGTATTGCTTGAACGAAGAGGAGGCACGCGACATCGTTCAAGACGTATTCGTGAGCTTTTGGGAGCAGCGTGCCAACTTCCCCACCTGCCTTGCCGCCAAAACCTTCTGCTACCGCTCCATCTCCAACCGCGTCATCAACTACCTCAAGCACGAGGACGTGAAAGCCCGGTATGCCAACGGGGAACTGCAAAAGATGCAAAGCGAGGAGTTTACCATCGAAAGTGTCATCCGCGAGGAGGTGTCGGCCATGCTCCACGCCAAGATAAAGGAACTCACCCCAAGCGAACAGAAAATCATACTCCTCACGCTGCAAAACAAATCGAACCAGGAGATAGCCGAACTGCTGCAAATATCACTCCCCACCGTGAAGTCGCACAAGATGCACGCCTACGCCAAGCTGCGCACCGAGCTGAAAGAGCTGCGCTTCCTCCTGTACTCACTGCTTTTCGCGGGCCTTAACTGCTGACGCGCAAGGCCTATATACGCTGCGTGCAGGAGACATATATCCTACGCGCAGCAGCTATATATCCTGCACGCAGCGCATATATCTCCTGCACACAGCGCATAGATGCGTTACCACCCGTTTCTTAATAAAACAAACGAAAATTGAAAAAAAACGCCCTTTCATATCATACTCATCTGCCCTTAAGTTGTTCTTATTAAAGAATACAACATTGATTAATCTTAATGACAGACAACAATCTGAAAGAAAGCATACAGTTGGCCGAAGCACTTGCCCGCGAGCTATATACAGGAAAAACACCCGATTCCCCCTTGCTGAAAGCGTGGAAAGAGCAATCGCCTGCCCTGTACGAAAGCATCGGCAGGCAGCAGACACTCACAGAAGAAATCCGCTTCCGCGAATCCATCGACCCCGAAGAGGCCTTGCGGCAACTGCACCGACGGCTTCCGCCGCCCGCACCGCGCAAACGCATCATCACTCCCGCCACGCTCTGCCGCCTGTGCGGAGGTATTGCCGCCATCCTCGTGCTACTCTTCGGCATAGCCCGGCTGACTGCACCGCAACAAGCCGAACGCCCCCTGCCGCAATGGGCCGCCGCCATCCCCGGCAACGAAAAGACCAGCATCAGCACCGACGGCGGACACCGCCTGACGCTGGAAGAGAAACAACTCTCCGTAGTAGGCAACCGCCTTGTCAACACCACCGGCGACGGTAAGAAAGAGGTGGCTATCAGCCTGCCGCAAGACCGCCGGCAGCTTATCAAACTCATCGTCCCCGCCGGCGGCGAACACCGCCTGACGTTGGAGGACGGAACAACCATACACGTCAACGCCGCCTCCGAACTGCTCTTCCCCGCCCACTTCGAGGCGCACGCCCGACGGGTGAAGCTGTGCGGCGAAGCCTATTTCGACGTAGCGCCCGACAAGGCGAAGCCCTTCGTCGTGCAACTGGACGACGCACTGGCAATCGAAGTGACGGGCACCGCCTTCAACGTCAAGACCTACCCCGAAGAACACGAAACGGCCATCACCCTGACCGAAGGTAGCATAACCGTGCGCAAAGAGAAACAGCCCCTCGCCACCCTGCTGCCCGGGCAACGGTTCACCTACCGCCACGCCACGGGCGAGCACACCGTGACCAGTGCCGACCTCGCCGCCGACACCGACTGGACCAACGACGAGTTTATCTTCTGCAACGAAACCATCGACCACATCATGCGCAAAATATCACGCTGGTACAACGTCGACATCACCGTAAGCGACGACATCAGCCACATACGCTACACGGGCATACTCTCGCGCAAGCAACCCCTCGCCGAAACGCTCGAAACGCTGCGCATGACCAACGAACTCGACTTCCATCTCCACGGCGAGAAGAAAATCGACGTACGCGAAAAAGAGAACGAACATTAAGTCTAATCATAAAAAAAGCACTACATGAAAGTAAGATTTATCTCACGGGGACTCATGATGCTACTCGCATTCATCCTCTCCTTCTCGGCTCCGGAAGTGCGCGCGCAAAGCGCACAAAAGGACGCCATCACGATGACCGCCAACAAACGCCCGTTGGCCGAAGTACTGGAGAAACTGAGCAAGCAGTACAAATACCAGCTCTTCTACAACACATCGCTGCTGAAAGGCATCCGCGTATCGGCGTCGTTCAAGAACGTGGGCATCGAGCAGGTGATGGAGAAGCTGCTTGCCGGCACCGGACTCTCCTACAACATCAAGGGCAAGACCATCGTCATCACCTCTGCCAACGGCAAGGATGCTCCTGCCACTACGCTGCTCAAAGGCCGTGTGCTCGACAAAGAGGGACAGGGAATACCGGGCGTCAACATTTTCACCCGCGACAAAAGCCAGGGGGCGGTGAGCGACATCGACGGTAACTTCGCCTTCGGCAAACCGCTCGCCCACGGCACGGTGCTCAACTTCACCTCCATCGGCATGAAAACGCAAAACATCGTCTACGACGGTGAAAGCACGCTGAAAATCGTCATGGTGGAAAACGTGAACGAACTGGACGCCGTGGTAGTGACCGGCGTGGTCAACAAGATGAAAGAGAGCTTCACCGGCTCCGCCTCCTCCTTCACCGCCGACGAGCTGAAAGCCGTGGGAACGACCAACGCCATCGCCAGCCTGAAAACGCTCGACCCTTCGTTCAACGTCTTGGAGAACAGCGCCTTCGGCTCGGACCCCAACCGTATGCCCGACATCGAAATACGCGGCAAGTCGAGCCTCATCAGCACCCGCGACGAACTGGCCGAAGACCCCAACCAGCCGCTCTTCATCCTCGACGGCTTCGAGTCTTCGCTCGAAACCATCTACAACATGGATATGAACCGCATCGCCTCCATCACCATCCTCAAAGACGCAGCCTCTACAGCCATCTACGGCTCGAAGGCTTCAAACGGTGTGGTAGTGGTGGAAACCGTGAAACCGAAATCGGGCAAACTTAATCTCTCCTACAACGGAAGTGCCAACATCTCCTGGGCCGACCTCACCAGCTATAATCTGATGAATGCACGCGAGAAACTGGAGTTTGAGCGGTTGGTGGGGAGATACAGCAACTTCTCCGGCACTGAACAGGAAATCCGTCTGATGCAATCCTACAACAACAAACTGGCAGACATCGCCCGCGGAGTGGATACTTACTGGCTTTCCGAACCGCTGCAAACCGGTCTCAATCATCGCCACTCGGTCTACGCCGACGGTGGCGAAGGAGCGTTCATGTTCGGTATCGGGCTCTCCTACAACGGAATATCGGGAGTGATGAAGGATTCTAAACGTGACAATTTCAGTGGAAACATCGACCTGACTTACCGCTTGAAGAAACTCCAATTCATAAACAAGTTCTACATGGACAACACGGACAGCAAAAATCCGATTGTGGATTTCTCACAATACGCAGCAGCCAACCCGTACTACACCAAACGCAATGAGGAAGGCGAAGTGGAGAAATGGCTGGAATACACCAACGATATCCATGCTGCCAACCCACTATACAACGCGGCACAGAACAGCTACAACACAAGCGGCGGTCTTTCCTTGTCCGATAAGTTCATCATCGAATATATGCCCATCAGCGAAATGAAAGTGCGTGCCCGCTTTGGCTTTACACACTCCAACAGCAACAGCAAAGCATTCAGCTCGCCACGCGATACCCGGTTTGAAGAGACCGAATACACCAAACGCGGCTCGTACACATGGAACGAAAGCAAAAACAACAAATACGAAGGCGAACTGACACTGACCTACGCCAAAGTGTTCAAAGACGTGCATACACTCAACATCGCGGCAGGAGGATACATCTCACAACAGGATACCAAATCGAACGGATACTCCGCCATCGGATTCCCCGTAGGAGACTACACACTGCCATCGTTCTCCAACGGCTATCCGGAAGGTGGCAAACCCGACTACTACGAAACGACCAACCGCTCCGTGAGCGCCTATGCCATCGGAAACTACGCTTACGACAACCGTTATATGCTGGACTTCAGCTACCGCGTGAACGGTTCTTCCGTGTTCGGTATCAACAAACATTACATCGGCACATGGGCGGTAGGAGCTGCCTGGAACCTGCACAACGAGAAATTCATCAAGAACAATTTCGATGGCGTCAGTATGCTGAAACTACGTGCGTCGGTAGGTAATCCGGGCAATCAGAACTTCTCGTCGTCGCCCACCATCACGACATTCCGCTACAACTTCAACTCGTTCAACTACTTCGGAATGACTACCTCGCTGGCACAGCTTGGCAACCCCAACCTCGAATGGCAAACAACGGTCGACCGCAACATCGGTTTCGACATCACCGTCCTCGACAACCGGCTGACGCTGACGGGCGATTACTACTACAAGACTACCGACCCGTTGCTTATCTCCATCTATATGCCGCCCTCTTCGGGAGCCACTGGAAACATGATTTACAAAAACTTCGGTAAGCAAACCTCCAAAGGGTTCACCGCACAGGCCAACTACTACATCATCCGCCAAATGCAGAAACGTTTCTGGTGGTCGGTAAGAGGTACCCTCCGCACCGGTTCCAACAAACTTTCCGGCATCGGCAACCGACTGGAATCTTTCAACTCCTCGGAAAGAGAAGGCGACAACCGATCGACCAAACGTTTTTATGACGGAGCCGACCCCGACGACATCTGGGCAGTACGCTCCGCCGGAATCGATCCGGCTACCGGCCGCGAGATATTCATCAAGAAAAACGGTGAGCTGACTTATGACTTCTCCTACGACGACGAAGTAGTCATAGCCAACGCACGCCCCACGGCAGAAGGTGTATTGGGAACCAGTTTCTCCTGGAAAGGATTCTCCGTCAACATGGACTTCCGTTACCGAATGGGAGGATACGCCTTCAACAGCGTACTCTTCAACAAGGTGGAAAACATCAGCAACAACCAGTTGATTTACAACCAAGACAAGCGTGCACTCTACGACAGATGGGAAAAACCGGGCGACAAGGCGCAGTTTAAAGACATCGCCAACTCCATGTCTACGCCCATGTCCTCACGTTTTGTACAGAAAGACAACTCGTGGTCGCTCGAATCTCTGCGCATAGGTTACGAATTCGACCCGGAAGTGGCACGCCGTTTCGGACTCGGCTCCATACGCCTGAATGCATACATGAACGACATCTTCCGTCTCACCACCATCAAGATGGAACGGGGAACCTCCTATCCGTACGCCCGAAGCGTATCATTTGCCCTTTCATTAACCCTTTAAAAACGTACCACTATGAAGAGAAAAAGATATATGATGTTATGGTCGGTCATCTTGCTGATTGGCGGATGCCTTTGCAGTTGTACCGACTGGCTGGAGACACAGCCCAACGACAAACAAAGCGAAAAGCAACAGTTTGCCACCAAAGACGGCTTCTACGCCGCAGTCAACGGTGTCTACAACCGCATGGGAGGAGGAAGCCTGTACGGGAAATATCTGTCATACGAACTGATTGACATCCTCGGACAGTACTACCAAGTGGAGAAAGACAACGAAGCCGCCCACTACAAATACCTCAGAGCCTTGACCAAGTGGGATTATACCGAGGAAAGCGTGTCCAAAGCCCTTGCCAGCATTTGGGGAGACGCCTACCAAGTCATCATGAACATCAACGTCATTCTGAAAAACTTAGAAGAGGATGCCGTAACGGCCAATATCCTTCCCGTCAAGGAATATGCTATGCTGAAAGGCGAAATGCTGGCAGCACGCGCCATGCTGCATTTCGACCTTCTCCGCCTGTTCGGTCCGGTTTATACCAACAATCCGGAAGGACAAGGTATCCCTTACAACGAAAGTACTGAAACGGATATTCTGCCTTTCCTCACAGCTCGGGACGTTTTGGAAAATTACATCCTGCGTGACCTTACAGATGCAGAAGAGTTATTGCTGAACTCCGACCCCGTAGTCACCGAAGGACCGAGAGCCGAATATGACAAGGTAACACTGGACAACTCCATGCGTTACCGCCAACTGCGACTCAATTACTATGCCACCGTCCTGCTTACAGCACGCGCATACCTGTGGGCGGAAAACTTCGATGCAGCCCTTCAAGAAGCACGCAAACTGACGGAAGACGCAAAGGTGGACGAATACTTCCCCGTGGTAGACTTCAGCAAACTGCTCCAGAACCAAAACGACCCCGACCGTATGTTCTCTACCGAAACACTGTTCGGTTTCTACAACAAAGACCGGGGACTGATATACAAATACAGTTTTGGCAAAGAAGACAGCTACAAGAACCTGTTAGTACCCCGCACCGGATACATTGACGGACAACTTTTTGCATCACCCGATGCCGGCGACATCCGTCTCAGTTCGCAATGGGAAGACAGAAAAACACTGGAAGAAGAACCTTCTATGGCTCTGACCAAATTTAAAGACATCAACGACAAAGACAAAGACGATGCGGCTGCCGACAAAGACGACACCAGTATATTGCAGGCACAGAAGTTCTACGGCACTTTCTGCTCATCCATCAAATTGATTGAAGCATACTACATCGCCGCAGAAGCGTTAGGCAGACAAGGCAACACTTTAGAGGGCCAAAGATATGTAGACAGAGCACGGCAAAGAAGAAACTTAGGCACATATGGCGCCGACTACGGCATGGAGTGGCTACAGACATTCCTCAACCAGGAATATACCCGCGAATTTCCGGGAGAAGGACAGAAGTTCTTCTACTTCAAACGTACCAACCAGGGATTTGACAACCAATTCAACGGCTGCAAAGAGGTGAAAACAATGACCAGCCCGGGACTGCCGCCTTTTATTCCGCCTTCTTACGACTACAAAGACAAAGCAGACGATGCAACCAAAGAGGCACGTTTCGTAGCTCCGATACCTAAGGACGAATTAGACAACCGTTAATCAACACCCAAAAAACAAAAACAATGAATATGAAATATAAATGGATATTACCGCTTGTTGCCTTCTCCACAGCCTTTTCTGCCTGCAAAGAAGAGACAATAGATATCTACGAAATGGATGAAGCGAAAATTTACTTCCAGGAACAAACCTTTACCAACGCCGACGGCTCGGCGGGTTACTCCACTTCCACCAAATTCTCTTTCATGGGAAAAGACCCGGAAGCATGGAAAAACGTCGTGTTCAAAGCACCGGTAAAACTGCTTGGTTCGGTGACCGACTACGACCGTATGTGCAAAGTAACAGTAGATACCGAAAACACCACCATGCAGGAAGGAAGAGACTACGAAATAGACCTCGATACACTGAAAATCAAGGCAGGAGAGAATCAAGGAACCATAGGCGTACGTTTCTTGCGTTCCAAAGCAATCAGAGACGAAGCACTGACCTTGACATTGAAACTGGAACCGAACGAACATTTCAATGTACTGGAAGTGTATAAATCAAGCAATTCATGGCAAAATACAACGGCCAAAGAACTGGACGGTGCACGCTATTCGTTCACCATCGACGAAATATACTCACTTCCTCCTGGATGGGCACGAGTAAAAGCCGACAGCTACTTCGGTGCATGGAATCCCACCAAATATTCCTATATCAACGCATTCTTCGGATTCAGCAACGACGACTGGGGACCATTCGAGACCGACAAAGTAAAAGAAGGACGTATGCCATTCTATGCCAAAGAACTGCAAACGGAATTACAACGCAGATTTGACGAAGGAAACCCCGTATTGGACGACGACGGATCGTATATGCAATTGCCGGCTCCATACGAAGTGGACTTCTCAGGAAACAACTAAAATCTCAATAACATGAAAGATATGAACAAGAATACATTCAAAAAAACGATATACACTCTTTGCCTAAGTCTGTTGGTTGCTTTCGCCGCTTGCTCGGACGACAAAGGCAATTACGACTATAGCGAAAAGAACAACATAGAGATAACAGGTATCCCCCAATATAAATCTCTGCTTGCCGGAGCCGAATACATTGACTTCAAACCGACAATCGTCTCTTCTCTGGAAGGTACCATCGACGCCGACAACCCCAACTACGAATTTTCTTATCAGAGAAAAGCAAACGGAAGATGGATAACTATGGGCAATGAAAAAGACCTCTATATGTTGGCTGCATTAAGCAGTGGAACACACGACTGTTATTTCAGCGTAACCGACAAACGTACCGATGTGAAAACCGTGCAACTATTCCGTATCAATGCCACCACCATCACCTCCGAAGGGTGGATGGTGCTCTGCAACGAAGGACCGGAAGAAAAACTGCGCATGGATATGTTGGCACACATCTCAACAGAACGTATTCTCCCTGCATACAATGTGATAGAAATCGACGAAACCGTTCCGACACTGCGCCAAGCTACCAACATAGGGTACTACAGAACGCGCAACTCGAATATAGGCGACGACATCATCTTACTATCAAAGACCGGTGCCTACATCGCTCCTACGGCAGACTTTGACAATGAAGATTCCAAACAACATAAATATGCTTATAGGGAATTTACCAAAGTATCCGGAGCCGAAGAACTTACATCGAATAAGTTCCTTGCACGTACCAACGACCATATTGTAGAATACGTAAGCATCCCTGTACAACCGACCAACGAAAATCGGGGAGCTTTAGGAAAAAAATGCGCCTCCATCTGCATCTCCGAAGAAGGAAATGCGTATGCATGGTTCATGCTTGCCAGTGGTGCCGGATTCGAGTATCCTATCAATACCCCCGAGCGTGGCGAAACACCGACATACAGGGTGGCTCCCCACGTAGGACGGTCTCTGCAAGATTGCAGTACGGCTCCTACTTTCGGTATCGCATTATTCTACGACATTGACAACCATCGCTTTATCGGATGGGATACTGAAGGATTAATCTCTGCCGACAATCAAGGAAAAACGCAAAAGTGCTATCCGCTGACCGACCCGGAATCGAAGAAATTCAGCTATGAAACCGGCAACATGGACTTGGTGACCATGCTTAGCACAGCCAACAGCGGATATATATACTGTATCATGCAGGATGGAGCAAAACGCCATGTGTACGTCATACAAGTAACCTCTTCCAACAAGTTCACACAAGTGGCTGCTTATACAGACATCCGGGCAACCGATTTCGATAAAGCCGACTGTTTTACCGCAAGTTCGCAATACCCGATAATATACTATGCTTATAAGAACAATATATATTCCTATAACCTCACTACCAATGCAGTAGAAACAGTGGAAACACTTTCGCCGCAAGAAGAAGTAACGATGCTCAAGTTTAATATTTACGAAGACGTATTCGGAGGAGGAGGATACATAGGAAACAGCTTCTTAAGCAAGTTTGACGAAGAACTCAGAACAATTTATCTGAATCGTGAAAAACAACTGATTGTAGCTTCCTACAACACCGCAGAAGATACAAACGGAGGTGTTCTCCGCTTCTATGACATAGCAAATGGTGGTATGGGCATGAATATTATAAAAGACCTCGACGATAATGACAAAGAGAGAATTTGGGAGTTTAAGGGATACGCCCGAATCAAAGATGTGACATACAAAGAAAAACAATAAGGAAGAACATTTTATCCTGTGATAATCATAAAAAAGAAACCGTCTACAAATATGCTGTAAACGGTTTCTTTTTTATGATTATCACAGGTATTTCTCTATTTCAAATTCTTCTCCATCTTCTGCAAAATCGAACCGGTGCCATACCCTTCCCACACGTCTTTAATCTTTCCGTCGGGAGCGATAAGCACATAATGAGGAATCCCTTTCACCTGATAGCTCGCAGCAAGCCCCGTACGTCCCCGGCGAAGTTCGTTCCACTGGTTGCCGCCCATTCCTTTCTTCTTGACATACTCTTTCCAACGTGCTTTCGGATCTTCACTGATGCTGATTACTTCCAGCCTGTCCTGATACATTTCAGTCACTTTCTCCATCTCCGGGATAGACTCTACGCAAGGACCGCAACCGCTACTCCAAAAGTCCAGCAAGATGAATTTGCCTTTAAATTCGGAGATATGGCGGAGAGAGTCGTTCGTATCGTACAAATCGCCGTCTGCCATCATGTCTCCTATTCCCACCGCGACGGGCGGATAAACGTAGGCGGTAATCTCCCGTCCGGCGTCTGTCTCCTTTGCGGCGTCCGGCATTCGCGCATAAAGGCTTTTCACCTCTTCGGCATAAGGCATGACGCTTTTATACTGCATCATGGATGCATACGTCAGCAGCTTGTCCATCCATACTTCCGAGACAGGAGCCTCCTGCATATAGTCCAACTCTTTCTTCCAGATTTCTTGCCGCAAAGGGGTAGACAACTTCCGGATAGAGTCTATCTTTGCCCAGCCTTTTCTTTCGAACGCCGCATCGCCTGCATGGTCTATAAACATCAGCCGTTGCCAGTCATATTCTGCTGCCATAAGCCGCATCAGTTCCTTTTGCTGAGGCAATGCGCAAGCTGTAAAACGGTTTTCTTCCACCTGTTCGGGGATGTCGCTCACTACCTTCCAAGTCTTCACCAGTTTGTCTTCGCCGCTGATTTCGATGTATTCGCCCGGAGCTACCCATACTTCCAACCATGTACCCGGAAATCCTCTATTATCGGACATTATCAGCCGTTTCTTCGTTGCCGACACCGTATCCCGGAAAGCATACTTACCACCGACAAGCGTATCCTGCGCCAAAAGTTTGAACGTCCTTCCTTCATCTTCGTACAGCCCAATCACTATACTGTCGCTATCCGGAGAATTTGCCAACTCTCCCTCAATCCAATACTCGCCTGCCGGAACTGCCGCTTTGCGGTCTGCCGTGCAACAGCACATCATAAACGGCAACATTGCCAGCAGGGCGGGAACAATCTTCTTTCTTGTCATATCATTCTGATTTCTTGATGGGGTATATTTAGTCTACAATGCTTCGCGGAATATCTCGCCAACCGTAGGGTGGGGAAAGACAATCTTTTTCCATTGCTCCGCCGTCAATCCCAGCTCAATGGCAGTTCCCGCAAGCGTGACGAGCTCCGAAGCCGGATTGCCCAATACGTGTGCTCCAATCACGCGTTGCTGCCCGTCGAGCAGTACTTTGCAGACGCCGTTCACTCCTTCGTTTTCTGCTACAAAGCGTCCGGAGTACGCCATCGGCAATTTGATTACGTGGCAGTCAAGGCCTTTGGCGGCTGCCGATTCTTCCGTTTCGCCCACGCCTGCAATCTCCGGATTGGTATAGACCACTCCCGGAATGGCACGGTAGCTCATTGCATCTTCCTTGCCGAGAATGGAATGCACAGCGACTTCCGCTTCGCGGACGGCTGTATGGGCCAACAGGGAGAAGCCTGTCAAGTCGCCGCATACGTAGACATTAGGCACGGAGGTCTGCATTTTCTCATTCACGCGGATAGTGCCGCGTTCTGTTTTCTCCAACGACAAGTTTTCAAGCCCGAAGCCTTTCGTCACAGGACGGCGGCCGACACTCATCAATAGCTTTGCCGCCGCAAGTGTACCATTGCCGTCTGCATTCTCATAAGAGACAACTGCTCCTTCTTCCGTTTGCGACAAGCCGACCACCTTCGTAGCCAACAGAAACCGGATACCCCGTTTGGCATATTCGGCACGCAGCAGGGCAGACAGCTCCTTGTCCATTCCGCCCAGGATTTCATCCATCATTTCGACTACCGTCACCTGCACGCCCAAGCTGTTGAAGAAAGAGGCGAACTCCATCCCTATCACTCCACCGCCGACAATGGCAAGAGAAGCGGGCAGTTCCTTGTTGTCCAATGCATCGCGGTGCGTCCAGTAATCCACCGTCTCCACACCGGGAATGGGAGGGATGAAGGTTTCCGAACCGGTGCAGAGTATCAGGTTTTCGCCTTCATAGGTTTCTTCACCGCAACGGACTGTGTGTTTATCTACAATCTGCGCTTCTCCCGATACAAGGGTGACATTGTTTGAGGTCAGCTTTGCTTTCACTCCCAACACTAATTTGCGCACTACCTTGCTTTTACGGGCTATAATCTTTGGCAAATCGTAAGAGACTTCGGACACATTCACCGCATATTTCGACGAATGCTTCGCACTGTCATAGGTTTTAGCCGAATAGAGCAGGGTTTTGGTCGGGATGCATCCTTCGTTCAGACAAACGCCGCCTACATGGTTCTTTTCAATAAGCAATACGCTCAAACCGGCTTTGCCGGCAGTTTCGGCAGCCGTATATCCGGCAGGACCGCCGCCGATGATAATCACTTGATATTTCATAATATCTCTGCTTAAATAAGTTGGTTAATTCAATAAAAAAACTACATCTTCAACACTTCTTCCATGCTAAGACCGGACACCTGGCTAATGATTTCAACGGAAACGCCCTGCTCCTTCAAACCACAGACCATAAGTCGTTTTTCTTCCAAACGACCTTCTTCCCTGCCTTCCAAACGACCCTCCAAACGACCTTCTTCCCTGCCTTCCAAACGACCTTCCAATTTAGCTGAATCCAATACATCATTCTGTATCTTCATGGCACTGATATGTTCGTCATACGCTTGCCGTTCTTGGGAAGACATGGAGAAATATTTCAGCTTTTCGCGTGCTTCGCTCAATCCGGGAGTGGTGGTATCCGGTCGTATGGTACCGTCTTTCAAGTATTTTATCCATTCTTCCAAAGGGGTAACCGCCACTTTGTCGAACTCATTCACGCGAATTAAAATATATTCGGGAAATATCTCGCAAGGCATACGAGTGACAATAGCGTCGCGTTCCCTCACATTCACCTGCAAATAGTCTTTTGTGTGGACACCTACAAACTGGTTCTGACCGTGGTATAGATAATCCGTCCCCTTGCCGATGTCGAAATAAAGAATGCTGATGGAATATACTTTTTTCACTTTGTGATAAGGATCACCCAAAGAGATATGTTCGGTAATGGCTTTTGCCACACCATACAAGATACGCTCCAGATAATACAACTCACGGGTATTCTGTATTTCGATGATGATAATTTCGTCTTTACTGTTGCGTGCCTTGATGTCTACCCGGTTAAACTTATCGTCGGCACTTTGCTGGTTTCCCTCACTTTCGAGAATCTCCATGATCTCTATCTTCTCGCCTATCAGGACGGTGAGAAATCCTTCAAGCACATCGAAATTCGCCTTCTGTCGCAACAGGCGCTTGATGGCCCAGTCGAAACGAATGTATCTGTCCTGCAAATCTTCCATAACTTATCTATATATTGATTATTGACAAAGGTAGCGGGTTCTTTTCCGCATTGCAATCATCCGGCATAACTTTTCTTCGGTTTTCATTCCCCCTTGCCTACGGATGAACCCGGAATGTATATACCAGCGTTCAGGGACGAACGCCGCCGGACGACAAACCGGAGAGACGGGCTTCGAGCAGTTGCATAAACTCACGCTCCTTGACGGGCATCACTGCTTCGTACTTCCCTTTGCCGTATCCTATCAGCACATAACGGGTGAGCACGAACCGTCCGAAACGCATCGAAGCGCATTGCTGCACGGAGGTAATCTCCGGCAAAGGAATCTGCCGCTTGCGGCCGAACCGCCCCCTGTTCACTACCAGCATCCCGTCCGCAGTCAGCGTATATGTGGTATGTATCACCCACTCGATGACTACAATAAGCAGAAGCATAAACAACACACCCAGCAAAGCCGCCTTCGTCCACAAAGCCCCCACGGCATTCACCGTGAGCACTGCCAGCAGAAAATAATGATACCACGCGATGCGTGCATGAAAAATTCGATTCATCTTGTCTGATTTTGCCCGCAAGGTAGCAATTTTACGAATTAATGACAACGAAAAGTACAACGAAGTGAGTTATTTTGTAGCTTTGCAGGGTTAAATAACAAAATATATGGTAAGAAAATTCGATTTCCTCGTTATCGGCTCCGGAATTGCCGGCATGAGTTTTGCGCTGAAAGTGGCGCACAAAGGTAAAGTTGCTCTTATCTGTAAAAGCGGGCTGGAAGAAGCCAATACGTACTTCGCGCAAGGAGGAGTAGCGTCTGTGACCAACCTGGTGGTAGACAATTTCGACAAGCACATTGAAGACACCATGAACGCCGGCGACTGGATTAGCGACCGTGCCGCAGTGGAAAAAGTGGTGCGCGAAGCTCCTGCACAAATCGAAGAACTGATAAAGTGGGGAGTAGACTTCGACAAGAACGAGAAAGGCGAATTTGACTTGCACCGCGAAGGAGGGCACTCGGAGTTCCGCATCCTTCACCACAAAGACAACACGGGAGCCGAAATACAGGACAGCCTGATTAAAGCCGTGCAACAGCACCCCAATATCACGGTCATCGAAAACCAGTTTGCCATTGAAATACTGACACAACACCATTTGGGAATGACCGTCACCCGCCAGACACCGGACATCAAGTGCTACGGCGCTTATATCCTCGACCCGAAAACCGGAAAGGTGGATACGTACCTGGCCAAAGTGACGCTGATGGCTACCGGTGGAGTAGGAGCCGTCTACAAGACCACGACCAATCCGTTGGTAGCAACGGGAGACGGCATCGCTATGGTCTACCGTGCCAAAGGCACGGTGAAAGACATGGAATTCGTACAATTCCACCCCACCGCCCTCTATCACCCAGGCGACCGTCCTTCGTTCCTCATCACGGAAGCCATGCGCGGCTACGGAGGCGTTCTGCGCACCCTTGACGGCAAGGAGTTCATGCACAAGTACGACCCGCGACTTTCGCTTGCTCCGCGCGACATCGTGGCACGTGCCATCGACAACGAAATGAAGAACCGTGGCGACGACCACGTTTACCTGGACGTCACCCACAAAGACCCGGAAGAGACCAAGAAGCATTTCCCCAACATCTACGAAAAGTGCCTGAGTTTAGGCATCGACATCACCAAAGAGTACATCCCGGTAGCTCCGGCGGCACACTACCTTTGCGGCGGTATCCTCGTCGACCTGAACGGACAGTCTTCCATCGAACGCCTTTACGCAGTGGGAGAGTGCTCGTGTACGGGACTGCACGGAGGAAACCGACTGGCTTCAAACTCGCTGATTGAAGCCGTAGTATATGCGGACGCCGCCGCCAAACACAGCCTACAAGTGATAGACCGATATACCTACAACGAGGAGATTCCGGAATGGAATGACGAAGGCACCCGCTCGCCGGAAGAAATGGTGCTGATAACGCAAAGCATCAAAGAGGTCAACCAGATTATGAGCACTTACGTGGGTATCGTGCGCAGCGACCTCCGCCTGAAACGTGCGTGGGACCGGCTGGACATTATCTACGAAGAGACCGAAAGCCTCTTCAAGCGCAGTGTGGCTTCGAGGGAGATTTGCGAACTGCGCAATATGGTGAATGTAGGCTATCTGATTATGCGCCAGGCGATGGAACGCAAGGAAAGCCGCGGATTGCATTATACGATAGATTATCCGCACGCCAAGAAATAGGAAAGAGAGCGGTTATCCGCTATTTTCACCTGCTATATGACCGGTTTGCACGGTATATATGTCCTACTTGCAGGACATATATGTCCAATGTCCAGCATCTATATGTCCTGCATCCAGCACATATAGATGCTGCAATGAGTTGATTATAAGGCTGCAAACAGTTTCCGGAATCCTATTTGGCAGGTTTTTCCGTAGCTTTGGCCTGCTGTTGCGGCTGTTTCTCCTCAATCGTATTGCAGGTTCCGTTGAAACGTGCCTGCGGTTCTATTTCCAGCTTGCAGGTATAGATATCCCCGTTGAGCAGGCAGCCCGACTTAAGTGTCAGCAGGTCCGCAATGTGTATATCTCCCTTGAGCGTGCCTTGCAACACTGCCGAATTGGAGGTTATATTTCCCCTCACTGTGCCTTGCGGACCTATCACCACCATCTTATGGCACGTCACGTCGCCTTCAATGACTCCATCCACCCGAAGGCTTCCTTCTACTTCAATCGTGCCCTTCAAAACCGTTCCTGTGGCTACGGTTGTCAGTTTTAAAGGTTCAGCCGTTGTAATAAAATCGGCTTCCTTGTTCTTCTTTGTCCCAAACATATGTGTGTTTATATAAAGTTATCGTTCTTTTCCGTCGGATTGGGCAAAAATACGCAAAAAAGAAGAACTTTCAAACATGAGGGAAAGAATTCCACTGCATTGCGGTTATAAACGCAGCTGGGCCCCCATTACCTGAGGACCCGGCCGTTTATGACTGACAGGAGAGACTAACCGTCCTGACAACTGTCTATCAATAATTCTCTTTCTTCACCTCGAAATAGGCTTGCGGATGCAGGCAAGCGGGACAAACCTCAGGAGCTTCCTTGCCAATCTCGATATAACCGCAGTTGCGGCACTGCCACACCACTTCGCCTTCTTTGGCAAAGACGGTCATATTCTCGATATTGCTGATGAAAGCGCGGTACCTCTCTTCGTGTCCCTTCTCCGCCACCATAATATGGCGGTACATGGCAGCTACCATCGGGAAACCTTCCTGTTCGGCCACTTCTGCGAAGTGAGGATAATCGTGCGACCACTCTTCATGTTCGCCTGCTGCGGCAGCGCGAAGATTCTCAAGCGTATTGCCAATCACGCCTGCGGGATAAGAGGCAGTGATTTCCACCGGACCGCCTTCGAGAAACTTGAACATACGTTTGGCGTGCTCCTTCTCCTGGTCGGCTGTTTCAGTAAAAATGGCGGAAATCTGTTCGTACCCTTCCTTCTTTGCCACGCTGGCAAAGTAGGTATAACGCATTCTTGCCTGTGATTCTCCTGCGAATGAAGTCAGCAGATTCTTTTCTGTCTGAGTTCCTTTGATGCTCTTAGTCATAATCTCTTTCTTATTTTTAATAAATGATTGTCAAATGTAACCTGTTTGTACTATAGAAACAAAAAACGGAGCGAATTGTTCAAAGCCGGCCTCTTTTTTTTCGCCCATACCCTTCCGAAAGCATCACCCAAACCCCGATTATCGGCAAATAATATGCTGAACAACATACTTTTTCCGATTATTTTCAGTAATTTTGCACCCCCTACGTTGCAGAAAAGAGGAATATCCAACAATAACAACTCATAAAAATGAAACTTTTTGAATTTAAACCCAAACTGGTTTCTTGCCTGAAGAACTATTCGAAAGAGACGTTCACGGCAGACCTCATGGCGGGTATCATCGTCGGCATCGTGGCGCTCCCGCTTGCCATCGCCTTCGGTATCGCCTCCGGAGTATCACCCGAAAAAGGTATCATCACCGCTATCATCGCCGGATTCATCATCTCCCTGGCGGGAGGCAGCAAAGTGCAAATCGGAGGGCCGACGGGAGCATTCATCGTCATCATCTACGGCATCATCCAGCAGTATGGCGAAGCCGGACTGATTGTAGCCACGCTCATGGCAGGCGTACTTCTTGTGTTATTAGGAGTATTCAAGCTCGGAGCAGTCATCAAATTCATCCCGTATCCCATCATTGTGGGATTTACGAGCGGTATCGCCGTCACCATTTTCACGACGCAGATTGCCGATATCTTCGGCCTGTCGTTCGGTGGCGAGAAAGTACCGGGCGACTTCATCGGCAAGTGGATGATTTACTTCCGCCATTTCGATACCGTCAACTGGTGGAATACCATTGTCAGCATTGCCAGCATCATCATCATTGCCGTCACTCCCAAGTTCTCGAAGAAGATTCCCGGTTCATTGATAGCGATTGTCGTTGTCACGGTTGCCGTGTATCTGATGAAGACTTTCGGTGGAATCGACTGCATCCAGACGATAGGCGACCGCTTCACTATCAACTCCGAGCTGCCCGAGGCCGTTGTGCCCGCCCTCAATTGGGAGGCCGTCAGAGAGCTGTTCCCGGTGGCTATCACCATCGCCGTATTGGGAGCCATCGAATCGTTGCTGTCGGCCGCCGTGGCAGATGGTGTGATTGGCGACCGCCACGACTCTAACACAGAGCTTATCGCACAGGGTATGGCAAATATCGTAACTCCGCTGTTCGGCGGTATCCCCGCTACCGGAGCCATCGCCCGCACCATGACCAACATCAACAACGGCGGAAAGACACCGATAGCCGGAATCATCCACGCAGTTGTCCTCCTGCTCATCCTGCTTTTCCTGATGCCGTTGGCACAATATATCCCGATGGCGTGCCTGGCCGGAGTACTGGTCATCGTATCTTACAATATGAGTGGCTGGCGGGTGTTCAAGGCTTTGCTGAAAAACCCGAAATCGGATGTCACCGTTCTGCTTATCACCTTCTTCCTCACGGTGATTTTCGATTTGACGGTTGCCATCGAAGTAGGACTGGTGATTGCCTGCGTGCTCTTTATGAAACGTGTCATGGAAACTACCGAAATCTCTGTCATCACGGACGAAATCGACCCGAACAAAGAATCGGACATTGCCGTACACGAAGAACATCTCCTTATCCCTAAAGGCGTAGAGGTGTACGAAATCAACGGCCCTTACTTCTTCGGCATCGCCACCAAATTTGAAGAAACGATGGCGCAATTGGGCGAACGCCCGAAAGTACGCATCATCCGTATGCGGAAAGTCCCGTTCATTGATTCTACGGGTATCCACAACCTGACCGTGCTTTGCGAAATGTCGCAGAAAGAAAAGACAACCGTCATCCTTTCGGGAGTAAACGCCAAAGTGCACCAGGTATTGGAGAAAGCCGGTTTCTACGAGCTATTGGGAGAAGAAAACATCTGCCCGAATATCAACGTAGCATTGGAGAGAGCGGAAAGCATCGTAAAATAACGCTTCGTATATAAATGACAACTCCCCACAGAACTCACAAGACTTCTGTGGGGAGTTTTTTATTGCTGTCCGATAAAACTTGCAAATACCAAAAACGTATGATTTGGTCATTGATTTCATAAAAGCTATTGGTATCCGGTAAAACTTTCAAGCCCTATTTGACTTTTTATTTTCCTCGGACAGCCGATACAATCACTAAAAAAGGGGACTTGTCAATGCATAAAATCACTCAGAATAGCCAGTTAAACATATTTACCGGACACCAATATAAAAGTACTCTCGCTCGCTTCTTTTCCCGAAGCCCGCTGCTATGCCTCTTTCGCTTTTTCCACGCTTTGTCTATCGTTCTCTATGGCTTTGCATACCGCTTCTTCGTCCGAGTAGTCCATGATTGACTTCCAACCTTGACTCGGTCATATCTCGAAGTGTTTCACCCAGGTATTAACTGATATATGGGTCATGTCGGTCTGGAGAGCAACTTGTTCCGAGGTCAGACTGGTGAATTTCAGAAGTACTGCACGACAGCGCATACGGTATGCGTGGCTCTTGCCTTAGCGAAAGCCCTCTTCTAATTGCAAACGTTGTTTGTCTGTCAGTTGTATAACTTTGATTTTTGCGATAGCTGTATGTCTTTATGGGTTTGCATAAAGATACGCAATTTTTTGATATAAACTAATTTTCAACATCTACTTATTAAAAAAGCGAATGAAGAAAACTGATACATTTACTACCCTTACCAAAAATACTTTAACTACCCGCGAAAACGTATTAATAGATTAACAAACACGTAATAATTTTGTTAAAAAAACATTCAATATAACAGTTGTTTAAAAAAAACACTATATCTTTGGTGCATACTTAAACTATAAAAATATGAAAAGGACAATTATTAAAATTATGTTTTTGGCTTTAATTGCCATTAGTGGTTACATTGGTATTCATAACTACCAATTAACAGATGAAAATCTACTAAATTTATGTCTTGATGAATGCGAAGCTTTGGCAGGTTGTGAAATTTATGATTCCAATCATAAACCCATTGCAACTTGTGAAGGTAGTGAAGGAGTTTGTTACAAAGTAACAGATTTTTTATATTGCGCAGGCAAGAAGGTAAATTAATTAAAATCACTTAATAATTCACGAGATATAAATCTCATGAATTATTAAGTGATTTATCATATTCTAAACTAATTCTATCATGCGATTAAATACTCCTATATTATTAATTGTTCTAAGCAGTATATTATGTTCCTGTTCAAAAAAAGCCCAAGATAACTTTGTTTCTGTCACCCTGGATAAAGAGAATCTTTCAAATGCTATTTTATTAAAAACAGACAGCGTATGGTATCCTATAGATAGTATTTATGCAAAGAAATTTTATATTTATGCCGATACTATTCTGATTGTTGAAAACCAAAAAGGAGCAGGAAATTTCCTAAACTTTTACAACATAAACACTCATAATCTCATAACAAAATTATTATCCTTTGGAGAAGGCCCTAAAGAGTTACTCTTTGCGCAAATGAATTATGATGGAAACTCAATGCGTGTTATGGACTATATCAACAGAAAATTATGCAATGTAAATATTGACAAAGTTTTGAAAGAAAAAGAATACGAACCGAATTTATTATCGCTTTCCAAAAACAATATAATCACAAGTTCTCCTGTGTCTTATGGTGACTCAATAATATATGTAAATCCATTCCATTACGTCAACAGCCAAGAAAATATCAATCAACAACCGCCACGGTTAATCGCATCGACCGATGAAAACCCAGAACCTACAATGCCTATGGACTTTGATTATATGACGTTTAATGTAGGGCAAGGATTTCTTGGAGAAAATACCCAATCGGGAAAAATATTCTTTGCATCCAACGAAGCCTCTTTCATCGAATTTTACAATTCGGATTTACAACTGATAAAAAAAGTACTTGGTCCGGTTTCTCTTCCGGAAGCAAGATTAAAAATAAGCAGTGAGGAGAGTGGCAAACGGGATGTCTGCTACAAAGGAATGATTCAACCCGAAGCCTACAGAGGATTTACATATTCCGGCGATAAAATACTTTTTCTGTACACAGGAAAAGAAGTACCATTAAACAACTCAAAAGAGTTTCAATCGTACATCTTATGTTTTGATTGGGAAGGTAACTTTCTGAAAAGTTATCTCGCTCCTAATAGAATCTATGCATTAAGTGCATCTGCAGAGCCTGATACTTTTTATGCAACAATCATGGACAAGGAAGAGAATCCTCAATTAGTTAAACTCACTCCTTTTCACTCTGATAATTGATATGCTTATAAAATTAATAAAAAAGAGCTGTTTCCTAATTTTATTATTATTACTTTGTAAATGTACAGAAAAAACATCTACTCCGAATAAAAATCTATATGCTCTACCTTTAGATAAAGGTACACTAAATTTAAAACCACTAAAAGAATACTCCAATAGTTTTAATGGCTATATATACATAATGAACTCAGAATGTTCAGAATGTATAGGTAACTTTATTTCCTTTGCTAAAAATTTAGATGCGTCTGGATATCGGGATAGTGTAATAGCTATAATTTCCATAGCTACTCAACCAATAGTTAACCATTATATAAAAAGATATGAATTCTACAAAAAAATTAATATCATATTATCTGAAAATGATAAAAAGAAATGGGGAATAAATTCAGTTGAGGAAGAAAATGGAATGGTTTATTATTTAAAAGATAATCAAATAGAAGCTATATATCAACACTTTCCTTCAAACTAATCATATTTACGTGAGTTCGGGATAAGAAAGTTCTTGTAAAAGTAGGTAATCATAGAACTATTTTGTAATTTTAAGTCTGACAAACAACAGGTTACGAAACAAACACCTATGATTACCGAGGATAAAGTTACAGAGATTTTTGTATTATAGATGAATTCTGCAAAAATTTTGATGCAGAAATGGACAAAAATCTTTTGAAAGGGCTTCCCTCGTCCGATGGAAAATGCCACAGGAACCGCAAAGGGCAGTTAACAGCGAGTGAGATTATGACCATCATCATTTATGTGAGTTCGGGATAAATACCCCACAAAGGAGAAGTTTTTTATCGGACAGCCGATACAATCACTAAAATAGGGGGCTTGTCAATGTATAAAATCACTCAGAATAGATAGTTAAATATTTACCAAACACTAATATTTTTTTTGATACTTTTCAATGACATCAATGCATTTGGCTAATCTCACCATCAATCACTTCCACTTCATTCCATTGATACATCTGTATTATGATGCGTAAAGTAATTGGATGCTTTTTCCTTCCACACCTATTTCCCCCTTAAAAAACAAACAGCAGAAACGGAGACAATGCTCCGAATCCACTGTTTGCTTTCTCAACCAATTCCTAAAAAAGATTCAAGAACGGCAGGATGTATCACGCATCAGAACGAATGCATCCTCAGTTCCTTATCAACCAATATTCCGTCTTTGAGGGTCAGTTCAAACTTCACTTTGCGTTTTGCTTTCAGTTTCAGCACAAAGAGGTCGGCAGAGCCGTTCAATGTCTCCTGCTTTCCGATGTTGACAAACGTAGGATAGAGCGACTTCACTCCGTTGGTGTGCAGACGGTCGTAGGTGAGGTTCTCCATCGCTTTCATGTTCAGAAGTTCCACGCCTGCGAACTCATAGTCGTTTTGGTCGTAGGGCAAAGCGAAGCTGAGTGCATTCACCGCTTTGAGGTCGTTGCCCTTCACGCGGATTTCAACGATTTCGTCCTTCTGATACAGGCGCTTCGGGGTGCTGATGGACAAGGAACCAGATACTTTCAACGTATCCTTTCTGCCGACACCGCCGTCGAGCTGTGTAGCTACTACGGATATGTCATAAGCATCTATCAGGCCGTTCATGTTGATATCGCCTTTGCTGATGTATCCTTCATAGTCGGAATCGCCACGACGCAAACCGGTATAGTTCATATAAGAAGTGAGGTCGTTGCGGTCTATCTTGCCGTCGTTGTTGATGTCGCCTTGCAGATAGCTGGCTGTGCCGGGCACTTTGAATACATAGAGTTCGCGTCCGGATGCGTAGTTGCCTACACCTTCCGTTATGTGGAGTTTGATGTAGCGGGCGGTAGGACGGTCGGCAAATTCAAATACCTTCACATCCCCGTTACGTTTCCAGTCGAATGCTCCGGCCTCCGTCCAGTGTTCTTTGTCCATGCTGTAGGCTACGGAACCTTTCAGCAGCGTACCGTTGCCGGCGTCGGTGCGGGGCAGGTAGTGGAACTTGTCGAGCTGGTTGACCGTCTTGAGGTCGATAACCAAATCGAGCGGAATGGCTTTAGCGCCGTATTTCGTGTGCCAGGTATCGCCCGACTCGGAGAAGTTGAACAGGCGGTTGACGCCGAATCCTCCCTGCGAAGGAGCTGTGGATTCGCCTTCAATACTGTGGATGGCAAATTCGAGCGGGTTTGCTTTTGTGGTTACGCGGATTTCGGACCAGTCGGAAACGCCGTCCTTGTTCACCGCACGTACCTGGAATGTATAAGGAGTCTCGGCTTCGAGCCCTTCAAACAGGAGATGGGTGTTACGAATAGTTGTATAACGCATTCCGTTGAATTGTATTTCGTAGAAATCGGCAGCAGGCACTTTGTCCCAAGTCGGTTTCAGTGTGTATGCTTCGCGGTTCTCTTCGGTAACTTGTGCATTTTGCGGTGCGGTCAGTGCGCCGGTGCTTACGCGGTGACGGTCAGCAGGTTCGAAGCGGAAACCCTCTACGGTCACTACAGTGCGATGGGTGGTGATGTCGGAAGCAGCCAGCCGCACACGGAGTTGCGGGTTCTTCGTGATGGTCACTTTCTCGAACTCGCTGCCTTTGGTTGCAAACTTGTTCAGGTTCGGAGCTTCTTCATACCAGAATACATTTTCGCCTTGCAGGAAGTCGGCGGCAGTGTTCACTTCCGTCAGTCTGACGCTCTTGCCGTTGACTTTTGCAGTGAGTTTCTTCGGTTTTTCGGTGACGTTGATGCGCAGTTCCGTCTTTTTATCCTTCACGAAGCCGTCGAAATTGCCGGCAGCAGGATGAAGGGTGACAGTAAGGCGGTGCTTCGGGGCGTTAACATCGGATTCTATCAGTGTAGACACGGATTTCTCCTGGCGATAGGCTTCCGTCGTGCCGTCGTCGTCGTACTCTACGGTGGCGGTATGGCGGTTCGGATAAAGCTCATAGATGCGGAGCGACGGGTCTATCTCGCCCACGTTGTTGTGGGGATGCGTCATGGGGATGATGGAGCCGCTCTTCACGAATACGGGCAACTTCCAAATGGGGGTGTCGAAGTTGTTGAGGATACAGTTGCCCTCATACTTCTCGCCGGTGAAGTAATCAATCCAAGTGCCTTCGGGCAGGTAGATACCGTCGCGGATATCATTGCCTTCGGCGTCTGCCTGAGTGTTCTGATAGATGGGTGCCACGAGGAAGTCGGTACCGTACATGAACTGATACTGTGTGGCGGTTCCGTGTGTATAATCGTTGGGATAATCGAGGAACATGGCGCGGATGAGCGGCATACCGTCTACGGCTTCTTTGGCAAAGCTGTAAGTATAGGGCATCAGTTCGGATTTCAGCTTGAGATACATCCGGTTGATGGATGTAGCCGGTTCGCCCAAAGCGTGGGGATACTTCTCGTTGGCTCCCCAGCCATCCATGTTCAACTGCATGGGGGTAAACGTCTTCCATTGGAAATCGCGGATATTGACCGTTGCATTCTTTCCGCCGAAGATTCCGTCCATATCGGAACAGATGTTAGGCTGTCCGGAAAGTCCAGAACCGATGTAAGTAGGTATATGGAAACGGATGTATTCCCACACGCCGCCTGTCTGGTCGCCCGACCATATTCCGGCATAGCGTTGCGTGCCTGCCCAGCCGTCGAGCGAGATGATAAAGGGGCGTGCATCGCCGCCGTAGTAGGGCATGATGTGTCCTACGTCGGCCACACCGTTCAGCCCGAAGGAGTATCCGGCTCCCACCCAGGCTACGTCGGTTTTGAGCACACGTACGCCTGCGTCGCGCACTTCCTTCACGATGTCGCGTTGCAGCAAAGCGCTTACGCCTTCCTTCGGATGGAGGTCCGACTGTGTCCAAAGCCCGATTTCAACACCGTTCTGACGGGCATAGTCGCCGAGGCTTTTCAGGTTGGCGATGTTGCCGTCGAGCGTTTCGGTCTGTCCATATCCTGCGCCGTAACCGTCGTTGGGAAGCAGCCAGCCGAGAGGCATATCGTGGTTCTTATAGCGGTCGATAACGGCGCGGGCCGAGAACTGGTAGTTTCCTTTCTCGCCGTTGAGCGACTCTTTGATTCCGCCATTGTCTTTCTGGCTCTCCTTGTAGCGTTTTCCGTCTTCGAAGAGGATACCTTTTTCGTCCTCCTTCCAATAGTCGCGGTTGTAGGCGTTGAGGTGTCCTTCGTAGAAACCGAACTTAGGCAGGAGCACAGGGTTTCCGGTAAGTTGGTAGAAGTCGTTCAGCAGGGCGACGGCGCCGTCGTTAATCATATAAAAGAGGTCGAGGTAAGAAGAATTGTGAGATAGTTTCACTACGTTTTTTTCGGTTGCGCCAAAGTCGTATTGCCCTTTCTTGAAGGTGTACCACATCACCCCGTAGCCTTTTGTCGACCAGTAGAATGGGGTGGGAGAAGCGACTCCGCCGTCGGTCCAACTGTTCTGGTTTTCGATGGCGATGGCTTTTCCTTTGTGAGAGAAGCGTCCGTTCTGTACGCCTCCGCCGTAGAAGTATTCGTCCGGCTGTTCGCGCAGGCTAACGCTCACTTCCTTCGGGGTAAAGTTCACCGGAGCAATCTGTTCGATGACACAAGCGTTAGTCTGGAGGTTGAATACTTTCATCAGCGAGGTCTGCTTGTCGAACTCGACCCGTACTTCGGCCGTGGTGAGGACGATGCGGCCCTCTTTTTCGTCCAACGTGAGGGAGGAGAGCTTGCGGCGTGGCTGGTCGACAAGTATTTGTGCTTCAGGTTTTGCTTCGGGATCGCGGATAATGCCGCCGGAGTTGTCTTGGAAAACACGGAAGATGTTCTCTCCGTAGAAGTCGATGGTCATTCGCCGGTTGTTTGCCAGCAGCAAGTCGACTGTGGTCGGGTTTACCCGCTCCGCCCGAAGGATGCCTGGAGAAGCGGACTCCTGTGCGGAAAGGAACGGCACAGGGAGTAATGACAATACTAACAATGCGATAAACTTGAGATACCGCGAGGAAATGAAACGATTGTTTTTCATGCTTTATTTATTTATTTGAAAATTAGATACTAAGATTGATTTGTCGCAATACTAATGATAAATACACGCAAATACCCTGCTACCCTAATTTTATAGCTGTTTTTTATATATTCTTTATTCTTATTGCTTTTTTTACATATTTTCCAACGTTGAAACCCGTGTTTGAAATCTTCCCCAAAAGTAAGGTTTTATTTCATGCAATCCCAATGGTAGCCTGGAAAATTTCATCCGTCTCCTCACTTTTATATCCTACCGATGCAGGTTGCAAGAGATATAAAATGTGCCATTCTCCTCATAAAAAACATAATTTAACTGTGTGTATTTCGTCCTCTGCGTGTCTTGCTTATAGAAAGCATTCAAAAACATATCAACAGTACAATGAACAATACCCTCAAAATAATAAAGAGTTTCGTTGCCATCCTGGCAAGCCACGAACTTAAAGTCAAATTCTGGAACTGGCTGGTAGCCCCTTCCATGCAAAAGGAAAAAGAAGAGGCCCTGTTGCATCTGTGGGATACACAGCAGTTTAAGGCAGACAAAAGCACCTACGAATCGCTTCGTAAGTTTAAAGACAGCATCCACGCCAACAAGCCACACAGAAGCCTGTCCATTCGCCGGCAAATGATGCGCATAGCCGCCATACTGCTACTTCCTTTACTGGGAATGGCAACGGCCTACTACTATTTAAACACAAGAACCGCAGCGATTGAAATCCTGGAATGCATTGCCCCAGAAGGAGAGACAAAAGAGGTGATTCTGCCGGACGGCTCCGGAGTGACATTAAATTCGGGCACCGTATTAGTATATCCCTCCGAGTTCACCGCCGCGACAAGAACCGTCTACCTGTCGGGAGAAGGCTACTTCAACGTCACCAAAAAGTCACACCACCCGTTCGTTGTGAAAACCCAGCATCTCAATGTACAAGTACTGGGAACCAGCTTCAACCTCCAGGCCTATCCACTGAACTCCAAAACAACGACCACCCTCCTCACAGGCTCCGTAAAAGTGGAAAAGACAACCAATCCCGGCCAATCCGTCACCTTAACCCCCAACCAGCAGTTGAACTACGACAATTATACAGGAGAATTCAACACGAAAGATATTGACGCAACACTCTACTGCGAATGGACGAAAGGAAGGCTGAACTTCATCACCGTCCCTCTGAAAGAAATTTTCAGAACCCTGGAAAGAACCTATGCAGTCACCTTCCAGGTATCGTCCGGCCTGTTGCAGTCCGACTTGTACACCACCGACCTGTACACCATCAAGTTCGACCAAAGAGACGAGATAACCAACGTCATGAACATCGTGACCAAAACCGTAGGAAGCATCACCTACAAACAGAAAGACAAACAGACCATCGTGGTCTATCCCATTAAAAAAGAAAGGAGGTAAACATACAAAAAAGGGAACCAAAAAGTAAGTGGCATTATTTCCGATTCCCCAAATCAATTTACAACAACTACATTTTTTAAGACCTTAAAAAGAGTATCAATTGATTAATACACAAAATTATGAAATTTAAAATAAAACTCAAGAGTAATGCTCCCGTAAAAATCTATAAAACAATAGGGTTATTGTTGGCTTTATGTTTTTATAACAATCTTTACGGACAAAACCAAGTAATAACCGTCTACGGAAACAACCAGACGCTCATTAAAATCTTTGAACAGATAGAACGGCAGACATCCTTAAGCATCTCCTACAACGAGACCAAACTCGACGTGAAGCGGAAGATAAAAGAGAACTACATAAACCAACCTCTCTCCTTTATCATGGACAGCCTGTTGAAAAACACCGGCAATGCATGGCAGATAGAACAAAGACACCTCATCATCAGCCCCATTGTGCAAGACAAAAAACAAGAGACCTCCCCATCTTCTCCAAAGAAAAGAATAACCGGCAAGGTGAGCGGGCAGACGGGCGAGCCGCTTATCGGGGCAAATATCACCGTGGCAGACTATCCCAACTTGGCCACCATCACCGATATAGAAGGAAACTTCGCGCTGGAAATACCGGAGCATTCCACCCTCAACGTTTCATACTTAGGCTATCTGGCGCAGAAAATTAAAGTGACCGACAAAAACCACCTGAACGTCGTACTGGCAGAAGACTCACAAACCTTAAACGAAATAGTGGTGGTAGGCTACGGTTCTCAAAAGAAAGCCAACCTGACAGGCTCCATCGCAACCGTGAAGATGGACGACATCGCATCCAACCGGCCGCTCCTCAACGTCTCAGACGCCTTGCAGGGAGTCGTACCCGGATTAATGGTGTCGAGCAATGGGAACGACCCGGGCAATTCCAAGAAGTTTCAGATTCGCGGAGCCTATTCCGTCGGTATCAAGAACGACGACGGAACCTATGGCAATACCATCAGCCCGCTCATCCTGATAGACAACGTAGAGGGCAACATCGATATGCTGAATCCCGAAGACATCGAATCGGTCACTGTGCTGAAAGATGCCGCCTCGGCTGCCATCTACGGCGCACGTGCGGCAGGCGGAGTTATCCTCATCACCACCAAACAGGCCAAATCGGGCACGGCTTTCCAACTGAATTACAACAATAACATCGGCTTCTCACGCGCCATCAACCTCCCGCGGCAGGCACCGCTCATGGATTACCTGAAAGCCTACTCCGACGCCGCCGGAGATGAATTCTGGACCGGAAGGGCAAGTGTAAGCAAATGGATGCAATATTTGAGCGAATACCAGAAAGACCCCTCGTCAATCTCCACTGTGGGCGACGGAATTTTCAAAGACTCGGACGGGGCACTGTATTACCTGAATGAAAAAGACCTGATAAAAAATATGTTGGACAACGGCTTCCAGATGACGCACAACCTATCCGCAAGCGGAGGAACCGACAAACTGCGCTACCGCCTTTCGGGTTCCTACGTAACGAGCGACGGAGTGCTCATTACGGACAAGGATAAATATAAAAGATTGAACATCAATGCCTTCATATCGGCCGATATCACCAAATGGTTCACACAAGAAGCCAACATCAGTTATGCACACAGCCACAAGAGCCTGCCCGAATCAACCCTCTTCGAAGGATTCTACTCCTTACGGTTAGCTTCCTTTTATCCGGAAGGGAATATGCCCAAAGAGATATCGGGAGCATCCCAAGACTTGCCCCTTTTCACCCCGCGCAACCAGATACTATGGGCCAACTCCTCCAAAACTCTCAATGATAATCCGAGAATATTCCTGAAGTCAATCATAAAGCCCTTTAAAGGGTTCGAAGCCGTTTTCGAATATACATTCGACAAACACATCTACGATTATCACTGGTACACCGGCAGCACCACCTATGCTACCATCGAATCGGGCAACAACATCACACCGGCCAAAGGCGAAGATTACCTGAGGAAGAAGAAGCAATATACCGACTACAACTCATTCAACATCTACGGAACATACAACCTGGACATCGGAAACCATAAACTGAAATTCATGGCAGGATTCAACCAAGAATCCAGTTATCTGGAGCTGCTGGATGTTTACTCCTATGGCCAGGCAGCCGTCGAAGTGCCCGCAATGGGTTCGGGAACCTCAACCATAAAAGCCACCGACTCTTACAGCGAATATGCCATACGGGGAGGTTACTTCCGGGCAAACTACAGCTACCTCGACAAATACCTGCTGGAAATAAACGGACGGTACGACGGTTCTTCCAAATTCCCCAAAAACTCCCGTTTCAGTTTCAACCCCTCCATCTCCGGAGGATGGCAGATTGCCGAAGAAAAATTCATGGAGCCTGCCCGAAACTGGCTCGACGGACTGAAACTACGTGCTTCCTACGGCGTCATCGGAAACCAGAACGTGCCGCCCTACGCATTTATCCCCACGATGGATGTCAACAACAAGTTTTCGGGATGGTTGGCAAACGGCACTTACGTCACCGCCGTCACTACCCTGCCTGCCCTTGTCAGCAGTAGCTTTACCTGGGAGAAAGTGCATAATCTGGACCTCGGCCTGGACGTTACTTTATTCCAAAACCGCCTGAACGCAACGTTAGGCTGGTATCAGCGCCAAACCTTAGGTATGCTTGCTCCGGGCATCGATTTACCCGCCATCGTAGGAGCCAGCGCCCCTTACCAAAACACTGCCGATATGCGCACAAGAGGCTGGGAAGCGGCACTCAACTGGAGAGACCGCATCGGAAAAGTATCTTACTCCATCGGATTCAACCTAACCGACAATCAGTCGGAAATAACAAAGTACGACGCCAATACATCCAAGATACTGACCGATAGCAACGGCAGGGCACTGTTTTACAAAGGGCAGCAATTAGGAGAAATATGGGGATACGTAGCCGACGGATTCTATACGGTGAACGATTTTGAAAGCACTTCCACTTGGAAACTGAACGACGGTATCGCCCGATTAGACGGATACAACCCGCGTCCGGGCGATCTCAAATTCAAGAATTTACGGGACGACGAGCGGGGAAACAACGTCATCTCATCGGGCGACAATACTGCCGACAACCCGGGCGACCGGAAAATCATCGGCAACAACACTCCGCGCTATCTGTATGGTATAAACCTGGGAGGAAGCTATGCCGGATTCGATTTGAACATCTTTATGCAGGGTACAGGCAAACGGGATACGTGGATTAGCAATGTATTGGTCTTTCCCCTTTACAATGATTTCAAATTCATCCCGCTCTACGAAGGTTTGAACGACTACTGGCAACCCATAGACGCAGCCAACAATAACTATGAGGCCGTAAATCCCAACGCCAAATACCCGCGCATTTACGAAAACTATGGAAACAGTGCCTCCAATTACCGCCAATCGGACAAATACCTGATGAATGCCTCGTATTTCAGAATAAAGAACGTCACTTTATCATATACAGTGCCCAAGCGCTGGATAAATAGCATCTCGCTCAAGCAGTTGAAAGGCTTCGTGAGTGTCGAAAACCTGGCTACCTTCTCCTCGCTGCCCAAAGGAATCGACCCCGAAACACTGATATGGAAATATCCCGCGTTCAGAACCGTGTCATTTGGTATCAACCTTACACTCTAACCATTCATTCGATGACATTATGAAAAATATATTTATATACACAGCTATTTTATCAGGGCTTATCTTTTCAGGATGCAACGACAGTTTCCTCGACAGATACCCCAAGACAAGCCTTACGGAGCAAAACGCTTTCACGTCGTACGACAACTTCAAAACTTTCATGTGGCCCTGTTACAACATATTCACCAACAATACTATCGGTACCTCGGTAGGCCACAGAGGCCAGGAGTCTCACTATCTGGGCGATGTATATGCAGGATATCTCGAAAACAAGAATGTGAACGGGTTCAATAAATATGCCTTCCAGACGGTAGGCAGCGTGGCTTTGGGCAATGGTTGGGATTTCTCCGCCTTTATCCGCCGTACGAACCTGATGCTGTCGCACATCGACGACTCAACGATGTCGCCCGAAGAGAAAGACCATTGGAAGGCAGTCGGCTACTTTTTCCATTCCTACTGGTATATGGAGCTGATAGACCGGTTTGGAGACGTTCCCTGGGTAGACAAGCTATTGAATGAAAACTCGGAAGAGTTGCAAGGCAAGCGGGAGCCCAGAAAAACAGTGGCCGACAAAGTACTCGAACGGCTGAAGTGGGCCGAAGAGCATATCGGGGATTTCAGTGCCAAAGATGGCCCCAACACCATCAGCCAAGACTGCATCAGAGCGGCCTTGTCGCGCTTTGCCCTGCGCGAAGCCACATGGCGCAAATATCACGAGATGGGCGACTACGACGCATACCTCGACGAATGCATCCGCGTCTCCGCCCTCTTGATGGACGACTATCCTACGCTGTACGAAGGCACCGACGGCCAACCCGCAGCAGGATATGGCGAAATGTGGACAACGGAAGACCTCGGCAAAGTTCCGGGAATCATCTTGTACAAAGAGTATGCGCCCAATATTAACGCCACACAACTCAATTATTACGAGCATACCTCGGCGCATTGGGTGGAGATGAACCAGGCAACGGTCGACCTCTATCTGATGAAAAACGGAAAACCCATCACGAATGGCGACTCCGAATACGAAGGCGACCGAGATATGTACTCGACTTTCCGCAACAGAGACCCTCGTCTCTACCATACGGTCATCCCGCCCTACAAAATCAAAGAGGGCAAAGGAGAGTATCCGACATGGTCGTACACGGGCAACCTTGCCGACCGGGAATACATCGACATCATGGGAGCTAACACCACTTGCAGCAATCCCGGAGTAGGTATGAAACGCCTGCCGGCACAGAACTGGTCGGCCTCAATCGTACCCGAAATTCCCCGCTTAGGAACAGGCTCGTTCATTTCCTGCCGTTCGGGCTACTATGTATGGAAGAACTACGACAGTTGGGAAAACAACCCGGCACTGAACACCGCCGACAAGCCC
Source organism: uncultured Bacteroides sp. (assembly GCF_910586915.1). Lineage (GTDB taxonomy): Bacteria > Bacteroidota > Bacteroidia > Bacteroidales > Bacteroidaceae > Bacteroides. The sequence continues at coordinate 86,602 of NZ_CAJULN010000001.1, forward strand.
ATTTTCAAGATAGAAGAAGTATTGCTGAACTATGCCGAAGCAATGTGGGAAAAAGGCGAATTTGACCAGACTGTAGCGAATCAGACAATCAACAAACTGCGCAAACGGGCAGGAGTAGCCGAAATGCAAGTAGATGAGATAGACGGGAATTTCGATACGGAACGGGGAAAATACTATCCGAAAGGAAATACGGAAGGCGTGAAGGTGGACCCTGTGCTATGGGAAATCCGCAGAGAGCGTATCGTCGAGTTGATGGGCGAGGGCTTCGGTTTTTACGACGTGCGGCGTTGGCGGATGGCTCCCTGGTTTATCAACAAGACTGCCAAAGGGTTGTGGATGAAGAAAGCCGACCTGCCTGCCGACATGAAACTTTTGAACGAGGAGACAGGAACGGCCGACCCGTCCGGCACAATGACCGAAGGGTATGTATTTCTGTTCAACAACCCTATCGTAGAGGGGAAGGGCTGGCTGGATAAATATTATCTTTACCAAATACCTACCAACGAAATCCTGCTCAATCCCAATCTGGCTCCCAACAATCCCGGTTGGGATTAAGCGCATCGCCGGTGACGCATTCATTTTTTAATGCTTATAATATAACAATGAAAACAACAAATCTATTAATCGGACTATCAACATTCGCGCTGGCTACCCATGTACAAGCGAAAAAGGACAATCCCCCCAACATCATCTACATCATTATGGATGATTTGGGCTATGGCGACATAGGATGTTACGGACAGGAAAAAATCGAAACGCCCAATATCGACCTGCTGTATCAAAACGGGATGCACTTCACCCAGCATTACAGCGGTTCGCCGGTGTCTGCCCCCGCACGCTGTGTACTGATGACGGGTATGCACTCCGGACACGCGCAGATACGTGCCAACGACGAGATGGTCTCCCGGGGCAGTGTCAGCAATTGCGATTCGATGTACGTGCACCCTTATCTGGAAGGGCAGTTCCCGCTCAAGCACAACACCATGACCTTAGGACGCATGATGCAAAGCGCCGGCTACAAAACCGGATGTTTCGGCAAATGGGGACTGGGATATCCGGGGTCGGACGGAACGCCCAACAAACAGGGTTTCGACAGCTTCTACGGGTATAACTGCCAGCGCCAGGCGCACAATTACTACCCCGCCTTCCTCTATAAGAACGAAAACAGAGTCTACCTCGACAACCCGGTGATAGACCCGCATTCCTGCAAGCTGACTTCCGATGCCGACCCCCGGGATGCAGGCAATTACGCTCGGTTTACACAGAAAGAGTATGCCAACGACCTGATTTTCGACGAACTGATTACGTTTGTCGACGAGAACAGGAAAGCACCGTTCTTTCTGATGTGGACTACTCCGCTACCGCACGTCTCCCTGCAGGCTCCCGAACGTTGGGTAGAGTACTACGTGAAGAAGTTCGGCGACGAAAAACCCTACACAGGAACAGCCGGATACCTGCCTTGCAGGTATCCGCACGCAACGTATGCGGCAATGATAAGCTATTTCGACGAGCAAATAGGCAAGTTGGTTGAAAAGCTGAAAGCAGAGGGGATATACGACAACACCCTTATCATGTTTACTTCCGACAACGGCCCCACATTCAACGGCGGTTCGGATTCACCGTGGTTCAACAGTGGCGGCCCGTTCAAATCTCAATACGGATGGGGAAAGAACTTCGTGCACGAAGGCGGGATACGCGTACCTGCCATTGTCTGCTGGCCGGGCAAAATCAAACCGGGAACCGCTACGGACCACATCTCGGGCTTTCAGGATATGATGCCTACGCTGGCGGAGATAGCAAAGATTCCGTGCCCGCCGACCGATGGAATCAGTTTCCTGCCCACCCTCTTAGGAGAGCGGAAGAAGCAAAAGCAACACGAATATCTCTATTGGGAGTATCCGGACCCGTCGGTAGGCTCAAAAGCCATCCGTATGGGAAAATGGAAAGGAATCATCGACAACATCCGGAAAGGCAATGACAAAATGAAACTTTACAACCTGGAAACAGACCTCAAAGAAGAAAATGACATTGCACATCAACATCCCGATATCGTGATGAAACTGGCAGAGTTAATCAAACAGGCTCATACGGAGCCGGAAAACCCGAAATTCAGGTTCTAAACCGAAAACTTATAATACATCCATATCATGAAAATAAGTTCTCTCACCAAACTCGTTTTAATCGCAGGATTCTTTCTTGCCGCGAATCTTGTTTCAGCCAAGACGCTGGACAGCAGATTCCAAATCCTGCCACTTCCCCAAAAGATAGAAATCATCTCCGAAAACGGCCTGAAAGGAAGCGAGCTTTCCTTCATCACCGCAGAAGGGGATTTCGCCCTGCCGGTGCTTGGAACGCTGACCGACTGCCTGCCCCGGCACAAGAGCTCCGGAAAAGGAATTGTGCTGCGTCTGACAACCGACGGAACCCCCGAATCCGAAGAAGGCTACCTGTTGGAAGTGGGAAAGAAAGAGGTCGTCATTTCGGCCCGGACAGCAGCCGGTCTCTTCTATGGCTGCCAGACGTTGGAACAACTGATGGAGGACAGCCGCGACTTCAATCTGACAATCCCTCAAATGAAAATAACGGATTATCCGCAGATTGACTACCGTGCAGTCCACTTCGACAACAAACATCACCTCGACCGAACCGAATATTATTATCGTACGATAGACAAACTGGCACGGTACAAGATAAACGCCGTCATATGGGAGATAGACGACAAATTACGTTTCAGCCGACATCCGGAAATAGGCGCTCCCAATGCACTGAGCAAGCAGGAGGTGAGGGCAATCAGCCGGTATGCCAAAGAGAGGAACATCGAAATTACTCCCTTAGTGCAAGGACTGGGCCACGCAGGATACATTCTGAAACATCACTGGGAACTGCGTGAGAATCCGGCAAGCGACTGGGAGTTCTGCCCGTCGGACCCCCGCACGTACGACCTGCAATTTGATTTGTACAAAGACGCGCTCGAAGCCATGCCCGACGGCAAATACCTGCATATCGGGGGCGACGAAATCACCGCCATCGGTATCGACGAACGCTGCAAGGCAACAGGAAAGAGTGCGTTCGAATTGCAAATGGAATGGTTGAAGAAGGTGTGCGACTTTGCTGTGGCACACGGCAAGACACCCATCTTTTGGGACGATATGCCCATTAAATATGCAGGGCTGTGGCAAGTGGTGAACAACTCCGACCTCACCGACAAAGAGGTCAGGAAACGGTGGAATACCGAAAAATTAGACAAAGCCATTGAGATGTTTCCCAAAAACTGCATCTATATGCGATGGCGGTATGAAGACCCCACTACACCAGCACACCGCCTGCTGTTGGAATGGTATCAGAAGACAGGGCTCCAAGTGATGGCGGCAACCGCCGCAGCCACAGGCAATTCCTGTTTCATGCCCAGAAAGAATTCGAGGGCGCAATACATAAAAGACTTCAGCACCTTAGTGGCGGAAAACCGGCTTTGCGGTATATTGGCCACTGCATGGGACGACGGTTCGCCACACCTGGAAACAATCATGCGGGGCTATATAGCGCAGGGAGAATACGGATGGAACTATCACGGCAGAAATGTGGAAGCGTTCATAACGGCACACGGACAGAGAGAGTTTGCCTTATCGCGCAAGCATATGGAGTTCTTAAAAGAGCTGGAACAGTCGGCTTTCTTCTTTGACAAAGCCTTGATTACATCGGGCTCGCGAAATCCGGCCTGGGGGGTAAAAAAGACATTTACCCTGCTGGAACTGCCCGACGCCGGCAAGCCGGGCGAATGGTGCACGAAATATGCGGAGAAAATCCGTGAAGCGGCGGCCGAAAACGAGAGGTATCAAAACATTGAAACCGGAATCAAAGAGGCCCTGGCCGCTTCACGAAGAAACAGATATACGCTGGAAGTATATCGGCAGACGAATCATCTCTTCCATTATCCCGCACAAGTCATCCTGGGCCTCGAAGCATACGACAAGGCGGCTACGGACGAAGCGCGCAAACAGGCTTTCGGCGAACTTGAAAGCATATGCCAAGACTTCACCCGGATGCGGTCGGAACTGGAAAACGTGTACTCACAGACACGATTCATGCAAAATGCCGCCGGATACATAGCCGACCACAACCACCACAACCATCTGGCAGCACTGACGGACAACAGCGACTGGTGGTTTCTCTATGAATTGCCCATGACGCAGAAAGTGAAAAAATGGTTGGACTCACTAAAACCATAGTAAACTGAATGAACCGGGGACGGTACTTTCACCACAGAATTCTGAGAATTCTGTGGTGAATTACTCTTTATTATATAATAACGTAACAACAACGAATACTCACGTGATGGCTATCAATGAAAAATATGAAACGGACAAAGAACAGCTAAAATCTTTTGAAACATTTTTCATCCAATATTATCCACGGATAAAGGGGTTTATAAATAGTCTATTGCAAAACGTCGAGGAAGCGGAGGATCTTTCGCAAGATATCTTTCTCTCTCTATGGAACAACCAAACGGCGTTCCGGCAGTCGGCCAACAAAGAGGGATATCTGTTTCGCATTGCCAAGAATGCAGTGTACCGCCATCTCGAACGACGGCTGCTATTCGAGAAATACCAGCTCAATGTCTCATCCGGGAAAACCGAATCCCAGTCTTACGGGATAGAAGAAGAAATCGATGCGCACGAATTGGAGATGCTACTGTCCATAGCCATCGAGAAAATGCCCCCACAAAGAAAACGTATCTTCCAAATGAGCAGAAAAAAAGGGATGAGCAATGAGGAGATAGCCAACGAATTGCACATCAACAAGCGCACGGTGGAAAACCACCTGACCCAAGCATTGCAAGACATCCGGAAAATCTTATTCCTGCTATTCGTTGCCATGTTCCATTGAACGCTACATCAATCTGTTTTTCTTCCTTACTTTATTTGTTTCGGCAGCGTTTCTTTTTTTCGTTCCACTATAGTGTTCCGCAAGGATAACTGTAATGTTCCGTTCGTTCCACTACAGTGGAACGAAAAGACCACCATAGTGGAACGAAGTAACGGCAGTGAATGAAAGGGGTCCGGATAGCGGGGCAGTCATATAGAATAACCGGCTAATAAGAAACCGTCGTGGGAAGGCCTTCCCGTTGCAGTAAAGCCGCAATACGGTCCAACTCCTCGCGGGTAGCTTTCTGCAAATCGCGGCCGGGCGTTTCGCGGTCGATGGTGTATATCATCACCTGCCGGGGAGCTATCTCTTTCACCGCTTCGAGCCAGGGGAGCACGAATCGGTCCGAAGTGTTGTCCACGTCGGTTCCCCGGTGGCTTCCTTTCAGAAACATGGTCTGAATGATACAGTTGCCTTCGAATTGCTTCATTTTCTCAATAACCTCCTTCACGGAGTAGTTGCCGTTGGGGCGATCTAAGAGGCGAATGTATGCTTCGTCTACCGTGTCGAGCTTGAGGATGTTGTTGTCTACCTTGTTCAGCGCGTCGAATACGGCAGGACGGCCGATAAACGTCGAATTGCTCAATACACTTACTTTCGCTGCCGGGAAATAGGTGTCGCGGAGTGCGAGCGTATCTTCTATGATTTGCGGGAAGCACGGATGCGCCGTCGGCTCACCGTTGCCGGCAAAGGTGAGCACATCGGGGGCGGGCCCGTTTGCCTGCATATCTTTCAGCCGTGCTTCGAGAGCGGCACGGACCTCCTCACGGGTGGGAAGGGGACGGCTCGGACGGCGGTCGGCATTGAAGCCGCATTCGCAGTAGAGGCAGTCGAATGAACATACTTTACCGTCGTCCGGCAATAAGTTGATTCCCAAAGAAACACCCAAACGGCGGGAATGGATAGGGCCAAAGATGGGTGAAGGAAAAATGATAGTCATCTTATTTTATTATCATTGAATCATAAAATACAGCAAAGATAACCCAAAACTTGAAGTTTGTTTACTTTTTCTTCAAAAAGTATTTTATTCATCTTCTTTTGAGTTTCTTTCCGGTCGCCACCCACTACCCACTCCTAATAGTCAAGACGCTTCTTCCATACAGATGCAAATAAGGATTGAGACGAGTATATTCATTAAAACTTGATACGCAGTTGCATTTGTACATCTGCTTTTTTATTTCCGCGGATTAAATCATTGCCCGAACCTATCTCGTGACGGTCTAAGTAGATGGTCTCGCCGAACTTGGCGATGAACAGCCAGTGCTTGTTCGGCTCGTATCTGACACGGATACTGCAACGGAAACCGTTGCCTTGAAACGACGGGGTGGAGAAGGTATAAAGCAACCCTTTTTCGGAAGCATACACGCGCGCATCGTAACTGTCGGTAGAAAAGTAACTGCCCTGGACGTCAGCAAACAGCCTGGCCCACGGCAGTCGGGAGGATAGCAGTTGTGTAACCTGATATCCTGTGTCAGCAGCTCTGTCCTGAGAATGAAAATGATTATAATCCAAAGTCGTACGACTACTGAACACTTCTCCGGCCGAATAGTTCAGACGGTAGCGGAGTTGGTGATGAAAAAACGGAAGCGTCAGCGCCGGTTTACTTCCAGCGAGGTCGCGCTCTTTTTGTTTATAACGGTACTTGAAATTCATGGAGAGACGGGAGTGGGGAGTGTAAACGGCTTGAACCATCCCGTCCGCCCCGTGTGAGGAAAGGCGGCTGATTCGGTATTTCTTCCACGGGAAAGTGAATAAATCGAAGGAAGCGGAGAATTTCCAATGGGCAAACGGAGAGGTTTCGACACCTAAGTAACAGCCCTGTTCATTCTGAGTCGTGCTTCCTTCGCCGAAAGAGCGGGCGAACATCGCCCAATAATCGTACGAATAGAAGCGGTGTATCAACAGCAGCCGAACGTCTTGAACCGGTGAATATTGCAAGCGGTTCAAGGAAGCCCATCCCCGTTTTCCCACCGCCGTCTCGCCCTGAAAGGAGAAACGGCGCCAACGGTAGCCATAATCTACTCCTACGTTATAGAAGCGGTTGCCATGAAGATTGTATTTGGAATAGCCTGTTAATTCCGGTTGATAAGGTCGGTTGAAAAGATAGTAAATAGCGGTGACTCCCAACCGGATACGGCGTTGTTGATAAGTTATGTTCCCGCCTGTCAACTGCAAGGTGAACAGGTTCTTTTTATCTGCTTCGTTGCGGCTGCGGTGCAAACCGGTTTTATAGATGGAGGTGATTTCTCCGTCGGTCACCACTCCGTCCAGTGAACGGTGCGAATAGAAGCCGGATACATCGCAATACTTTGTTAAGGCAACCGTAGCCGCCACTCCCCGGAAATAATTGTATTCGTCGGTGGAGGAGTGCTTCTTTATCCCGTTGCTACGATGGTTGAACGAGGAAGCATAAATGGTTTTTCCCATCAGGTAGTCTGTACTGACGACCAATCCTTGTCCGAAGCTAAGCCGATAGTTGCCCAGTGCCAATGCTTTGAGCCGTCCCCAGTTTTTCAACAGCAGGTAAAAGGAGTAATAATCGTATCCGCAACGGTTGTGTAAAGCGGCAAACGGCTCTCCGGCATCTTTCTCGGCAACGACTCCAGCATAGAGCCGGTCGCTGTGCCGGAAACTGTACTTCACAGAGTTATAAACAGGAGGCCCTGTATAGGTATGTTCATAACCTTTTCGCTTGTAAAGTGGTATGTCTATGCGGGTTAATACTTCATTAGTGTTATACTTTGCAATGTTTTTCAACATCGTTTTCAACCGGAAGGCAGGCTCATTGTTAATAGCTTTCACGCAAACGAAAGGCAGCAGATATTCGATAGTCTGCCGGTCCATGTGCTCCACCAACTGAAGTTCATAGACGCTTTGCATCTGTCCGTGTATGTGGATGTAGGCCAAGAGGTGTTCAATCTGGATATCGCTCAGAAAAGGAAACTGTTCGAGCTGTTCGCGGGTGGCGGCATTCAAGTTGACAGGCTCTTGCAAACGGTTGGAAAGTTCCTCCAACTCGTTTTCCCAATTCAAGGTATTAACCGAGTTATCAATATCGTTATTAACAGACAAATCCTCGAGAATATCTTCTAAAAGACTTTTGGAAGGGTTTTGAGCACTACAAGCAGGAATTATCAACAGACTGTTTATAATACTTATCAACCGTATGAATTGAGTAATTTTCATCAATAAAAGGTGTTTTCTTTTCTACAAGCAAGGCCGCAAAGATACTTTAAATAGGTTAACATCTCCGCCAAAAGAGCAAATAATAAAATTTTAATCCTATTTTTGCGTTGTGAAAAGAAGACTTAACATAGTAATAATGATGATGTTTGCTATGATTTGCTGCGCACTGCGCACGCAAGCACAGGAAAAGCAGCGCATCAACGGCTATCTGGTTCCGATGTGTATCTACAACGGAGATACCATTCCGTGTGTCCAGTTGAAAACTGTGTATATCTTCCGCCCGTTGAAGTTCAAAAGCGAAAAGGAGCGACAGGAGTACTACCGGCTGGTGCGTAATGTGAAGAAAGTCTACCCCATCTCTCAAGAAATCAACCGAGCCATAATCGAAACCTACGAGTACCTGCAAACCCTTCCCAACGAGAAAGCCCGTCAGAAACATATCAAACGGGTGGAGAAAGGTCTGAAAGAACAATACACACCCCGAATGAAGAAACTCACCTTTGCACAAGGGAAACTATTAATAAAGCTGGTAGACCGCCAAAGCCATCAGACCAGCTACGAACTGGTGAAGGCTTTCATGGGACCTTTCAAAGCCGGTTTCTACCAAACGTTTGCCGCACTGTTCGGCGCCAGCCTCAAAAAAGGATACGACCCCGAAGGAGAAGACAGACTGACGGAACGCATCGTATTGATGGTGGAAAGCGGCCAAATCTGACTCCTCCGACAAGCCTGTCAATCAGGCTTCGGACATGATATTTATGAACAGTCACACACGCACTGATTATAAGTAAATTAACTCAACTATCAACCGGTTATAAACCACTTATCAACCAATACCACCCGTGCCCTCAGCGCAGTTTCTTGAACAAATCCCAAATCACAATCCCCGTAGTCACGGACACATTCAAAGAGTGTTTCGTTCCATATTGGGGAATCTCTATGCAGCCGTCCGAATGGTCGATAACCTCTTGCTGTACTCCTTTCACTTCGTTTCCCATCACGATGGCATACTTCCTGCGCTTATCCAGCACAAGCTCATCGAGCATGACGCTTCCCTCCGCCTGTTCGACCGAATAGACGATGTATCCCTCTTTCCGGAGGTTATCAACAGCATCAACAGCGTTATTAACATACTTCCAGTCGACCGAAAACTCAGCTCCCAAAGCAGTCTTATGCATTTCAGGATGCGGCGGGGTAGCCGTTATCCCACACAAATAGATACACTCTATGCGAAACGCATCCGACGTGCGAAACACGGAACCGATATTGTGCAAACTGCGAATATCGTCCAACACTACTACCAGGGGAAGTTTCTCCGCCTGTTTGAATTCCTCGGCACTGATACGGTTCAGCTCTGTAATCTTCAGTTTACGCATCTGTTTTTTCTTTTATAATGTTGCTGTGCGCAAAGGTAATTGTTTTCTGTTAACAGAGGTGTTGATAACGGTTGAAAACCTGTCAAAACCATCGGCAAAGATTTTGAAAAATAATCCTTGCATGATTCAAAAGAAGGTATAAAGGGCTTTCATTATGAACATTCCAAAAAAACAATCCTAAACTTTCTACACAAACATAAACATATTTTTCAGCACTTATCTGCCTGTTTATATCCATAAAGTTTTTAACTTTGCATTTTATCAACAAGGAGTTAATAGCAAACTCTCGGTTGACAATGCTTTCATTGATAATGAAGCAAGTAGGACGATAATCTTGACCTCTATCTCAGTTCATAACCGACTCATAAAACAGAAGCATGGACTAATAACTTATCAGCCAAGAAAAATCGCATTTATTTGCCAACATTATTAACAGACCATTATCACTAACAAAAGATTTTTTTAAAAGAAGGAAAGAAAGGAATATAATAATGAATAAACTGATAAAGGCTATCAACGAGCTGAAAAAAGAAAAGAATGCAGTCATTCTGGGGCACTACTACCAGAAGGGTGAAATACAAGACATCGCCGATTACGTTGGCGACAGTTTGGCTTTGGCCCAGTGGGCGGCAAAGACGGAAGCAGACATTATCGTGATGTGCGGCGTCCACTTCATGGGTGAGACGGCGAAAGTACTTTGTCCGGAAAAGAAGATACTGGTTCCCGATATGGCGGCAGGCTGTTCACTGGCCGACAGTTGTCCCGCCGACAAGTTTGCACAATTCGTCAAAGAGCATCCGGGACACACCGTCATTTCGTACGTCAACACTACCGCCGCCGTGAAAGCAGTGACAGACGTAGTGGTGACTTCCACCAATGCCCGGCAAATTGTGGAAAGATTTCCCAAAGACGAGAAAATAATCTTTGGCCCAGATAGGAACTTGGGCAATTACATCAATTCGGTCACGAACAGAAATATGCTCCTTTGGGACGGAGCCTGCCATGTGCACGAACAGTTCTCGGTCGAAAAAATCGTAGCACTCAAAGCACAGCATCCCGAAGCACTGCTGCTGGCACATCCCGAATGCAAAAACACAGTGCTGAAACTTGCCGATGTGGTAGGCTCTACGGCAGCATTGTTGAAGTATGCCGTAAACCATCCCGAAAATACCTATATCGTAGCCACCGAATCGGGTATCCTGCACGAGATGCAGAAGCAGTGTCCGCAGACAACGTTTATCCCCGCTCCCCCCAGCGACAGTACGTGTGGATGCAACGAATGCAGTTTTATGCGGCTCAACACACTCGAAAAACTCTACGAGTGCTTAAAGAATGAATCACCGGAAATTACAGTCGACCCCGACATCGCAGCAAAGGCTGTGAAGCCCATCCAACGGATGTTGGAGATTTCGGAAGCGCTGGGATTGTAGAGATTCTTCTAAGAATATTCTTCGAGAAGGGTAGTATGGCAGACAGAAAGCCATATTACCCTTCTTTTTTAGCTAACAGACTGACTCTCTATTGTGTGTACATTTTGTCCATATACAATTTGTGCGGTTATAAAGGAAGATTTTTACACTTCTCGATTTATATAGTTCTTAATTTTGCATTTATTAAAAGTCTATTGACTATCGATAAAATGCACACTATACTTTATTAACCATAAAAATTAAGAACGTATGAAAAAGAAGAGAGTCTGTTCTATGAAAATTCCTTGTAGGATATGGCTATTAGTTGTTGCATTGTCCGTCGGACAGGCAGCTTTTTCATTGGAGGGAACGTCTATTCCCATGAGCGATAAGTCTGCTCAGCAACAAAAAATCGTAGAGGTTTCGGGTACGGTTACCGACAACTTAGGCCCCGTCATCGGAGCAACCGTTGCCGTGAAGGGCACCACTACGGGAGTGATTACCGACGTGGATGGTAATTTTAAGTTGAAAGTTCCGGTAGGAGCTACTATCGTGGTATCTTACATCGGCTACCAGAACAAGGAAATCGTTTACAAAGGAGAAAAGAATCTGACCATCCGACTTAGTGAGAATGTGCAGGAGCTTCAAGAGGTACAGGTGATTGCTTACGGTTCGCAGAAGAAAGTGACCGTCACCGGTGCTCTTTCTTCTATTAATAATGAAGAACTGTTGAAGTCGCCCGTTGCCAGCATGGCAAATGCGCTGACCGGTAAGGTGACCGGTCTTGCCAGTGTACAGTCCAGCGGCCAGCCGGGTGCCGATGATGCTACGCTGTATGTGCGTGGTGTCGGTTCGTTGAGCACTGCTTTGTCGCAACCGTTGATGCTGGTTGATGGGGTAGAACGCTCTTTCTTCCAATTAGACCCGAATGAGGTGGAGAGCATCACTGTGTTGAAAGACGCTTCCGCTACGGCAGTGTTTGGTGTGCGTGGTGCCAACGGAGTTATCCTGGTGACTACCAAGCGCGGTACGCAGGGAAAAGCGAAAGTGAATTTCTCTACTACTTTTGCATGGCAGATGCCGTCGCGCGTACCTGAGTTTGCCAACAGTTACGAGTACGCCACCGCTTACAATAACGCACAGTTGCACGACGGTGTATCTGAAGACCAGTTGGCTTTCTCGCCTGAAATCGTAGAGAAGTTCCGTACCAACAGCGACCCGTTGGTTTATCCGAGCACCGATTGGACGGATATGCTGATAAAGAACTCCGCTATGCAGACACAGCATAACTTCAATATATCGGGCGGTTCCGAAAGGGTGAAATACTTTGCTTCGTTGGGCGTGTTCACGCAGAACGGTCTGTTCAAGACCTTCGAGGAGAACGAAAACGACAAAGGCTTTAAGTACAACCGCTACAACTACCGTATCAACATGGACGTGGCTGTCACCAAGACAACCTCCATGCAAGTCAACTTGGGAGGGTATCTGAACGACAAGCAGGAACCTAATTATAATAATGGTACATATACCGACCTCAAGTTTCTGTTCCGCGACGTTTATACGGCTGTTCCGTTTGCCGGAGCAGGATTGGTTGACGGCAAATGGGTGGTATCCGATCAAGACCTGTTCTCGGTAGGTAACTATGCAGACGGTTTGAATGTATATTATGGTAAGGGATACAACAACCGCACACAGAACACGTTGAACTTCGACTTCAAACTCGAACAAAAGCTCGACTGCCTGACCAAAGGGCTGAAAGCCCACGTGAAGGGTGCATATAATAGTGGAGTGACCATTACCAAGCGTCGCGAAGGCCGTGCCAACAAGTACGAAGCGGTTTACGACAACGACGGCGAGCTGATTTACCGGAAGACACAGGACTATCAGAAATTAGGTTATACGGAATCTACCGGACAGTCGAGAAACTGGTATCTCGAGGCAGCGTTGAATTACAAACGCGACTTTGGCAACCACCATGTGTCGGCATTGGCGATGTACAACCAGTCGATGACGTATTATCCGTCGGGTCCCAGTGAGTTTGTGGGTATTCCGAGAAGTTATGTCGGCTTGGTGGGACGTGCCACGTATGACTACAAGACCCGATACCTGCTGGACGTAAGTGTGGGTTACAACGGTTCGGAGAACTTTGCCGAAGGGCAACGTTTCGGATTGTTCCCTGCCGGCTCTCTCGGTTGGATTGTGTCGGAAGAGAGATTCTTCCAGCCGTTGAAGAAGGTGGTTACTTATTTGAAACTCCGTGGTTCTTACGGTATTGTGGGTAACGACCGCGTGAGTGATAATTCGCGTTTCCTCTATTTGCCGGATAAATACCTCATCAGTTCGGGCAATTATAATTTCGGTATCAATACTCCTACCAATATTGCGGGAGCGGCGGAATCCAAAAAAGGAAATCCGAAAGTAACCTGGGAAACCTCCGCCAAGCAAAACTACGGTATAGATGCCAAGTTCCTGAAAGACCGTCTGAGCCTGAACTTCGACTACTTTATCGAACATCGGAAGAATATCCTGAGTGCACGTACGGTATCTCCCGGCTACTTGGCTGTCAGCCTTCCCATTGCCAACATCGGTAAGGTAGACAATCAGGGATACGAAATCAACCTGAAGTGGGACGACCGCATCAATGACGTGCGCTACTACGTAGGCGCCAACCTTTCGTATGCCAAGAATAAGATTGTGTTCATTGACGAAATCCGTTACCCGTATGAATGGATGCAGACCGAGGGCAAGCCGGTGGGGCAGCAGTTCGGCTACGTGTTCGACGGATACTTCACAGAAGAAGAGGCTGCCAATTACGAAAGTCTGAAAGGCAAGGAGGGCGGTATTGCCGACCAGGGTTCGGGCTACATTCCTCTTGCCGGCGACGTGAAGTACAAGGACTTGAATGGCGACGGGCGGATTGACGAGAAAGACGTCCGCGACATCGGCCATCCGAAATACCCGCTCTATTCGGCAGGTATGAATATGGGACTTTCGTGGAAAGGATTTGATTTCAGCATGACGTGGTCGGGAGCTTTCAAGACTTCGCGTTTTCTGAGTTCGATGTACCGTGTTCCATACGGAGAGAGCAACAACTCGGCGGTGATGAAATACATGATTGAGGATGCCTGGACGCCCGAGAAGGGAGATTCGGCAAAGGCGCCGGCACTGTCGTTCAAGAGTAAGTCGCACAACTACCGCGATTCCGACCTTTGGTTGAGAGATGCCTCTTACGTACGGTTGAAAAACATCGAATTAGGATATTCGTTCCCTAAATCCTGGTTACAGAAGGCGCATATCGGTTCGCTCCGCATTTCTGTGTCGGGATACAACCTGCTGACGTTCGACAGCTTTAAAGTATCCGATCCGGAGAGCGACCCGAGCGGCACGGCCTATCCATTGATAAAAGTGGTGAACGTAGGATTGAAAGTCGGTTTCTAATCAAATTTTTAATTAATCAAAGTCATGAAATCATTAAGAAAACTATTATATACCATCCTTTTGACGGGGTCTTTGCTGACCATCGTTTCTTGCGAGGATTTGGCGTTCGGTGACAAATTCCTTCAGAAGCCGCCCAGTTCGGATGTAACCATCGACACCATTTTCTCTTCGGCAGAATATGCACGGCGCATTCTATGGAGAAGTTATCAGTCGCTTCCGTATGGAATGGAGACTTCCGGCTATTGGACACAGATGTGGCTCGGTACGCTGGAGGGGCTGACCGATTTGAACTACGACAACGTGGGCTATTCGGGTGTAATGAAGGTGTACTACAGTGGCAACTACAATGCATCGGTCGAAGACTCGCCGAGAGCGACTTATATGGCTACGAAAATCCGTTTCAACGACAATGAAAGCGGAATGTGGAAAGCCATCCGCCACGCCTGGCTGTTTGTGGAAAATGTAGACCGCGTGCCCGACATGGACGCGGTTGAGAAAGAACGTCTGAAGGCGGAGGCCAAGATGATAGTAGCCGTTTATTACGCCCATATGTTGCGTCATTACGGTGGTCTGCCGATTGTCGACCATGCCATCGACCCGGAGGATACCAACCTGCCGGGGCGTTCGACGCTACAGAATACGGTCGATTATATTGTCGGATTGCTGGACGATGCCATCAACTGCCCGGAGTTTCCGTGGAGAGTTCCGGAGGAGGAGATGGGCAACTGGGACGGACGTATGTGCAAGGCAGGCGCAATGGCGCTGAAGGCGCGTGTGCTGCTGTTTGTAGCCAGTCCGTTGTTCAACAGCGATGCTCCTTACTGCCAGGGGGAGGCCTCTTCGCAACTGATGACATGGTTCGGAGGCTATAGCAAAGAGCGTTGGAAACTCGCCATCGATGCTTGCGAAGCGTTCTTCACGGCTCTCAATGCCAATGGATATTACAAATTGGTAGAAGCCGGCGAGAATGGGACGAATGGCGTACGCGAAGCGTTCACGAGCGGTTACTTTGACCGTGGAACGACGGAGACGCTTATCTCGGTGCGGAGAAACATTTATGCACAGAAAAACAATTCGGTATTGAGCAATTCCGTCCGCTGGGGAGGTTATTGCCCTACGCTTGAATACTTCAATATGTTCCAGATGGCAGACGGAACGGATTTCGATTGGGAGAATCCCGTTCATGCAGCCAATCCGTTTATCGGCCGCGACCCGCGCCTGTACGAAACCTTCATACTCGATGATGACGACTTCAACGGGCGTAAGGCAGGTTTGTGCGAAGAATATGCCGGCGATAAGGAAAACTATCCGAAAGGACAGGACTGGGCGGCAGGAACGATGCACGAATTGAGCCTGGGCACAGGACTCGCTTGCCGCAAATGGGGGCTCGACCGCAACAGCGCATGGTCCAACCGTCCCATCCAGTGGCCTTTCCTTCGCCTGCCCGAGATTTACCTGAGCTATGCCGAAGCCTTGAACGAATACAACGGTGCCCCCGACAGTAAGGCGTACGACGCGGTGGATAAAGTACGCGCCCGCGTCCATATGCCCGGCCTTCGCAGAGGGATGGGACAAGCGGAGTTCCGCGAAGCCCTGCTGCGCGAGCGTGCCTGCGAGTTCGGCTATGAAGAGGTGCGTTTCTTCGACCTGATTCGTTGGAAGAAATACAACGTGTTTGAACAGAAGCTCCACGGACTCCACGTCTACAAGCACAAAGACACGGGTGTGTATAAACTGGTTCCGTTCGAACTGACCAAATACAGCCGTGTATGGTGGAAAGGAGGGTTCGACCCCAAATGGTCTCTCAGTGCCTTCCCTTCCAAAGAGGTCAACAAAGGCTACGGGCTGATACAAAACCCGGGTTGGGAATAACCCGCCCGATGATTGTCCGCTATCTTCCCCCCAACAGCCAAATGGGTAAATTACAGTCTGATATTCAACTGGTTGCAGCGCATATATATGCTGCGTGCAGGAGATATGGATGCTGGACATTGGACATATATACGTTGGAGATAGGATATATATGTGCTGGAAACAGGAGACATATCCCCTGCAAACAGGGTCTGTGGAGAGGAAAAATGGCGCATGATGATTATGAACAATGGATATTAACAGAAAACAGAAATAACAATATACTCACATGAGAAAAAGTATCAAGTTATTAGTGGCGTGTGCACTCTGTTCGCCGGTCGTTCTTACGGCTCAGGAACAAGACAGTTTGCTGGCACGCAAAAGTAAAACGGTCGTAGAGTATGGACGCGGGCTATCGTTCGGTTTGAAGGAATCGACCACGGCCACGGCTACCGCCGGTGAAGAGGAACTCTCGCACAAAAAGAGTATCAACAACTCCAATATGCTTTACGGCTTGATTCCCGGATTGCAGGTGTTGCAGAATGCCGGCAATGCGTGGGACGATGCCGCTACGCTGCGGGTACGCGGTTACGGTACGAGCAGCTCCACCACCCCGCTGGTGTTGGTAGACGGGTTTGAGCGTTCGCTCGACCAAATCAGTGCCGACGAAATAGAATCGGTCACCGTGCTGAAAGATGCCGCATCTACCGCCCTTTACGGAATCAAGGGCGCCAACGGCGTTATCCTCGTAAAGACCAAACGCGGCAAAGAGGGCAAACCGGAGATTAACTTCTCCTATCAGTTTACGATGGGCACTCCCCGCCGGCTGCCCGAATTGGCAGACGGATACACCTACGCCACGGCGTTGAACGAAGGACTGGCCAACGACGGGCTCTCCGCACGTTATTCGGCAGAAGAGTTGGAGGCGTTCCGCACGCAAAGCCATCCCGACGCTTATCCCAATGTAGACTGGTGGAACGAAGCCTTGCGCGACCACAGCTTCGGCAACAACCTCACCTTCTCGGCCAAAGGGGGCGGCCAGTTCGTGCGCTATTTCACGCAGTTGAACTACCTCAACGACAACGGAATACTGAAACCTACCGACGACAACGACGGCTACTCCACCCAGTTCAAATATTCGAAGCTGAACATCCGTACCAACCTCGATATTACCGTCAGCCCCACCACCACGGTGCAGTTGAACCTCTTTGGCAACTTCTCCGAACACAACCGTCCGGGAGAGACGGCAAGCACACTCTTCAAAGCCTTGTACCAGGTGCCTTCGGGAGCTTTCCCCATGAAGACGGCACGCGATGTATGGGGCGGAACCACCGTCTATTCCAACAACCCGATAGCCATGATTGCAGGCGAAGGCTACGCCCGCTCGCAGACCCGCAATATGTATGCCGACATGAAGCTCAACCAGGACTTGGACGGACTGCTGAAAGGCCTGTCGGCAGGCTTCGAAGTCGGATTGGACAACAGCGCCTCCTACTGGGACAGCAACACCCGCAAGTTTGCCTACGACCAGCCTGCGATGGATTGGGCCACCGGCGAAATTACCTACACCAACCTGCGCAATGAAGGCGCCTTGTCGTTCAGCAAGAGCGTAGGCTCTACTGTCAATCATTTCAACTTCGGCGCATATGCCAATTACGCCAGAGATTGGGGCAAACATCGTCTGGCCGCCACCTTGCAGTACCACATGGACAAGACCAACGCAAAAGGCCAAAACAACTCGCGGGCGTTCATGGACGTAGTGGCACAGGCACACTACGTCTACAACCGGCGTTACGTATTGGACGCCTCACTCTCGGGTTCGGCTGCCAGCATCTTAGAGCCGGGGCACAGGTGGGGGCTTTTCCCCTCCGTGGGTGCCGCATGGCTCCTGTCGGAAGAAACTGCCTTGAAGAGCGACTGGCTCAACCTGCTCAAATTCCGTGCTTCCTACGGCGTTGCCGGACGCGCCGACTACGATACCGACCTTTATCTCGATGTCTACGGAACGGGAGGAAGCTATCTCTTCGGCAAGAACCCCTCGAGCATCAGCGGTATGAAAATCACCCAGCTCGGCCTTGCCGGAATGACCTACGAGAAATCCCACAAGCTGAACGCCGGATTCGACTTCATGGCTTTCAACAAGCTGTCGGTCACCATCGACGGGTTCTACGACCACCGTACGGATATTCTCATTAGCGGCAACAATGCCGTGTCGTCCATCTTCGGCCTGTCGGTGCCTAAAATAAACAATGGCGTTGTCGACAGCTACGGCGTCGAGACCGCCCTGCGCTGGGCTGACAAGGTAGGCGATTTCAACTATCAGATAGGCGGTATGCTCACCTTCAACCGCAACAAGATTGTCAACCAGAACGAAGAATACCGTCCGTACGACTACCTGAAACGCACGGGCAACCGCATCGGCCAGTATTTCGGCTACGAAGTGGAAGGTATCTATCAGAACCAGGGGGAAATCGATCATCGCAACGTGAAGCAAAACCTGTCGGATGTGCGTCCGGGCGACTTGAAGTACAAAGACCAGAACAACGACGGAGTGATAGACTCTTACGACCAGGTGGCGTTGGGATACAGCCCCATGCCCGAAATCTACTACTCGCTCGACCTGAACTTCGAGTATAAAGGATTCGGTATCTACGCCCTCTTTCAAGGAACGGGACACCAAAGCACACTGCTCAACACGCCGAGCCTCTACTGGCCGTTGATTGATAACAGCACCATCTCCAGCGAATACTACAACAACCGTTGGACGCCCGACACGCCGAATGCCAAGTATCCGCGCCTCACTTCCGAAGGCTCTGCCAACAACTATACCACAAACTCCCTCTGGGTGGCAGACGCTTCTTACCTGAAGTTGCGCACGCTGGAACTGTATTACAACTTCTCGGACGAGATGATGAAGAAGAGTAAATTCGTCAAGAGTGCCCGAATCTTTGCACGCGGTCACGACCTCTTCTGCGCAGACAAGATTAAGATAGCCGACCCCGAGAACATCGGAACCAACCATCCGACCATGACCCAGTACACTTTGGGTGTTAACCTGTCATTCTAAATAAAAAGTAAAACGAACATGAAGCATTTTAAATTCAAACATATCGCCCTGTTGCTTGCAGTTGCGTCCGTCCCCCTCTACACGGCTTGCGACTTCATGGATTGCAGTGAATCCGACTACTACTCAAAGCAACAAATCCTGGATAATATGGACCGCGTAAAGCAACTTGCCACGCAGGTCTACAGCTATTTGCCGCAAGACTTCTGCAACACCTCGGGAGCCATGCTGGACGCAGCCACGGATGATGCCGTACACGTGTACGAGTCGTCCGCCATCCAACGGTTTATCAACGGCACATGGTCGGCCAATTACACCATCGACGACGTCTTTGCCAATTACTACAAAGCCATCCACGATGCCAACTTCTACTTAGAGAACTGCGTAGGTCTGACGTTCGACGAGTGGAAATACTCCGACGGATTTGCCGACGACTTCAAGAGTTATCAGAACTACGAGCACGAAGTCCGTTTCCTGCGTGCCTTCTACTACTTTGAATTGGTGAAACGCTATCAGAACATCCCTCTCATCACCCGGACACTTACTCAGGAGGAGGCCAACGAAGCATCGCCCACGGATGCAACTGCCATACTCAACTTCGTTATCGACGAATGCACTGACCTTGCCGACAATAAGTTGCCTGCCAACTATAAGAATATGCCCGGCGGAGAGGGCAACCTGCAACGCGCCACCAAAGGAATGGCGCTTGCCCTGAAATCGCGTGCCACGCTCTATCTTGCCAGCCCCTTGTATGCAGCCGGCGCCACAGACGCCACACAACGCTGGAAGAATGCCGCCCAGGCAGCCTACGACCTTATCAGCGAATCCGTTGTCCTGGGCTACGGACTGGACGCGAAGTACTCCAACTTATATGGAGCTACCAATAACCAAAGCAAGGAAGTCATCATGTGCCGCCCCACCGGAACCAGCACTGCGTTCGAGGCTGCCAACTTCCCGATGGGAGTGGCAGGCGGAAAAACAACCACTTGTCCCACCGAAGATTTGGTGAACGCCTACGAGATGAATACCGGCGAAGCCTTCAGTTGGAGCAACGCCGCTCAGGCAGCCGACCCCTATGCCAACCGCGACCCACGCTTGGCAATGACCGTAGTATATAATGGTATGGCGTGGCCCAAGAACGACCCGGTAGAGATATTCGAAGGCGGAAAGAACGGACTTCCCATTAAGAATGCCACCACTACGGGTTACTACCTGCGCAAGTACGTCAACAACAACGTCACGTTTGAAACCGGCGAGACTACCACCAGCCAGCATCACAACTGGATTCTCTTCCGCTATGCGGAAATCCTCTTGAACTATGCCGAAGCAATGGTCAACGCCTATGGCGACCCCGACTACACGGGAACGTACACACTGAGTGCCCGCGACGCAGTCAACCAGGTACGTGCCCGTGGCGATGTGCAGATGCCTGCCTATCCTGCCGGTATGACGAAAGACGCCTTCCTGAAACGCTTGAAGAACGAACGCCGTGTAGAGTTTGCATTCGAAGGACAGCGTTTCTGGGACCTCCGTCGCTGGAAAGCCCTGGACGAGATGAAGACAATTCATAAAGTGAAGGTAGTGAAGCAAGCCGACGGTACAGTGAGCTATACGCGGGAACCTCTTGCCACTTACACGATTGACGACAAGATGTATTTCTATCCGATAGCCAATACCGAGTTGTTCAAGAACCCGCAGTTGGTACAGAACGCCGGTTGGTAAGTTTCAATATATGATAAAGGCGGTGATGCAGAACTCACCGCCTTTTTTCGGCTACTTGGGGAAGGAATTTATACGTAAACACTTGTATATCTCTGTTATTTTTGCGAATATTGCACCTGATTAGTACATTTGCCAACTAATCAGTTACTTAACCCAACAATCTGCATGGAAGATAATAAGAACTTACGCTATTTACTGTTATTGTGCCTTTCTCTTATCTATATTTCGCCCCTGTATGCCGAATACTTCAAATATGTAGGACTGTCTGAAGGACTGCCCCAACCCTCCGTGATGGCTATCCATCAAGACCGCCTGGGCAGGATGTGGTTTGGTACAAGAGAAGGTATCAGCCGGTATGACGGCAACCGTGTGAAGGTGTTCAAAGGATGGATAAACGCTCCCGGCGGAGAGCCGGCCGTATGGTTGGGCAACGAAGTGGCGTTTATTGTGAGCGATAGCCTGGACAACCTCTACTTCTCGATAGACAAAAACTTAGTCAGATACGACATACGTACCGAACGTTTTATCCCCCTCACAGATGAAGGCCTTGTCACGGCACTCACCTCTTTTGAAGGGCGGGCGTGGTATATGAAGCACGACTCGCTTTTTTGCCTGAAAGCCGACGAAGCCCCCGCTTTCGTATTGAAAACCAACATCACCGCCCGCATCTGCTGCCTTACGATGATGGACAACGAGATTGCCGTAGGAACCAGCGACGGCGTATATCTGATAGACCGCCACTCGCACCGACGGCGACAACTGCTTGAAGGACTGGAGATATACCGTATCTTCGAAAGCTCGCAGAAGGAATTGTGGATTGGTACGCGTATGCACGGGCTGTATCGTACGAACGGCACGGACGCACCCGTCAAAGTGCCCTATTCGGTAGGGTCGGCCGAAGGAATCAGCAGCGAGCAGATACGCGATTTTGTCGAGGACAACGAAGGAGACATCTGGTTTGGTACCTTTGACGGGTTGCACCGTTATAGCAGCCGTCACCGGCAGTATTCCCTCATTCAGATTCCCCAGTATATGGGCGGGCTGAATCATCCCTCCATTTTTGCTTTATACAAAGACGTTGCCGGAACCATCTGGGTGGGTAGTTACTACGGAGGAGTGAACTACTTCAACCCCCATCACGATGCTTTTGTGCACTACGACTACGGGAAGAACATCAATCTCTACTACTCTTACATCGGCGAAATCGTCATCGACAACGATGACCACCTGTGGCTCAGTACCGATGGCGGCGGCATTGTCTGTGTAGACAAGAAGTGGAACACCCTCCGGCAGTTTACCGCTTCCGGCGGCAATTCCATTCCTCACAACAATGTGAAAAGCATCTGTTACGACGAGCAGAACAACTGTCTTTACATCGGTACTTACCTGGGCGGACTGTCGCGTTACGACCTGGCTACGGGTACTTTCCGCAACTATTACCGCGAAGCCTCCTCCTCGCCCGAAAGCCCCGACGGGATAGTATATCACGTAAAGATGTGGAAAGGGCAGGTGTACATCTCCGCTCACAACGGTTTTTTCAGACTCGACACACGCACACAGATGTTTCACAGGCTCGATATTCCTTTCGCCTACTACGAGCACTTTGACATTGACGAGGCAGGTAACCTCTATCTCGTGGGATGGAAAAAGGTGGTGTGCACTCATGTGGAACATCCCGAAGCGGTGTCTTACATCGAATTGGCGGAAGAGAACTGCAAGGCGACTTCCACCCGCGTATTGGCTACCGACGAAGGGGTCTACGTAGCCACGCTCGGCATGGGGCTTTTCTTCTACGACCGCCGCACACATCGTACCACCCACTACACCTCGCGCAACAGCCAGTTGCCCGGCGACTTCTGTTACAACCTCTGCCGCACGCCCGACGGGAAGGTGCTTGTCACCGGTGACAAAGGCGTCACCTGCCACCTTCCTTCCGAAGGAACTTTCACCACGATTGACCTGATGAGCAACTTCCCTTCCACACATATCATCAACGGATGCGGCATACTGGTTTCCCGCAAGGGGAATATCTACGTGGGAGATACGAAAGGCGTCACTGTATTCTCCGAAAACGAGTTCAATAAGAACGGCATTACCAACGAGACTTCGGATTTCTACTTCTCCGAACTTTGGGTGAACAACCGCATGATTGCTCCGGGAGACGATACGCACATCCTCTCTCAGTCGCTCCCCTATACGCGCAGCCTCCGGTTGCGCCACGACCGGAACAACCTGATTATCCACTTTGCCCTGTCCGACTACGGGCAGCAACTTTCGGAGAAATGGTTTCAATACCGGCTCGAAGGGTTCGACAAGAACTGGATTCGCACCAAGCAGAACGAACTCTACTATACCAACCTCGACCCCGGTACGTACACGCTGCACGTAGCGTTGATAAACGAAAAGAGCGGGCAGGCGTTGAAGACAATCACCCTGCAACTCGTCATCTCCTCGCCGTGGTATAATACCTGGTGGGCGTGGATTGTTTACGTGGTGGTCTTTGCCGCCTGTATTTCCTATTATCTTTACAGCAAGATTGCCAAGCGCACGTTGGCGCTTTCGCTGGAGAAAGAACGGTTTGAAAAGCAGCAGATAGAGCAGCTCAACCAGGCCAAGCTGGTTTTCTTCACGAATGTGAGCCACGAATTCCGCACGCCGCTTACGCTCATTATCAGCCACATCGACGTGCTGTTGCAGAAGTACTCGCTCCATCCCTCCGTCTATAATCAAATCGCCAAGATACGGAAGAACGCGCAGCAGATGAACAGGCTGATTTCCGAACTCCTCGAATTCAGAAAGCTGGAGCAGAACTACGGAACCATACAGATAAAGCAACAGGACATCATAGCCTTTCTGCAAGAAATCTACCTCTCCTTTGCCGACTATGCGCAGCAGCGTAACATCCGTTACGAGTTTAAGCTGCCGCAACTGCCCGTCTCCTGCTGGTTCGAATGGCAGTTGATGGAGAAGGTGTTCTTCAACCTGCTGTCCAACGCCTTCAAGTACACTTCGGACAAAGGGAGCATCGTCCTCTCGGGCGAGGTGACGAACAGCGACATCAAGATTCACATCACAGATACCGGTATCGGTATTTCGGAACAGAACAAAGACAGGATATTTGCCCGTTTCTTTCAGGGCGACAACCGCGATAAGCAAGAGACACTGTTCGGTGGTACGGGTATCGGACTGGCGCTGACGCGGACCATCGTCGAGAAGCATCACGGCGAGATAACGGTAGAGAGTGCCGTAGGCGAAGGGAGCACGTTTACCGTGCGCCTTCCGCGCCGGAAAGACGTGTTTCTGAACGACAAGAACGTACAGTTCGTCACGCAAGACGTCGAGAGCGATGTCCTGCCCGGTTCGATGCCTGTATTTGAGGGAGAAGAACCGCTGTCAGCCACGTCCTCGGACGGTGAGGAGGAGACGGCGGCAGGCGACAAGACGCATACGGTGCTTTTGGTGGAGGACAACGAGGAGTTGCTTCAAATTCTGAAAGAGCTGTTCGAACCTTTCTACAGGATTGTTTGCGCGCGCAACGGCAAGGAGGGACTGGCAGAAGTATGCAAGAGTTCGCCCGACCTGGTAATCAGCGACGTGATGATGCCCGAAATGACCGGAACGGAAATGTGCCTGCAAATCAAGAACAATCTCGACCTGTGTCATATTCCCGTCATTCTTCTGACTGCGCTCAACTCTACCGAGCAGAACATCGAGGGGCTCAGCCGTGGAGCCGACGATTACATTACCAAGCCGTTCCATGCACAGTTGTTGTTGGCGCGTGCCAACAATCTGATAAGGAGCCGCCTGCTGATGCAGCACCAGTTTGACAAGAAGCCTATGTCGGAGATAGACCTCACGAGCATCAATCCTTTGGACAAAGATCTGCTCAAGCGGGCTTCGCAGGTGATTGAAAAACATATTGACGATACGGAGTTCGATATTCCGGCGCTTTGCAGGGAAGTGGGTGTGGGCAGGTCGTTGCTCTACACCAAGTTCAAGGCGCTGACGGGGATGACGCCCAACAACTTCCTGCTCAACTACCGGCTGAAACACGCCGCTACCTTGTTACAGCAGTATCCCGACCTGCCGATTGCCGAGGTGAGCGACCGTAGCGGATTCAATGCGCCGGTCTATTTCAGCCGTTGTTTTAAGAACCATTTCGGATGTACTCCTCAAAATTACAGGAGGGAGCAGAAGCAGCAGGACAAGCCGGAGCGGCAATAGGCAACTATGCAGGACGGCGCTGTTTGTTAATTCGCTGTAAATGAGCGCTATTTCCAGTTGCTTCTTGGGGTGTTTCCAGCACATATATGCGGTGCGTGCAGGACATATATATCCTGCGCGCAGCATCTATATCTCCTGCACGCACCGCATATATGTGCTGGAAACAGGTTGTCAACACCCTTCTTATTGTTTGCTAAGAGCCTTGTAGCAAGGCTTTTATCTTTTCTTCCCGAAACAGTTCGTTTCGCTGTTTTCCACGGGGCGGATGGTGAAGTCGGCCGGAGTCTCTGCGGAGCAGACAATCACCTCTTCGCCTTTCCGCAAGTCGATGCTGTATGCCCCGTCGGCCAACGGCGTGACGGCAAAGGTACGTTTTTCCTTGAATACAGGTTTATGCAGGTCGGTCACGATGACACAAGGTTCGCCGGCAAGGCTTCTGACGGCAATGAATTCCGTCTTTCCCTCCTTCCGGCTGGCGCTCACGACGAAAGCTCCCTCTGCACGGAAATCTTTGTAAGCCACCTCTTTCCACTTGTCGGGCACGGCGGGGAAGATGCGCAGTTTTCCTCCCCAGCTTTGCAGCAACATATCGTGGATGGACTGTGCGGCAGACAGAGGGGTCTCTATCACCGGGCCCGATTCGCGGTAGAGCGTATTGACGGACAGAAACTTGGTGAACAGCTTGTCGAGATAAACAAGTGCCTCATTGCCGTTGCCCAGTGCCGAGGAGATGGAAGAGGCTCCGGTGCACGAATATCCCTGGTGTGCCCCCGACTTGCCTTGCCAGTAGAGCAGCGACTTCTCTATCAGTTTGCGTTCTGCGGGATGCTCCTTATTAATAAGGTATAGCGGATAGGCGGCAAGCAGGTGCGAGTAATGGCGGTGTGAGAATGCGTAAGGCACCTCTTTTCCTATCATCAGCCCGTTGTTGGCATCTGCGGGAAAGGGAGTCAGCTCGTTGAGCGTCGTCTGCCAGCGCGGGATGAGCGGGTCTTCTATTTGCAGCCGCTTGGTAATGTCGAGCAACGTCTGGCATCCCCAGCGCAAGAGAGCCAGGTCGAAGTTGCAGTCTTCCGCGCTGCCGTATTCGGGAGAGTAGGTGCGGGGCAGGTGCAGTTTGCCGTCCGTTCCGCGATAGGTGAAGTGGAGGTAGTAGTTGATGGCTTGTTTGAGCACGGGGAAGAGCTTGTCGCGCAGTAGCCCGTCGTCCATCTTGTGGCGGTAGATGAGCCATAGGCTGTGGCACGTCCACGGTAGCAGGCCTACTTCCGCCTGTTTGTCTGCGCCTGGGATTCCTACAGCTTCCGACTCGCACGTCAGGTTGGACGAGCGGCCTATCGCCAGCGCGTCGCGACGGTAGGCTTCGGGTACGTTGTTGCGTAGGCGGTCGGTGTTGTTGTAGATGGCGTTCTCGAGCGAGGCGGCAAGGTCGAGGCGGTTGGACGTGTTGAGCGCCCAGTAGGTGAGTTGTACGTTCAGGTTCCACCAGGCGTTGGGCCACGGGGTGACGGTGAGCCAGGGGCCGGTGTTGTCTATCAGTGCGCGGTCGCCTCGCGTGGCGCTGGCGAGCTTGTACATTTGTATCCAGTAGAAGTTTTCTTTCATACCATCGGGCAGTGTGAGGAAGCTGGCGGGGTAATAGCTGTTCCACCAGGTGCGGTGCTGCCTGGTTAGTTTGGCGGTTCCTGTAGCCATCGCTTTGTCGAGCGTGGCGAGGGCCTCTTGCGCTGCGGTGGCTTCGGGGTAGGAGTGTGTCACCGTCATCCAGTAGACGCGTTCGTTCTTCGCGGGGCGGGTCTCTTTCCAGGCAACGGCAGTCTCTCCGCCTGCTTGCAGGCGTTGGAGGGAGATTCCCGGTTTCACTTCCGGAGCGGGAGTGAGCGGATACTCCTCGGGCACCTTTATCCATTTCCCTTCGCCTTGCGCATAAAGATAACGGGGGCTTTGTGCCGATGCGGGTATCCATTCCCACCGGAAGTTCCTCTCGCCTTCGGTAGCATCGGTACGTACCAGCATCACCATTTCATCGGCGTGCACGTAGGCGTGCAGGCCGATGGTTCCACGGGTTGTGGTCACTTCCGCCTTTGTTTCGGCGTTCCAGATGTCGAGGCGCATCGTGCCGCCGGTGATTTCGCCTTCGGGATACAGGGCGAAGTGTCCGGTCAGCAATCGCGGATTGGCAAACAATCCTCCGCCCTGCCGATGGTCGTGTACGGAGCAGTTGCCGGTTTCGAAACGGATGTAGTTTTGTTCCGGTTCCTTATACATCATCAGGCCGAGCATACCGTTGCCCATATAGGCCGATTCATACCAGTATTCGGGCAGTGTCTCCCAAATCAAATCCTGCTTCTGCATGAAGGAAGGCCAGTCTATGTCTGTCTTTACTTTCCCGTTGCGGGCCGATGCGGAGTTGTATGCTGCCGCCCAAAGGCAGAGGCATACGGCTGAAAAAACAATGCGGAGGTTGTTCATGGTGTGTGATTCGGTTTTTATAGTTGCAGGGCAAAGATGAAGATTATATTTTTATTAATCAATACGTTTGGAAGCCATTTGGGGCGATATGGAAAATAGGTATAGCAATTAAGGACGATTTAGTAAGATGATATAGAAATAAATGCTGCTATTTTGCCGTACGTTAAAAACGGGGTACAAACTTATTCATTAATATATAAAGAAAACATTGACATGAAATTGAGAAACTCTATCCTTGCAGGATGCGCCGCCCTGATGGTTGCCGCATCGTGCACTCAAAGAGCAGTTGAAAAACAAACATGGGTCGGGAAAGCCATTGACAACGCCCGTGTGCAAATCGGCATGGAAATAGATACCATCGAGAGCAGTGGCAAGTTTATGAACCCCGTTACGCTCAACAGCAAAGGCGGCGTCTACTACTGCGGCTACGCCGACTGGCGGAGCGGCTTCTTCCCCGGAAGCGTATGGTATCTGTATGAACTGACGGGCGACACGACACTTCTTCCCCTCGCCCGCAAATATACCGAAGCCATCAGCCAGGCACAATACCTTACTTGGCATCACGACATCGGCTTTATTATCAATTGCAGTTTCGGAAACGGACTCCGCCTTACCGGCAACTCCGCCTATAAAGACATTATGATTCAGGCGGCAAAGTCTCTCTGCACCCGTTTCCACGAACAGCCCCAGGTGATTCAGAGCTGGGATGTGAAGGGAAACAGTTGGCAGGCGCAACGCGGCTGGGAATGTCCGGTCATTATCGACAACATGATGAACCTCGAGCTGCTGTTCGAAGCAACCAAACTTTCGGGCGACTCTACCTATTATAAAGTAGCCGTCATGCACGCCGACCGTACCTTGAAGGAGCATTTCCGCCCCGACGGAAGCTGCTATCACGTGATAGACTACAGCCTGGAGGACGGAAGTGTGCGCCATCGCCAGACTGCGCAAGGCTATGCCGACGAGTCCGTATGGTCCAGAGGACAGGCGTGGGCTATCTACGGATACACCGTATGTTACCGCGAAACGGGCAACCGTGCTTATCTCGACCAGGCTGTCAAGACCTTCGAGTTTATGAAGAACCTCAAGAATATGCCTCAAGACTTAATCCCCTATTGGGATATGGACGCCCCCGACGTGCCTGCCGCCCCGCGCGATGCTTCTTCGGCTTCCGTCATTGCCTCTGCCCTTTACGAACTGAGCACATATGACCTGCCCGACGCCGCTTCCTACCGTGCGTATGCCGACAAGATGATGGAGTCGCTCTCGTCCGACAGCTACACCGCGCAGCAGGGAGAGAACGGACGGTTCATCCTCATGCACAGCGTAGGAAGCATCCCCCACAACAGCGAAGTGGATGTGCCCTTGAACTATGCGGACTATTATTACCTCGAAGCCTTGAAGCGCAAAACGGATATCGAAAAGTCTAACAACTAAAACCAAACGACACAATATGATGAAAGTAAGAATCCTTCTATCCCTGTTTGTCTCCCTGCTGTTTCTGAATGCGGCGGCAGCCGGTAAGAAAAAGAACCTGCCCGTCAGCGACCGCCAGCAATGGGCAGACCTCTGCTACAAAATAGCGCAACCCATCTTGGAGAACATGAGCAAGGGAGAACTGCAAAAGAATATGCAACTCGAACTCAGCCCCACTTGGGACGGAAGAGATACGCGGGTGGCCTACATGGAAGCCTTCGGGCGTCTCATGGCAGGGATTTCCCCCTGGCTCGAACTCCCCGACGATGACACGGCCGAAGGGAAGCAACGCCGCCAGTTGCGCGAATGGGCATTAAGCTCCTACCGGAATGCAGTCGACCCCCAAAGCCCCGACTATCTGTTGTGGGAGGGACACCAACAACTGCTGGTCGATGCTGCTTACCTGGCTGAGAGCTTCCTGCGTGCCCCGAAAGCAACTTGGGAGCAGCTCGATGAGCAGACCAAGTCGCGCTACATCGAGTGTTTCAAGAAAACGCGCGTTGTCCGTCCGGCCTACAACAACTGGTTGCTGTTTCGCGGCATGGTGGAAGCCTTCCTGATTTTTGCAGGCGAAGCTCCCGACGGCTATGCGCTCTCTGTCGGTATCACGAAAATGAACGAGTGGTATCTCAGCGACGGATGGTATTCCGACGGTCCGGAGTTTGCTCTTGATTATTACAATTCGTTTGTGATGCATCCCATGTATGTGGAGATATTGGAAGTGTGCGAGAAACACCGTTTCCCTACTCCTGTCAAACACCAGTTGGCAGTGGCACGTATGCAGCGCTTCAACACATTCATGGAACGCCTGATTTCTCCGGAAGGAACATTCCCGGCTTTCGGCCGTTCGGTAGTCTATCGTATGGGAGCGTTTCAGTCGTTGGCACTCTCCGCATGGAAGTACGGGCTCCCCGACGGACTGACAAACGGACAGGTGCGCAGCGCATTGAGTGCTGTAATGAGGAATATGTTTGCCGTAGAGGGTAACTTCGACGATAAGGGATTCTTGGCACTTGGTTTTGCCGGACACCAACCCCACTTGTCGAACTATTATACTAACAACGGCAGCCTCTATATGACTTCACTGGTATTCCTGCCTTTGGGACTCCCTGCCGAACATCCTTTCTGGAGCGACCCCGCACAGGAATGGACGTCACAGAAGGCATGGTCGGGAAAACCTTTCCCGATTGACGGGCATCATTCGTTGCGGAAATAAAAACAAGATTCACCACAGAGGACACAGAGTCTCACAGAGTTTTTTAGGTTGCCGATGTTTCGTTTTATACGTATCAGTATGGTCGGCGTGGTCGCCTTAAAGAAAAAAACTCCGTGAGACTTTGTGTCCTCGTGGTGAATCCCGGTACATCGCTATTGCATACATTACATATTGTTCCCTTGCAACATCTGGAACAGCTTGTCCAACTTCGGAGCCATGATAATCTCCGTACGTCGGTTCTTGCTTCTGCCTTCGGCGGTCTCGTTGTCATCGACAGGCATATATTCACCTCTTCCGCTGGGCTGTATCTGCAACGGGTTCACATGATAATTCTTAATCAGGATACGTACAACAGAAGTGGCGCGAATCACGCTCAAATCCCAGTTGTCCTTGAACTGCACCGTATTGATAGGCTTGTTGTCAGTATGTCCTTCGATGAATACGTCAATATCCGTCTGCTTGTTCAAAACCTCGGCCAACTTGCCAAGCGCTTCCTCCCCGCGTTTGTCCAAACGGGCGCTTCCCGACTGGAACAGCAACTTGTCCGACATCGCCACATATACTTTTCCGTCTTTCTCGCGAACGGTCAGTTCGTCGCTGCTGAATCCCAACAACGCATCCTTTACACTACTCAACAGTTGTTGCACTTTCTCGTTCTGAGCGTTAATCATCTGTTGCAGCTCGTTGATGGTACGTTCTCTTTCGTTCAGTTCGTTCTTTTTCTGATTCAGCAGGGCATTCAGTTTCTCCTGTTCAGTCATGTTGGCGTTCAGCATATTCTGATACTGGCGGATGCTGTTTCCCATTTGGGTCGTATCGCGCAAAAGATTTCTGATTTGTGCCGACATCTGGGCGTTTGTATGGCGGCAGTCGGTCAATAATCCTTGCAGGCTGTCTTTGCTTGCGGTGGCTGCCATTTCTGCAAGCATGAACTTCTTTTTCGTTACACACGAAGTGCACAACAGAATTGTGAGCAGAGTAAATAGGGTAATTTTCTTCATTGTGTTTTCTGTTTTTTAAGTATGGACAATTCAATGTTGCAGAAACTCGCAGAGCTTCTGCACGGCACGCGCACGGTGGCTGATTGTGTTTTTGATGTCGTTTCCCAGTTCGGCAAAGGTCTTGTCGTAGCCCTCTGGCTGGAAGATGGGGTCGTAGCCAAAACCTGAATCACCGCGTTTCTCTTTGATGATTTCACCTTTTACCACTCCTTCGAAAAGATACTCCTTTCCGCCGAGTATCAATGAAATGGCGGTGCGGAATTGTGCCTTGCGGTTTTCCACTCCTTCGAGGTCGTGGAGCAGTTTGCGCATATTGGCTTGCGAGTCGTGCCCTTCGCCGCCTGCATAGCGAGCGGAATAGACTCCGGGGGCGCCGTTGAGTGCTTCCACTTCCAGTCCGGTGTCGTCGGCAAAGCAGTCCATCCCGTAGTTTTCGAAGATGAAGGATGATTTCAGCCGTGCGTTTCCTTCCAATGTGTCGGCGGTTTCGGGGATGTCTGTATGGCAGTCGATATCGTTGAGGCTGAGCAGTTCGATATGCTCTCCTAATATAGCTGCCACCTCTTCCAGTTTATGGGCGTTGTTGGTGGCAAATACAAGTTTGCGTTTCATCATTTCTCTTCTTATTTGAGTACAATGTAGTCCGATGCTGTCTTTATTTCACTTTCAGCTTGTCAAACCCTTCGCCGTAGACGCCGATAACGGAACTTTGGGAGATGAAGGCGTTGGGGTCGATGCGTTTCACCAGGCGGAAGATATCGAGCGACTGGCGTTTCTTGGCAAGCACGACAAGCACTTTTACGCTTCCCTTGCTATACCATCCCGTTCCGTCAAGCACCGTCACGCCACGGTCGGCCTCTTTGATGATGCTGTCGGCTATCTCATCATATTTCTTGGAGAAGATGAGGAATTGCACCGATTGGCGGGCACGGTTGATTGTCCAGTCGAGCACAACACCGATGATGAACAGCGTGACAAAACCGAAGATAACGCGGCGCCAGTCGTGGAAGATAAAGTAGCATGAAGTGATGATGACAACATCGCAGAGCATAATCATCTTTCCGAGCGACACGTCTTTGTATTTGTTGACAATGGCGGCAATGATATCCGTTCCTCCGGTGCTTCCGTTGTAGTTGAACACTACTCCCAGCCCGATGCCGCACATCATGGCTCCGATGATACACGCCATGAAATCCTGTCCGGGACCGAGCAGCAGAGGTTTGCCGTCGGCACTCATGTCAGGTGATTCCATGTGGTTGTTTACCAATAACTGGAATAGCCATAGCAGGAATGTCAGCATGAAAATGGCGTATGTCGTCTTGATACTGAATCGCGGTCCCAATATCCGGAAAGCGAAAGCCATCAGTACGGCGTTGATGAGGAAGTAAGACCACTGGATAGGAAAGCCGGTGGAATAGTAAATAATGGCACTGATACCGGTGGTTCCTCCGGTGGTAATTTGGTAGGGAAGTAAGAATACCGCCCATCCCAAAGCATAACTAATCAATCCGAGAGTGATGTAAAAGTAATCCTTTACTTCTCTCATAATGTCCGCTTTTGTCAGTTTGTACACGTTGGTTGGTGATTTAGAAGTTATAAATGAAAAGGAGATGAATGGTTAGTGACAAGTGATGTAACCAGTCACTTATCACTAACCGCTTGTCGTCTGTGTTATAAGACTATGTTGACTATCTTTTTCGGAACGACGATGACCTTTTTCGGCGTCTTGCCTTCTATCCATTTCTGCGAACGTTCGTCGGCAAGCACAGTTGCTTGAATGGCTTCCGAGGATTCGTCTGCTGCAAACTCCATGTTGAAGCGTGCCTTTCCGTTGAAAGAGATGGTATAGTTGACAGTATCCTCTTTCAGATATTCTTCGTTGTATGCGGGCCATGTGGCATCGCATACGGAAGTATCGTGTCCGAGAGTGTGCCACAACTCTTCGCAGATGTGCGGGGCGAAAGGAGCGAGGACGATGATGAATTGTTCCAGCACTTCTTTCTTGTTACACTTGAGGTTGGAGAGTTCGTTGACGCAAATCATGAAGGCACTGACAGAGGTGTTGTAAGAAAACTGTTCGATGTCTCCCGTCACTTTCTTAATCAGTTTGTGCAGGCTCTTGAGTTCGTCCTTTGTTGCCGGTTCTTCTTTTACGAGGTATTCGCCCGTGCGGCTGTAGAACAGCGACCAGAATTTTTTGAGGAAACGGTGTACACCGTCGATACCGTTGGTGTCCCACGGTTTAGACTGTTCTACCGGGCCGAGGAACATTTCGTACATACGCAACGTGTCTGCTCCGTATTTCTCAACAATCATATCCGGATTGACAACGTTGAACATAGACTTACTCATCTTTTCCACTGCCCATCCGCAGATGTATTTTCCGTCTTCAAGGATAAACTCCGCCGTTGCGTATTCGGGGCGCCAGGTTTTGAAGGCTTCCAGGTCGAGTATGTCGTTGGATACGATGTTCACGTCTACATGGAGCGGAGTTACGTCGTATTGGTCTTTGAGGTTCAGTGAAACGAATGTGTTGGTGTCTTTGATGCGGTACACAAAGTTGCTGCGTCCTTGAATCATTCCCTGGTTCACTAACTTTTGGAACGGCTCTTCTACGGCGGAAACTCCGAGGTCGTGGAGGAACTTATTCCAGAAACGGGAGTAAATGAGGTGTCCTGTGGCGTGTTCCGTGCCGCCTACGTAGAGGTCTACGTTTTTCCAGTACCGGTCTGTTTTCGTGTCGACTAAGGCCTGGTGGTTACGCGGGTCCATATAGCGTAGGTAGTAGGCGGAAGAACCGGCAAATCCGGGCATGGTGTTCAGTTCGAGCGGGAAGATGGTGATGTTGTCGATTTTCTCGTTTTCTACGACACACTTGTTTGCAGTATCCCAAGCCCATTTGGTAGCGTGTCCCAACGGCGGCTCGCCTGTTTCGGTGGGCAGGAACTTGGCTACTTCGGGCAGTTCGAGCGGCAGGCAGCTTTCGTCAATCATGTAAGGCATACCCTCTTTATAGTAAACCGGGAACGGTTCGCCCCAGTAGCGCTGGCGTGAGAAGATGGCGTCGCGCAGGCGGTAGTTCACCTTCACGCGTCCTAAGTTGTGTTCTTTCACATATTTCTTGGTGGCAGCTATGGCTTCCTTGATAGTCAATCCGTTGAGCGAGAGGTTGCAATAGGGAATTGCGTCCGGACGCGGGGAGTTGCATACGAGGCCTTCTTTGGCGTCGAAGCTCTCTTCGCTGACGTCGCATCCTTCTACCAACGGGCGGATTTCCAATCCGAAATGTTTGGCAAATGCATAGTCGCGGCTGTCGTGGGCGGGTACTGCCATGATGGCTCCCGTTCCGTATCCGGCAAGCACGTAGTCGCTAATCCATACGGGCACCGCTTCGCCTGTGAAGGGATTGATGGCGTATGAACCGCTGAATACGCCTGTGACGCCGCGGTCGGCGATGCGTTCGCGTTCCGTACGTTTCTTGGTACGTTCGAGGTAAGCGTCTACTTCGGCTTTCTGTGTTGAGGTGGTGAGTTGTGCCACCAGTTCGCTTTCGGGCGCCAGCACCATGAAGGTAACGCCGAACATCGTATCTGCGCGGGTGGTGAAGATGGTAAATTCGAGGTCGCTGTCTTTCACCTTGAACTGCACTTCGGCGCCTTCCGAACGTCCTATCCAGTTCTTTTGTGTCTCTTTCAGCGAGTCTGTCCAGTCGATGGTATCCAGTCCGTCAAGCAGTCGTTGGGCGTAGGCGGATACGCGCAGGCACCATTGGCGCATTTTTTTCTGCACAACGGGGAAACCGCCGCGTTCGCTCACTCCGTCCACTACTTCGTCGTTTGCCAGCACTGTTCCTAATTCGGCACACCAGTTCACCATCGTTTCTCCCAAGTAGGCGATGCGGTAGTTCATCAGTGTTTCCTGTTTTTCTTTTTCGTTCTTGGCGTTCCATTCGTCGGCGGTGAAGTGGATTTCTTCGCTGCAGGCAGCGTTCAGTCCTTCGTTGCCGTAGATGGCGAATGCTTTTTCCAGTTCTTCGATGGGGCGTGCCTGCTGTGTGTCGTTGCAATAGTAACTATTGAACATTTTTTGGAAAGCCCATTGGGTCCAGTGGTAGTATTCGGGGTCGCAGGTACGTATTTCGCGGTTCCAGTCGAAGGAGAATCCGATGTTGTCCAGTTGTTCTTTATAGCGTTTGATGTTGGCGTCGGTGGTGATTGCCGGATGTTGTCCGGTCTGGATGGCATATTGTTCGGCGGGCAGTCCGTATGCGTCATATCCCATCGGGTTGAGTACGTTGAAGCCTTGCAGTCGTTTGTAGCGGGCGTAAATGTCCGAAGCGATGTATCCCAACGGGTGTCCTACGTGCAATCCGGCACCGGACGGATAGGGGAACATATTCAGCACATAGAATTTTTGCTTCGAGTCGTCTTCTGTTACTTGGTAGGTTTTATCATCCACCCACCTTTTCTGCCACTTCTTTTCAATTTCCCTGAAATTGTACTCCATAGTGATAAAGTTTTTATTTATAGTGATTTGTATTTTTATGTTTTATTTACTGCACAAATTTACGTGATTATTTTCAGATTACCACGTTTTCACTCTTGACTTTCTTGTTTTTATTTCGTATATTTGGAGAAAATAAAAAGGGCAAAGACGATGGCTTTTTGAATTTTGATTACATATATTCAATAGGGTTAGGTTGCAAAATGCATAGAAAAGGATAACGAATGGGCGGGAGACTGTGAAGTTTCTTGCCCATTTTTGGTTTTTGAAAGAGGCGAATGAGGTTTCTTCTTTATCAGTATAATGGAGGTTATGCGGTGTCTTTATTTTACAAGAACTTCTGTTTGGGCTTTGTTGTAGCAGCTTGTCGGGTAACTGTAAATCTGTTCTGCGGATTGCTTATTCTTCCGTAACTTCTCTCTATCTTTGCACCATTTTAATAGGTATATGTTATGAAACTGACACAGAGATTCTATCACCTGGCAGCCATATTGACCGTTACTGTCTGGGGACTGACTTTCATTGCTACGAAAGTGCTGATTGCTCACGGACTTACTCCTCAGGAGATATTCTTTTATCGATTCCTGATTGCTTATTTAGGTATTTGGGTCATTTCTCCCCGGCGTCTGTTTGCCGGAAGCGTGCGAGATGAACTTTGGCTGGTAGCCGGCGGTGTGTTGGGCGGTTCGCTCTATTTCTTTACGGAGAATACCGCGTTGGGCATTACGCAGGCCTCGAACGTCTCTTTTATCATCTGTACGGCTCCGTTGCTGACCACGGTTCTTTCGTTGCTTTTTTATAAAGGCGAAAGGGCTACACGCGGACTAATCTACGGTTCGTTGTTGGCCTTGCTGGGGGTGGGATTGGTAGTCTTTAATGGCAGTGTGATGCTGAAGCTGTCTCCTGCGGGCGATTTGCTCACGTTGGCGGCTGCTTTGTCGTGGGCGTTTTACAGTTTGGTTATCAGGCAGATGGGAGGGCGTTATCCTACAGTGTTCATCACCCGTAAGATATTCTTTTATGGAGTATTGACCATTCTTCCCGCTTTTTGGCTGCATCCGTTGCAACCGGCCTTTGCGGTGTTGCTGCAACCGGCGGTGTTGTCCAACCTTTTGTTTCTGGCTGTTCTTGCTTCCTTGATTTGCTATGTTATGTGGAATGTAGTGCTGAAACAGTTGGGCACGATGCGGGCTTCCAATTATATCTACCTCAATCCGTTGGTGACGATGGTGGCTTCGGTGATTGTTCTTCACGAACAAATCACGTGGATGATGTTGGCGGGAGCGGCCTGCATTGTAGGGGGAGTTTGGTTGGCGGAAAGGAAATGAGCGGTGTGGGCTTGACTTTTTTTTATAAGACTTACATACAGTTACAGTTTTTTTTACTAAATTCGCTAACCGATTAACTATATGATGTAAAAGTAAGCTATCATGAAGCACGATGCCTTTTCAAACATATATGATGTATATTTCCCCAAGTTATTGCGTTTCGCGCAGACGTATTTGATTCGGGAGGAAGAGGCTGAGCATATTGTCCAGGATTTGTTTGTATATCTTTGGGAGCATCGCGATCTCCTCCCTTCGCTTCATAACCCGAATGCTTATCTCTTTACGCTGGTACGCAACCGTTGCATAGATTATCTGCGCAAGGAGATGAACCGCGAAGCGCATAAAGGTGTGCTTTCCGAAGTGGAGAATAAAGAAATGGAACTGAAACTTTATTCGTTGGAGAAGTTTGACGAAGACCATTTGTCTGACGCCGATATCGAACAACTGCTGCACCGCGCTATTGACAACTTGCCCGAACGCTGTAGGGAGATATTTATTATGAGCCGCTTGCAGAACTTGCGTTATAAAGAGATTGCTGATAAACTGAACATCTCTCCTAATACGGTAGAAAATCAAATAGTGATAGCCTTGCGCAAGCTGAAAGATGAACTCAAGGATTACTTTCCATTGTTTCTTTTCATTATATAAATATCCTTTTTCGGATGTATGGTGTGAAGTTCCCCTTTCCCTATCTCCCAAACGATGTATTTGTACGCTAATAATCAGCCTGTTACAGCGCATATATGCGCTGCGTGCAGGACATATAGATGCTGGCCGTTGGCTCTCTATCTCCTGCACGCAGGACATATATGCGGTGAAAATAGCATCTATATACGCTGCAAATGAGTTATCTGGAGCGTGAAAATGGCAGATTATCATGTTGATTTCTAATCAATTATTCTTTTTCTTCAAAAAAGTTGGTTTTTCCTTTAGTGGATTTCACAGATTGCCTCGTCTTATTCATAGAAAGCATAGATTATGAATGAATTAATTGATAAATATTTTGCTAAGCGCATCACGGTCGAAGAAAAACAGTTTCTTTTTACTTCGATGGAGGAGGATGAAACGTTGAAGAAGGAATTTCTTCAAATGCAAAATGCAGTTGCCCTTGCCGGATGGGTGTCTTGCGACGGAGACGGAGAACTCAGCCGCGAGGGCAAGAAGCGTTTTATGCAATTCCTTTTTAGGAAGAGGATGAAACGTACGTTGGTGCTTTCGATGAAATACGCTGCTGTTGTGTGCCTGCTGGCAGTTGCCACTTTTTTTGTGACTGCACACTATATGTCCGAACAATCCGGAAGAAGATTTACGGTTGTTACCGCGCCGAAAGGACAGCGTGTGAAGGTGGATTTGCCCGACGGGACAGTTGCATGGCTCAGTCCTTGCAGCCAGTTGCGCTTTTCCGCTTCGTTCAACGACAAAAACCGTATCGTAGAACTGGACGGAGCCACTTTCTTTGATGTAGCAAAGAATCCGGACAAACCCTTTGTCGTTGCGGCCAAACAATATCGCGTGCAAGTGCTGGGTACAAAGTTCCATGTATCAGCTTATGCCGAGAGTCCCGAATTTGAAACAGATTTGGTAGAAGGAGCAGTACACATATACGATTCGAACAACGCCCGGAATGAACTCTTTCTTCAACCTAAGGAAAAGGCTGTGTTGTGTGACGATAAGTTGGTAAAGCACCCGTCGTGCTTCGATAATGAAGAGTATTTGAAAAACGGCATCATCTCTTTCCAGTCCGAAACTTTTGGGAAAGTAATCAACCAGGTCTCCCTATGGAATGAGGTGCACTTCACCATCAGGCAATCGGTAGACTTGACAAAGAAAATATCCGGCAAGTTCAGGCAAAGCGAT
Organism: uncultured Bacteroides sp.; assembly: GCF_910586915.1. Classification (GTDB taxonomy): domain Bacteria; phylum Bacteroidota; class Bacteroidia; order Bacteroidales; family Bacteroidaceae; genus Bacteroides. The sequence continues at coordinate 125,648 of NZ_CAJULN010000001.1, forward strand.
ACCGTAGAAAGTATACTGAAAGCCTTGCAGGGAGTCACTCCTTTTAAATATACCATCGTTGACGAAAATCAGATAATCATTTATTGAAAACACACTTTGTTAAATCTTTAATTAAACAATGAAAAGCCTATGAAGTAAAAACACCGGATTCAAAAAGTCAATATCGTTGACAATTTCTCTTCAAAAAAACAAAAAAAATATTAACCTTATTACATTGCAAAAGTATGAAAAAAAACTTATTGCTAACTTCGTATGTACTTAAACAACGTGAATTAGAACAAATCCTGCGAATTATGAAATGCACAGTCTTGCTGTTATTCTTACTTATATTTCAAGCCAATGCCGGTCGGGTAAGTTCGCAAAATGCAAGAGTCAGTATCAACCGCGACCAACCGAGGCTGAAAGAACTGATGGCGGAGATAGAGAAACAGACCGATTATCTTTTCATCTATAGCGACGCCGAAATCAACGCCGAGCTCCGTGTCAACGTCAAGAAAGGCACACACCGCGTGGCAGACCTGCTGAACGGAGTGCTGTCGGCCAACAACATCTCTTACAATTTCTCCAATAACTACATTTCCCTGCACCTCCGCAAGACGCCGCCTGCGGATGCTGCACAAGAAAGGCAACAGCAGTCGAAGAAGAACACCGTCAACGTTTCGGGTACGGTGGTCGATCCTGCCGGTATTCCGGTCATCGGCGTCAACATCAAGCTGAAAGGCGACAAAGGACAGGGCACCATTTCGGATATCGACGGAAACTTCAGACTGCAAGTGCCCGCCAATGGAGTATTGGTATTTACCTATATCGGATATAAAATGGAGGAAGTGCCGGTCAACGGCAAGTCGGTGTTTAAAGTAACAATGACCGAAGACACCAAAGCACTCGACGAAGTGGTGGTGACCGCTTTGGGTATCAAGCGCGAAGAAAAAGCTTTGGGATATGCCATTCAGAAAGTGAGCGGAGAAAACATCAACACCGTGAAGACGGTAGACGTAGGCACCTCCCTTACGGGCAAAGTGGCAGGACTGAATATCGAAAACAGTACGGAGTTCAACGCAGCTCCCAAATTACTGCTGCGTGGTGAAAGCCCGTTGCTTGTCATCGACGGAGTGCCTTACGGCAATGTGGGCCTGAGAGACATTGCTGCAGATGACATTGAATCTATCGACGTGCTGAAAGGTGCCACCGCATCCGCGCTGTATGGTGCACGCGGCGGTGCGGGAGTTGTGATGATTACCACTAAAAAAGGAAAAGAAGAAGGCTTGCACGTAAGTGTGAATAGCAGTACCATGTTTCAGGCCGGCTATCTGATGCTGCCCGAAGTGCAATCGGGATATAGCTCGGGCATAGGGGGCAAATATAATTCCGACGACTTCGTGTGGGGAGACAAACTCGACATCGGACGCACGGCCGTACAGTACGACCCCATTACGCACGAATGGGTAGAGAGCCCGTTGGTATCCAAAGGGAAAAACAACTTCAGAAATTTCCTTGAAAACAGCTTTGTTACCAATAATAATGTAAGCATCAGCCAAAAAGGCAAATACGGAAGTGTACGCACCTCGCTCACTCATGTCTACAATAAAGGCCAGTATCCCAATACGAAGCTGAACAAGATAAGTTATTCGGTATCGGGAGACATGAAGTGGAAAAAGTTCTCCTTCGATGGCGGACTCACTTACAACAAACGTTTTTATCCGCAGAACTATGGCACCGGATATGGCAAAGGCGGTTATCTGTACAACCTCCTTGTGTGGACAGGGCCCGATTACGACGTGCGCGATTTCAAAAACTACTGGGTGAAGCCTGACGAACAGCAAAACTGGATGTACGAGAAATGGTATGACAACCCTTACTTCATAGCCAACGAAATAACGCGTTCGAGCAATTATGACATCACCAATGCATATGCCAATGTGAATTATGAGTTTGCTCCGTGGCTCAAAGCAACCTTGCGTTCGGGTATCGACTCCTATAGCGAAAGAAAAGAGTGGCGCAATCCGAAGAGCGCTCACGCCGGCTGGGACGAAAACGGCTATTATGAAATGGAACGTAACGGCGGCTTTAGTATGAACCACGACCTGATGCTCAACGCTTCGCATAAGTTCGGCGACTTTACGCTCGATGCTTATGTGGGAGGAACGATGTACTACTATTATGACGACCAAGTGCAGGGAAATACCGAAGGCGGACTCACGGTTCCCGGTTTTTACTCCTTGAAAGCATCCGTCGACCCGGCTTCCACCTCCAGTACGTATAAAAGCAAACAGTTGAACAGTCTGTGGGGACGTTTCTCCGCATCATGGAAGAGTGCAGTCTTTGTCGATGTGACCGGACGTAACGACTGGTCGTCTACGTTGGCTGCCGACGCACGTTCTTATTTCTATCCTTCGGTATCGGGCAGTGTAGTGTTGAGCGAATTGGCAGAGTTGCCCGAGTGGCTTTCGTTCTGGAAGATTCGCGGTTCGTGGACGCGTACGAAGAAAGACCTTGCCGTGTATGAAATCAATAATGTATATAGTGTGTCGAGCGATGCCTGGAACGGTATGAGTTCGGCTGCATATCCTACTTCTATCCGTGGTTCGCTGATTAAGCCGAAAACGTCCGATTCGTGGGAAATAGGTACGAATATCAATTTCTTCAACAACAGGCTGTGCGTAGATTTGGCCTACTACAACACGCTGAATTATAATTTGACCCGCAGTGCCACCGTCAGCGGGGCTTCCGGATTCGGCAGCACGTTGATAAACTACGAAGAAGAGCAGTTGCGCAGAGGTGTGGAACTGACCGTGTCGGGAGATATCATACAGACACACGACTGGCATTGGAATGCAATGTTTAACTGGGCGCGCGACCGTTATTTCTACGATAAGGTGGATAAACTCTATTCTACACAAAAGGAATACGTAGCGGCGGGCAAACGCTGGGACTGGCTGGATGTGAAGGACTGGGAACGCGATGCACAGGGAAACATCATTCACGGCGCCGACGGATTGCCGATACAAAGTGATTATCCCACACTGATAGGTTACGAATATCCCGACTGGGTATGGGGATTGACCAATACGCTTCGTTATAAGGACTTCACCCTGAGCTTCACTATCGACGGACGCGTAGGCGGACTTTCCTACAATAAAATGGTGCAATCGTTGTGGAATACCGGAGCGCATCCCGATTCGGACAACCAGTGGCGATATGACGAAGTGGTGAACAATAAGATTAATTATATCGGCCAGGGAGTGAAAGTCGTGTCGGGTTCCGTAGAACGCGATGCCGACGGAAAGATTGTGAAGGATACGCGTGTGTTTGCCCCCAATGACAAAGCAGTGTCTTATCAGTCGTATATGCGCAAGTACAACCCGAATGCGGGCAGTCCGGTACGCCAGAATTACCAACTGGAGACTTTCATGAAATTGCGCGACCTTTCGCTCACTTACAATATGCCCAAGAAAATGTATCAGAAGTTGGGCTTGAACGGACTTTCCATAAGCCTTGTTGGGCAAAACCTGTTGATATGGACTAAGGAGTATCAGTTCTCCGACCCGGATGTGGGCAGTGACGACTTAAATTCACCTTCCATTCGCAATATCGGATTTAATGTGAAGTTTAACTTTTAATGTAACATGAAATTATGAAAAAACTCAGTATATATTTAGTCTCTGCATGGATGATGCTTGTTGCGGTGTGCTCATGCACAAGTTTTGACGAATTGAACACGAATCCGGATGCTACCACCAAAGTCAGTCCGGAGATGATTGCTACCAATCTGATTTTGAACATTACCACTCCGTCAACTGCCAAGTCTTTTTTCAACAGCAGTTTTATGATGAAATACATGGCCTGGGGCGAAGGAGCGGCTTCTTATCAGTACAACAAATTCGGCCGCAGCGATTTTGGTGTATATTACAAACTCATCAGTGCGCAGAAGATGGTAGAGCTTTCCGAAGGATACAATCAGGAGGCTTATATCGGATTGGCAAAGTTTGTGGAAGCCTATAAAATGTATTACCTCACTATGGAAGTGGGCGATATACCCTACAGCGATGCTTTGAAAGGAGAAGAAGGCGGCATCAAGCCGACATATGACACACAGAAAGAAGTGATGTTGCAGATATTGCGGAGCCTGGAAGAATCGTACGACTATTTCTCGAAAGCCAAAGATTTCGACGGCGACCCTATGATGGGTGGCAGCATAGAAAGGTGGAAAAAGACTGTAACGGCTTTGCAGTTGAAAGTACTGTTAAACCTGTCGCTGAAAGTGTCGGACCCGGACTTGAATGTAAAACAACGGTTTGCGCATATTGTAGCCAATGCTTCATTGATGGAGTCGAACGACGACAATTTCCAGGTAGTGTTTTCTGCCAAGAAGGGACAACGCTATCCGACCTACAAGGACGATTTCAACTATAGTCAGTACCCCATGTTGTCTGTTACCCTTATCGATGTGCTGAAGAAGTTTAAAGATAACCGCTTGTTCTATTACGCAGAGCCGGCGGCGGCTAAAATAAACGAAGGTATCGCCGGAGATTCGTGGGAAGCGTATGTAGGAGTTGACCCTTCCGCCCCCAATAGTGATATCATGGCAATCTACGGCAAAAAAGAGTTCTGTAACATCAACTTGCGTTACAAAGAAAATCCTGCGGGCGAGCCGTTTATAACATTAGGCTATGCCGAGCAGAACTTCATTTTGGCGGAGGCTGCGTTGAGAGGATGGATTAGCGGTTCGGCCGACACTTATTATAAGAAAGGTATCGAAGCAAGTATGCGTTTTATAGCCGACAATACGGCCGATGAATATTGTCATCAGCATCCGATAACGGATGCATATATTACCGAATATCTCAATAGTCCCGAAATCCAACTCACCGAAGGTAGGGACAACGGTTTGGAAATGGTGCTTACCCAGCGCTATTTGGCGGGCTTTCTCCATTTTCCCTGGGATGCTTATTATGACCACCGCCGTACAGGATATCCGGAGATGCCGATGAATGAGGAGACCAATCAGAATGAAGTGAGCACACAGTTTCCCAAACGCTGGATGTATCCGCAGTCTGAGCTTGACTATAACAGCGAGAATGTGAAAGAAGCCATCATGAGACAGTATGGAGGAGAGGATAATCATAACTCCTTGATGTGGATTCTTCAAGAGTAATTCGGTATGTATGACGCTATGAGAAGAGTCTTGTTAAGTGTATTTTTTGCAGCACAGGTCGTTATGGCCTGTGCGCAAGTTTACCCTGTGCGTGCAGAGTTGGATAATAAAGAATCCTTTTGGTGAGAACGTTTTCTCCCATCTTTGCACTTTCGCCCCATACGGCGGATAAGGCATGGCGAACCGAAGCGTATGACCGGTTTACTATTGAAATCGAATAAATTACTAACTTATATAATATCTGATATGAAACGTTTAAATGTATTATTGGCCCTCGTGCTATGTATGGGATTGCAGTTTGTTGCCGCACAAACATCAACTCTCAAATTCAATAAAGACGGCAAGTTTAAGATTGTACAGTTTACCGACGTACATTATATCTATAATGACGCGCGTTCGGCTATCTCCATCGAACGCATCAATCAGGTGTTGGATGTGGAAAAACCCGATTTGGTGCTTTTCACCGGCGACTTGATTTACGGCAAACCGGCGGAAGAGAGTATGCGTACCGTTCTCAATCAGGTATCGAAAAGAAACCTGCCGTTTGCTGTGATGTTTGGCAATCACGATGACGAACAAGGTCTTTCACGCAAAGAATTGTTCGAGATAATACGGTCGGTACCATGCAATCTGACCGCAACCACTCCGGACATTGCGGGAGTAACTAATTTTATTCTTCCAGTCCGTTCGTCGGATGGTGCAAAGGATGCGGCGGTGCTTTATTGTATCGATTCACACTCTTACTCGCAGATTAAAGGGGTGGGAGGATACGATTATATCAAAATGAATCAGATACAATGGTACAAAGAGAACAGTAAGCGGTTTGCCGATAAGAATGGCGGTGCTCCTGTTCCTTCGTATGCGTTTTTCCACATCGCTTTGCCGGAGTACAATCAGGCGGCAGCTTCCGAAGAAGCCGTCCTTTATGGCATCCGCAAAGAAAGAGCGTGTGCTCCTCAGCTTAATTCAGGCTTCTTTACTGCCATGAAAGAGATGGGCGATGTGAAGGGGGTATTCGTAGGACACGACCACGATGATGATTATACTGTGTTCTGGAAAGGTATTTTGCTGGCTTATGGACGCTACACGGGAGGAAATACGGTGTACAATCATTTGTCCAACGGTGCCCGTGTGATTGAACTGGACGAGCATACGCCCGACAGCTTTAAAACATGGATTCGCTTGAAAGACGGTGTGGAACAGTCAGTTGTGTGCCCGGCGGATTTTGTGAAGAAGTGATGGCGTGAAATGGCCTTTGAACGGAGATAGGGTGTAGGGAAAGAAATATTTTCCCTCACCGTTTTTATTTAATACAACCTCACCTCCCCACATAGCGGCATATCCATTCATCTCATAACTTCTTTTCGCTTTTTCATTTTTGCGGGCAAAAAAAAGGAGCAACGCCTTGCTCCAACCTTTGTTAACCTTAAATCTAATACTATGAAAAACACATTGCAAAGGTACGGACTTTTGTGAAATTAGCAAATTATCCAAGAAAAACAGTATGTTTTATAACACGTTTTAATACTTTTCTCCTTTTTGTTAAGAAAAATGCGTGTCCTTTTTAAAACTATGCAACACTTATTTTGAAAACTCAAACCCGGCATACCGTTGATTCTCTGCCGGAAAAGCTCTATCTTTGCAAAAATATTGCATTTATTTACTATCAATAAAAAGGAGAGAGAACCGTGAACGAAGAAGAAATCGTCCTCACCCCGATGATGAAACAGTTTCTGGAGTTGAAAGCAAAACATCCGGATGCAGTGATGCTGTTTCGTTGCGGCGACTTTTATGAAACATATTCTACCGATGCCATCGTCGCATCCGAAATTTTGGGAATCACACTGACAAAACGTGCCAACGGAAAGGGAAAGACAATCGAGATGGCAGGATTCCCACATCACGCTCTTGATACCTATCTGCCGAAACTGGTGCGCGCCGGAAAACGCGTCGCTATCTGCGACCAGTTGGAAGACCCGAAAATGACCAAGAAGTTGGTGAAGCGGGGGATTACCGAATTGGTGACTCCGGGCGTTTCCATCAATGACAATGTACTAAACTACAAGGAGAACAACTTCCTGGCTGCCGTCCATTTCGGAAAGAGTGCCTGCGGGGTTGCTTTTCTCGATATATCGACCGGCGAGTTTCTTACCGCCGAAGGCCCCTTTGACTATGTGGACAAACTGCTCAATAACTTCGCTCCGAAAGAGATTCTTTTCGAGCGCGGCAAGCGCCTGATGTTTGAGGGCAACTTCGGCAACAAGTTCTTTACTTTCGAGTTAGACGACTGGGTGTTTACAGAGAGTACCGCCCGCGAGAAACTGCTGAAACATTTTGAGACGAAGAACCTGAAAGGTTTCGGCGTGGAGCATCTGAAGAACGGTATCATTGCTTCCGGTGCTGTCCTACAATATCTCACCATGACCCAGCATACGCAGATTGGGCATATCACTTCGCTGGCTCGCATCGAGGAAGACAAATACGTCCGCCTGGACAAGTTTACGGTGCGCAGCCTCGAACTTATCGGCAATATGAACGACGGCGGAAGCAGTCTGCTCAATGTCATCGACCGCACCATCAGTCCGATGGGGGCACGCCTGCTGAAACGCTGGATGGTCTTTCCGTTGAAAGACAAGAAACCGATTGACGAACGGCTGAATGTGGTGGAGTATTTCTTCCGTCAGCCCGACTTCAAGGCACTGATTGAAGAGCAGTTGCATCTGATAGGCGATTTGGAACGCATTATTTCCAAAGTGGCGGTCGGGCGTGTGTCGCCTCGCGAGGTGGTACAGTTGAAGGTGGCTTTGCAGGCTATCGAGCCTATCAAATTGGCGTGCTTGCAGGCCGACAACGCAAGTCTCAATCAGATAGGGGAGCAGTTGAACCTTTGCGTCACCATCCGCGACCGTATTGCGAAGGAGATAAAGAACGACCCTCCGTTGGCTGTCAACAAGGGTGGCGTGATTCAGGACGGTGTGAACGAGGAACTGGACGAACTGCGCCGCATTTCGTATTCGGGCAAGGACTATCTGCTCCAGATACAGCAACGGGAGATTGAAGAGACGGGTATTCCGAGCCTGAAAGTGGCTTTCAACAATGTGTTCGGCTACTATATCGAGGTGCGCAATGTGCATAAGGATAAAGTTCCGGCCGAATGGATTCGGAAACAGACGTTGGTCAATGCGGAGCGTTATATCACGCAGGAGTTGAAGGAGTATGAGGAGAAGATTTTAGGAGCGGAAGATAAGATTCTGGTTCTCGAAACACAGCTATATACGGATTTGGTACAAGCCTTGACGGAGTTTATTCCTCAGATACAAATCAACGCCAATCAGATTGCCCGCCTGGACTGTCTGTTGTCGTTTGCCAATGTGGCTTGCGAGAATCATTACATCCGTCCGGTTATCGAAGATAATGATGTGCTGGATATCCGCCAGGGACGCCATCCGGTCATTGAGAAGCAGCTTCCTATCGGCGAGAAGTATATTGCCAACGATGTGATGCTGGACAGCAATACGCAGCAGATTATCATTATAACCGGTCCCAACATGGCGGGTAAGTCGGCGCTTCTGCGTCAGACGGCGCTGATTACGTTGCTGGCACAAATCGGCTCGTTCGTTCCGGCCGAGCGTGCGCATATCGGACTGGTGGACAAGATATTTACCCGTGTGGGGGCGAGTGACAACATCTCCGTGGGCGAATCTACTTTTATGGTGGAGATGAATGAGGCGGCGGATATTCTGAACAATGTTTCTTCGCGAAGCCTGGTATTGTTTGATGAATTGGGACGCGGTACGTCTACGTACGACGGTATCTCTATTGCCTGGGCGATTGTGGAGTATATCCATGAGCATCCGAAAGCGAAAGCCCGCACGTTGTTTGCCACGCACTACCACGAGTTGAATGAGATGGAGAAATCCTTCGACCGCATCAAGAATTACAACGTATCGGTGAAAGAGGTGGACAACAAGGTCATCTTCCTGCGCAAGCTGGAACGGGGCGGGAGCGAACACTCCTTCGGTATCCACGTGGCAAAGATGGCAGGTATGCCGAAAAGCATTGTGAAGCGTGCCAATGAAATATTGAAGCAACTTGAGTCGGATAATCGGCAGCAGGGAATAACCGGCAAACCGTTGACCGAAATGGGCGGAAACCGTGGCGGCGGTATGCAGTTGAGTTTCTTCCAGTTGGACGACCCGGTGCTTTGTCAGATTCGTGATGAGATACTGAATCTTGATGTGAATAATCTCACTCCGATTGAAGCACTGAATAAGCTGAACGATATAAAGAAGATAGTCAGAGGAAGGTAAATGCTGCCGGGAGCGTAGCAATGAGACAAAAAAGAGGGATTAGCGATTCGAACATTGCTAATCCCTCTTTTTTTGTTTTAAGCTATTTTCTTTTTCCGGTTATAGAAGAACATAAAGTAAACCCCTATTATTATAAACGGAACGCTTAGCCATTGCCCCATATTGAACATCATTTGGTCTTCGAAGGCCTCCTGGTTCTCTTTCAGGAACTCGATGAAGAAGCGGAAGGTGAAGATATAAGTCAGGCAAAGCCCGAAAAAGAAGCCTCGGTGCAGTTTCCGGCTGTACTTCTTATATAAGTAAATCATGATGAAGAACAAGACAAGATAAGCGATGGCTTCGTAGAGTTGTCCGGGGTGGCGCGGGATTGCCGGAAGTATTTCCCCGTTTGCCCCGTATTCTTTTACACGTTCGAAAACGAAAGCCCAGGGCACATCAGACGGTTTGCCGATGATTTCGGAGTTCATCAGGTTGGCAAGGCGGATGAAGCAGGCGGTGATAGGCGTGGCTACGGCAATCATATCCAGCACATCCATATAGTGCAGCTTCGTCTTGCGGCAGTAGAGCCAGAGAGCCACTATCAGTCCCAATGTACCGCCGTGGCTGGCAAGTCCTTCGTATCCGGTGAACTTCCAGTTTCCGTCCGGCATGAACTTGATGGGAAGAATCATCTCCCAGAAGTGCGACAGGTAGTATCCCGGGGCGTAGAAGAGGCAGTGGCCTAAGCGGGCGCCAATCAGAATACCAAAGAAACAGTAGAAGAAAAGAGGATCGAACTTGCTCTCCTCTATCTTTTTATCCCGATACTGGTAGTGAACAATCATATAAGCAAAGAATATTCCTACTGCCCATAGCAATCCGTAATAACGGATGGAGATACCGAACAGGTTGAACAGTTCGGGGTCCGGATTCCAGTGGATGGATAATAACAGGGTATTCATTTTATATTTGAATTAATGTTGATGATTAAATTTCTTTGAACTTCTCCGCGACCGTGCGGTAAGTCGGTATCTCTACGCCCTGCTCCTCGGCGGCTGCAATCATGTCGAAGAGCAGTCCCTGTATCTCCGAGTCGTGTCCGCGCGCCAGGTCTTTCTGCATGGAAGCGGTACTTTCGGGGGCGAGTTTGTCAATCACTTTCAGGTTGTAACTGACGAGGTCTTCCGGAAGTTCGATGCCCAGCTTTCTTCCCAAAGCGGCGCTTTCGGCCGAGAGTCCGATAAAGGTGTCCCTCACCTTTCCCGGTTTCTGCACCTCACCCATCGGAACGTCGTAGTAAGCCCCCGTCACGGCCATTGCTGAGATGAACGACCATTTGATAAACGTATCCCGGTTGATGTCTGGCGAGAGGTCGGCCTTTATGCCCGCCTCTTCCAAGTCCTGCCGGATGGCTTCCAACACTCCGGGCTTCACGGTAGTGCCCCGGTGGGCGCCGTAAACCAGCCTGAATATCTTTCCCATTTGGGTGATTTCTCCCGTGCCTGACACGAAGCCTACGATATAGATGCATCCGTCGAGGACCGTCACTTCCGGAACCAACTTCTGGATGCGCGGTCCTGTGCCGTACACGTTCAGAATGGGGACGACAACCGTCCCCTCGTGGGCCGCCTTCTTTATCAGCTCTACGATGGACCCGACCGAATACCCTTTCACGCATACGAATATCACATCAGCCTTTCCGTCGAACGCTTCGGCGGTGGTGGCGGGAATGGGGAGCGTATGTTCGCCTTTCAAATCCGACTTCAGTTTCAGACCGTTCGTTTGAATGGACTGCAAGTGTGCTCCACGGGCAATGCAGATGACGTCTTTGCCTGCCAGCGACAAGAATCCTGCGATGCTGCCGCCTACTCCTCCGGTTCCTGCTATGAGATATTTCATGATTGTCAGCGCATTTGGTGGTTAATCAGTCGGTGCCGTCACACGTTGAAACGGAAATGCATGATGTCGCCGTCCTGCACGACATACTCCTTGCCTTCCACACCCAGTTTTCCGGCTTCCTTCACGGCTGCTTCCGAGCCGTACTGGAGGTAATCTTCGTATTTGATGACTTCCGCACGGATGAATCCCTTCTCGAAGTCGGTATGGATGACGCCTGCGCATTGCGGGGCTTTCCATCCCTTCTCGTAAGTCCAGGCACGTACTTCCTGCACGCCGGCTGTGAAATAGGTTTCAAGGTTCAACAACTTGTAGGCCGATTTGATAAGACGCGCCACGCCCGATTCCTCCAGACCCACTTCGGCAAGGAACATCTGACGGTCTTCGTAGGTCTCCAGTTCGGCGATGTCGGCTTCCGTTCTGGCGGCTACAATCAGTATTTCCGCATTCTCGTCCTTTACGGCCTCGCGCACCATGTCTACGTATTTGTTGCCGTTCACTGCGCTTGTTTCGTCTACGTTGCAGACGTACATCACCGGTTTGCTGGTGAGCAGGAACAATTCGCGTGCAATCTTCTGCTCGTCTTTGGTTTCAAAAGTGACGGTACGTGCCGATTTGCCTTGTTCCAGAGCTTCTTTGTACTGCACCAGCACGTCGTAAGTCTGTTTTGCCACTTTGTCGCCTCCGGTCTGTGCCTGTTTCTGCACCTTCTGGATGCGGCTTTCGATGGTCTCGAGGTCTTTCAACTGGAGTTCGTAGTCGATGATTTCCTTGTCGCGCACGGGGTTTACGCTTCCGTCCACGTGTGTCACGTTCTCGTCGTCGAAACAACGGAGCACGTGGATAATTGCGTCCGTCTCACGGATGTTGGCAAGGAACTTGTTGCCCAATCCCTCACCTTTGCTTGCGCCTTTCACCAGTCCGGCGATGTCTACGATTTCCACGGTGGTAGGAACAATCCGTTGGGGGTGTACCAGTTCTGCCAACGCGTTCAGCCGTTCGTCGGGGACGGTGATTACACCTACATTCGGTTCTATTGTACAGAAAGGGAAATTAGCCGCCTGTGCTTTCGCGTTCGACAGACAGTTGAAAAGTGTCGACTTACCCACGTTCGGTAGTCCAACAATACCACATTGCAATGCCATATTAATCTATTATTACTTTTGTTACCAAGTTGCTCATTTTTCCCCGCAAAGATACGAATTTTTGGACTAACTGGAGGAAACCCGGCGTACTTTCTGCTCTTTCCCCTTCTTTCTTAATTGACAACCACTTTATATTGTTCGAATATTAATTTGTCTTCATCGTCGGTCAGAACCTGTATGTTAAGTCCGTCCTTTGAAACAAAACAGTTGTTGATACGATAGTTCCCTTCTTTTGCCGGAGGAAGAATTTCTTCACCTAAATAATGCAGTCGGCTGTCTAATACGATGATAATAACCGGCTTGTTATTTCCTCTATTTCCAAGTTTATAATTGGTGTCCGGAAGCCGGGCTATCCTATAATATAAATCTCTGTATTTATCATAAAATATGCCTTCGTAAGAAGGAGTAGTCATGTACCACTCAAAAACACGATATTCGTCTATAATGGCAACTTCTTCTTTCGATGCCGCATACGGTTCTGTATATTCAATCATTTCACTGCCTGCATACAATGAGTCCGTCTGATGGTTTATCACGTTGCAACGCCATAAGTTATGGTCGGCCGGAAAGCTGATGAGAAGATTTCCCTTGTTATCTAAATCGGTGTAGGGCAATCTGTGTGTAAATCCACCTCCCCAGTTGTATTCCACATACTGCATCGGATATGGATTTAAGAATTTCAAACTCGCATCATCTATCTTGTATAGCATCGTAACCGGACGGTTCTCTTTGGTCTCATGGCTTGTTTCTCCTGATATAAATCCGTTCAGAATCAATTTGCCATCTGCATACTTCATGGGGTTATTGGTCATCAGATAAGGCTCCGGGTACATCACTCTTTCTTTTCTTTCAAAGTTTTCGAACAGGGCCTTGCTCCACAAGATTTCACCTTGACCATTTGTCAAATGTACCACCGGGTTTCCGTACTGATAGACAAATATTGAATCACGGTTCAGAAAACAATAGCCTTGTACTTCACCCACACCGTTGTTGCCTTCCTTGTCGTATCGAATCGTATCAAGCAAAAGTCCGTTATCATAATCGTACATATAGACCGTATTGGTCGGATAATTGATAAACGAAAGAATATTGTTGGCACTGTCGTTTATATATTGCAAGTACTCCACCATTACGGATGTCCGTTCGTCCAATACAAACGTTTTCTGTCCGACGTATTCCAAGCTACATTTATCTTGAGAATTTCCTGACCCGGTATTTGTTACCACCTTCTTCTGGCATCCAGCCAAAGCAATGATTAAAAATGAGATAATCCATGTAAATCTACACATATTTTTAAGTATAATTGATTTTCATTGTGACCAAAGTTACGCAAAATCTCAGGAAAAGGTTTATGAAAAAGGTAAAAAGTTCTCGTAACGCCTGTTAATAAGGCGTTTTGACGGAAGAGACAATACAGGCTATCATATTATTCTGCAAATTGCCGACGGGTCAGATAGTTCCCTATTTTGAATTATTTTTTGCGACGGTATTTTTGATTGGGGTCGCTGGGCTTTTCGGGAATGGTACGTTCAAGAACTCCAATTTCTATTAAGGATGTAATATACTTCTGTCGATTTTTAGACTGATTAGAAATTCCGAGTCTGTCCATAATCTCCTGTGCTGTTCTTGGTACTGAACAAAAGTTTCTTATATCTTCTTCTTTTTTTGTCAGTTTGTGAGTAACTAAGTTTTTGTGAGCTTGGTTACTATTTTCATTAGCTTGGTTACTTTCGTTGGTAACTAAGTTACTTTCGGGTTGATTTTGGTTCTTATTTCGAGGGATAGTGATTACAAACTCGTTGGCAACATGGGTAATTTCTTTGTCTTCGATACCGTTGAAGAAAATAGCATTTGGGTCGTATTCAAGCGCACGACGTACACCGCTTCCGGCACCGGTATAGGGCAGTAGGTAATTGGCGTTCGTGAACAAGAACATATTGCGTGGCATGGATGTACCATTCTTAATATCTTCAATCGTTAAACCATTTGGCAAGGCTCCCGGACTATGAATCTCTACACGATTGTCAAATATGAAAATACGAATCGGCGCCTTGATATTCAGCGAGCGGTGGACAAGTGCATTGACTACGTATTCTGTGAGGCTTTCGTATGGAATCTCAAGTTCTCCGATAGAATTGAATTCTTTTTTCACTTGTACTTTGCGTAAATTGCGGGTAAAGAAGCTCATGATAGTTCGGAACTGATGAAGTAAGTTGCCCTCGATTTCCATATCGTGCATTTTATCGCGAAATTGTGTACCTCCTATAGAATTGCCCATAAAACAGATACACTTGGCTGTTATAACAGGTAGCCAACGCTGAGTGTATTTGCCAAACAGCAGCATGGCGGCAATAGTCAGCTTGCCATCTGTCTTGATGAAGCGCAGGTTTCTGAGAAGTTTTTCAATGGTTGTTCCCTTTATGATGAAATCAGCCATTTCGTTAAGCGAATACTCTTTCATATTCAACTCGTCTATATTCTTGCCTTTGAATACAGGAACGAAACGGTTCATCAGATAGAGTTTAATGGTATCCGTATCCAGGTCTTCAATAGTAGCATCTGGTATGCCGGCTTCATCTGGGTCAAAATTACCGCATTCGCTCATCATCTCAGCAAGCTCCGAATTGTCAAACACCTTGCGTTTATCTGCCCCATTCTTCACCCATATAATCCCCTTGTTGTCATGATAGGGCTTATTCTTTCCTTCGGGAATTGTGGCTACAACAACCGCACCTCCAGCCGTTGGCACATTGTCCACATCAATCAGTATGTTGGGAATCACATTTTCCGATGCGATACTTGTCAGTAAATTAGTAGTCTCCTGCAATTCCTTATATGAAAGAGCATTAATTGTGCCCGACTTGTCATTGATACCAATGATAAGCTTTCCACCGCGAGTGTTGCTGAACGCCACCATCTCACAGCCAATATCGTAACGGTCATTTGCCCGTTCTTTAAATTGTACTTGCCCGGCCTCAGCCAAGTCGCGCATTTGAAGTAATTCCTGCTCAGTCATATCATATTCTTTTTATATCTGCGAATAAGTTGCCTTTCTAAAGAAAAAACACTTGGTAAAGTTACATAAAATAATCCTATAGCAGATGATTTCTGCAAAGAATTGTAGCCTTTGAATTTTATTTACCATAGTAACAAAGAAAAAACGGTTGGTAATAACGAGTTGCCTGACACCCGGGTCTCAGCGCCTCTAACACCCGGGTGTGAGATATGCTGACACCCGGGTGTCAGTATCGTTGAGACCCGGATGTCAGACAACTCGTTTATGCAGTGGCTAAAAATACGGATACTAAGGCTTTGTATTTTCCTTTGCGGCGTGGTTTTTTCCGCACGGTTACGGCAGACTTATCTTCTCGTTGGCCCGCAGACCGAATACCTTTCCTGTCATCTGCTCCACCGCTACTTTCCATACCCTGACGTTGCGTATGGCGGGGTCGGAATAAGCGACTTCATTCTCTGTGTAATGGCGCATGATGATGTCCAGCGCCTTACGCTTTTCGTCCCCGTCTTCGATAAATTCCACTTTCCCACGGCACATCGCGCTTGCGGAACGCATACTGTAGCTACAGCCCACTTTCGCGTGCTGGTAGACGAGCTTATGCCCGTGGCTGAACGTGATGCAGATGCGGTTGTTGCGTTCCAGCATCTTTATTTTACCACCTTCGGGGCCGGAGTGCAGATAGACGACTCCGTTTTCATAACCGAAGTTCATGGGAATGACGTAGGGATTGCCCTCCAAGTCGGTGAAGCCTGCAAAGCAGACTTCACAGGCTTGGATGACGGATTCGATTCGCTGCTTGTCTTCGATAATCAAGGTTTTCATAATGCTATCCTCTGCGGTGAACTTATTTTTCGATTAATTCGAAGTCCAACTGTTTCTTTTCCAGGTTGGCGCGTGCCACGCGGACGGTGATGGCGTCTCCCAAACTGTAGGTCTTGTTCTTGTGGCGTCCGCGCAGGCAGTAGTTCTTCTCGTCGAATTCGTAATAGTCGTCGTCCAGGTCGCGGACGGGAACGAGGCCTTCACACTTGTTCTCGTTCAGCTCGACGTAGAGCCCCCATTCGGTCACGCCGGAGATGACGCCGTCGTAAATCTGCCCCAGCCGTTCGCTCATAAATTCCACCTGCTTGTACTTGATGGAAGCACGTTCGGCGTTTGCCGCAATTTGCTCCATGTTCGAGCTATGGTCGCACAACGCTTCGTATTTGGTTTCGGATACGCTGCGCCCGCCGTCCATGTATTTCGTCACCAGGCGGTGCACCATCATGTCCGGGAATCGGCGGATGGGCGAGGTGAAGTGCGTGTAGTAGTCGAAGGCAAGGCCGTAGTGGCCGATGTTGTGCGTAGAGTAGCGTGCCTTCTGCATGGCGCGTATCGATACGGTTTCTATCAGGTTCTCCTCTTTCTTTCCGTGGATGTCGTCAAGCAGGTGGTTGATGGACTTGGAGATATCCGTCTTCGTGCCGCTTGTGCGCACCTTGTAGCCGAAGCGGGCGATGAAGTGTGACAGGTTTTCCAGTTTTTCCGGGTCGGGCAGGTCGTGGATGCGGTAGGGAAGCACTTTGGCCTTCTTGTTTTTCGGCACGCGTCCTATCTTTTCCGCCACCGTCCTGTTGGCGAGCAACATGAATTCCTCCACAAGTTTGTTGGCGTCTTTCGACTCTTTGAAGTAGACGCTGACGGGTTTTCCTTTCTCGTCGATTTCAAATTTCACCTCATAACGGTCGAAGTTGATGGCTCCTGCTGCGAACCGTTTTTCGCGGAGTGCTTTCGCAAGCGTGTCCAGCGTGAGCACCTCTTCTTTGAAGTCGCCCTCTTTGGTCTCGATAATCTGCTGCGCCTCTTCGTAAGTGAAGCGGCGGTCGGAGTTGATGACCGTGTGCACGATGCGCGAGTCTTTCACCTCCCCCTTTTCGGTGATGTCGAAGATGACCGAGAAAGCGAGTTTCTCCTCGTTCGGGCGGAGCGAGCAGATGAAGTTGCACAGGCGTTCGGGCAGCATCGGTATGGTGCGGTCTACGAGGTAGACGGAAGTCGCCCGTTTTTCGGCCTCCTTGTCTATGATTCCTCCCTCTTTTACGTAGTGTGTCACGTCGGCGATGTGCACGCCTACCTCCCACAGCCCCTCTTTGAGCCGGCGTATGGAAAGTGCGTCGTCAAAGTCTTTGGCGTCTTTAGGGTCGATGGTGAACGTCGTAACCTTGCGGAAATCCTCGCGGCGGGCAATCTCTTCGGCAGAAATCTCGGCGGGAATCTTGTCGGCAGCCTTTTCTACCGATGTCGGATATACGTAGGGCAGGCCGAACTCCGCAAGAATGGCGTGCATCTCCGTGGTGTTTTCGCCCGCCTTGCCCAATATGTCGATTACTTGCCCGAGGGGATTCTTTGCCTTGTCGGGCCATTCGGTGATTTTCACGATGGCCTTGTCGCCGGTCTTTCCCCCTTTCAGCTTATCTTTCGGGATGAAGATGTCGTTGGCAAGCGTGCGGTTTTCCGTCACTAAGAATGCGTACGACTTTGCCACCTCCAGCGTTCCGACAAAGGTGTCGTTGGCGCGTTCCAGAATTTCAATCACCTCGCCTTCGGCTTCCCTGTTTTTCCGTTTGGCGTAGAAGGTAATCTTCACCTTGTCGTTGTTCATCGCATGGGCCGAATTGCGTTCCGCCACAAATATCGGCTCGCCCCCTCCTTCGGGGATAAACGAGTTCTTGCCGTTGCTCTTCCGTTGGAACGTGCCTGTCATCTCGGTGCCACGGCTGTTGAGGCGGAACCTTCCTTTTTCTGTTTCACTGATATAGTCGTCATCTAAAAGGTCGTGCAGTATATCGACGCAGAGCATTTTCTGCGGATGCGTAGTAAGGCGCAGTTCCGAGAAAATATACTTCATGCTTAAAGTTTCGCAGGGTTTGGCATGGAAAAAGTTTATTAACAACGCTGCCAGCTCTTTTTTACTCATTCTCTTGCCGGCTTTTTTCTCTTTCTTTTCTTTCTTTTTCGCCATAATATATGGAGTTTGTTAGTAGTTCAATCATCTGATAGGATACAAAGTAAACAAATTTTTGGTTAGTTTGTTGTTGGCGTCTCTGTTTATTTTTGATTTTCGGGTTCGGGTTTCCACTGTTTTATATTTATTGTATCTTTGCGGCGTTATCAACTATTCACGTAGAATCTGGAAAATATGGAAAGTATTTTAATTACGGGCGCAAGCGGTTTTATCGGGAGTTTTCTTGTAGAGGAAGCCCTCAGGCGGGGGTTGGAAGTATGGGCGGGAGTCCGTGCCACGAGTAGCAGGAGGTACCTGAACGACCCGAGGATTCATTTTCTCGAGCTGGACTTTGCCAACCCCGACGCGCTGCGTGCCCGCCTTTCCGGGCATAAGGATATTGGTAACAGGTTTGATTACATCGTCCATTGCGCCGGCGTCACCAAATGCTCTGACAAGAGGACGTTCGATGAGGTCAATTATCTTCAGACCAGATGTTTCATCGAGACACTGAGCGGGTTGGACATGGTTCCGAAACAGTTTGTCTACATCAGTACGTTGAGCGTATTCGGCCCCGTGCGCGAAAAAGATTACACCCCGATTGAGCCCGGCGACACCCCCAAGCCCAATACCGCCTACGGTTTCAGTAAGCTCAAAGCGGAGCAGTATATTCGCAGCCTTCCCGGCTTCCCCTACGTCATATACCGTCCTACGGGAGTCTACGGCCCCCGCGAATCGGACTATTTCCTGATGGCGAAGTCCATTCGGAAACACGTCGATTTCTCAGTGGGCTTCCGGCGCCAGGACCTCACCTTTGTCTATGTGAAAGACATCGTGCAGGCCGTATTCCTGGGCATAGAGAAGAAAATAGCCCGGAAGGCCTATTTTCTCACCGACGGCGGAGTCTACAGCAGCCGTGCGTTTTCGCGTCTGATACAAAAAGAATTAGGCAATCCGTTGGTTCTTCATCTGAAATGTCCGTTAATTGTGCTAAAAGTTATATCTTTGTTCGCTGAATTCATTGCCACCCGCTCCGGAAAGAGCAGCACTTTGAATTCGGACAAATATAAGATAATGAAACAACGCAACTGGCAGTGCGACATCACTCCTGCAATCGACGAATTGGGATATGCGCCCGAATATGATTTGGAGAAGGGAGTGCGTGAGACGATTGCCTGGTATAAAAACGAAGGATGGCTATAGACTTGTTTAAGCGCGTGGAAACCCGGAAGGGGTTGTTTGCGGTAGAAAAGATTACATTAATTTATAATCTGCTGACTTCCATACTGATTTTATTTCTGTTCCAGCGGATGGACCATCCCTGGCATATGCTGATCGATAGGGCCATGATTGCCGTGATGACTTTCTTGCTGATGTATCTCTACCGCCTTGCACCCTGCAAGTTTTCGGCGTTCGTGCGTATTGTCATTCAGATGAGCCTGCTATCCTACTGGTATCCCGACACGTTCGAGTTCAACCGTTTTTTCCCCAACCTCGACCATCTCTTTGCCGGTGCCGAGCAGTTCCTCTTCGGCGGGCAGCCCGCTATCTGGTTCAGCCGTAGGTTTCCGCAACTGCTGGTCAGCGAGGCGTTCAATATGGGCTACTTCTTCTATTATCCGATGATGCTCATCGTTGCCTTGTTCTATTTCATCCGTCGCTTCGAGTGGTTCGAAAAAATGTCTTTCGTGCTGGTCACCTCTTTCTTCATCTATTATCTGATATACATCTTTGTGCCCGTGGCAGGCCCTCAGTTTTATTTTCCCGCCATCGGTGCCGACTGTGTGGCACAGGGCGTTTTCCCTTCCATCGGCGATTATTTCAATCACCATCAGGAGTTGCTGCCCGGTCCGGGCTATCAGCACGGGTTCTTTTACAACCTGGTGGAAAGTTCGCAGCAGGTGGGTGAGCGTCCTACGGCGGCGTTTCCCAGTTCCCACGTCGGTATTTCCACCATTCTGATGATAATGTCGTGGCGCGTCAGCCGCAAGTTGTTTGCCTGCCTGATGCCTTTCTACCTGCTTCTTTGCGGGGCTACGGTCTATATTCAGGCACATTACCTCATTGATTCCATCGTGGGCTTTGTCTCCGCGTTTGCCTTCTACGTGCTGGCAACGTGGATGTTTAAGAAATGGTTTGCGCAGCCCATGTTCCGCTGAGCGGGCAGTGCGTACGGTAAGCCCGGCGGAAAGAGGGAAAATTCTTAAAGATAGATAATTAATTGCTGAAAAACAATGGCGGAGGACATTGTTTTTCGTATCTTTGCAGCGTCGGAATCGGGCTCAGTGTGATGAACCGCCCTTTTCCGACTTGACATATAGTATTGCATAAATGTGATAATTATTATTTCCAGATAGTGAAAGTCTGGTAAATTTTCTGCTGAATACGGGAATAATAAGTATGATACACGTTTACACCCTTGTTGGCTCCATACAAGGCGTGGACTGTCTTTCTACTTATTCGTATTCGGGTTTACCAGAGCCTCACTATCTGATAAGGGAAAGCAGTTGCACGCCTTTCTTGTTTTGTTTTTGGAAAGAATCTGCAAAAAAAGTCGTTGGCTGCTGTCACATTTTGGATATTTTGTTCAATAGTGTAATGTAAATGAGTCGATTTACCGGGAGAGAGGGAAAGAGACATTCAAAGTAAAAGTGGTATAAAAAATTGGCTTTTCCCTTTGTAGTGAAATCTGGTAGATTTTGATTAGGAATACGGTGGAGATAACCTGTTTTATACCACTTTATTTTTTAACCAATTAATTAACAAAATGTTATGAAGACCAAACAATCATTTCTTTTTGCAGCGATGGCACTCTTCGCCATTGCGCTACTGGCCGCTTGCGGCAGTTCGAAGCAGGCGCAAGGCTATCCGATGCCCTATCCGTATCCCATGCCCGGACAGGGGTATCCTGCGCAGGGCTATCAGAATCCTCCTGTAGCGCAAACTCCTCCTGCACAGGCAAAAGCATCTTCGGGCTATTCGGACGAAGATGAAATCAACGAAAAACTGAAGGAATATAGCAATGGCGGATGGCAGATTCACGGCAGCGCGCGTACGTTGCGTGGAAAACTCACCGAACATTACGCCAAACTCGCCGCAAATCCCGGCCTGCGCGAAATAACCGGAACCTCTACGGGATGCCGCTCCATCACCGTGTGCAGGGCAGCCGCCCTCAACGCTGCAAGCATGGAATTTGCCGTCAACATGGGGCAAGACCTGCGCGGAAAAACCCTGCGCGACATGGGACACGACGAAGCAGCACAGACGCCCGACGAGTTCAACCGTTTCCACCAGGCCTGCATCGGCAAATTCCAGGCTTCCGTGAAGGGCGACTTGGAAGAGAGCATCGCGCTGATTCGCAAGGAGGCCAACGGAGTGAACTCTTATGAGATTCACTTCCTGGTAGACAAAGAAAAGGTGCATAACAGACGCAAGCAGGCCATCCAAGACGCGTTGGAAGAATCCAAGCTCCGTGGCGAATATGCAGAATCAGTTAAAAAATTCATTGACGACGAATTTGAATAATCATGATGAAATCATACCTTTACCGCAAGAAAATGCGCTATGCGTTATTATTACTATGGATAGCGTTGGGAGCTTTGGCTCCCTTTCGCGTTTGTGCCCAAAAGGTGCTGCAACGCTCAGAGAAAATGCGCCCGGCGTGGCTTGCCAACCGCCTGCCCAAGCCTGGCAATAGCACCTTCCACTATCAGGTGACCGAGGGTGAACACCGCAACTTGGAGGAGGCGCGGCACAGTTGTCTGCTCAATCTCTCCACTTATATCAAAAGGACGCACCGGATAGAGGAGCAGACCGTGGCGGATATCAAACTTGAACAGCAGAACGGAGCCATGAACGAAAGTGAAAACTACCGGTTTGCTTACAACATCGAAGGGCAACAGGTGATTGTCACCTCTCACAAATACGATGAATACTGGGAATACCTGCTCTATCCCAACGGCGAGCGCATCTATCGTTGCTATACCCTATACGGGGTGGCAGACACACCCAATGTGGCGTTCGACCGTCTCTCTTTCAGCCGCAAATACGGCGTGCGCGGAGCTGCCCGTTCGCTGATAGTACCCGGTTGGGGACAGTTGTACAAAGGCAATACCGCCAAAGGGGCTTCCATCCTGGGAGGTGAAATAGCATTGGCGGCAGGCATATTGGTGGCCGAAAACCAACGCAGCTCTTATGTGAAGAAGATGCGCGAGCAACCCAAACACCTGGCTACCTACAACACGAAAGCCGACAACTGGGAGAACATACGCAACGCCTGCATCGGCGGAGCGGCAGCACTGTATGTATATAACCTGGTAGACGCACTGGTGGCAAACGGACGCAAGCGGAGCATCAGGCAAAAAGGTAGTCCCGTACATATGGCGCTTTACCCGTCGGTAGGCAGTTGCAATGGCGTGACGTTAGCTTTTCGTTTTCAATAAACCATCAAAGAATAAATAACATTACACATGAACAAAATGAAATCGTTGATTAAATTTTTTTGCGGAGCATCCGCACTGATGATTATTTGCGGAGTATTGTATAGTTGCACCAAAGACGAGGTGGAAACAATGGGCACTATCTATGGGATAGTGAACGACGCCGATACCGGCGAACCTATCGTCGACGCTCACGTGTCGCTTACCCCTTACGGAAAGACCATCAACACAGGAGGCGACGGGGGATATGAGTTTCAGGAATTGGAACCGGGACAATACACCATCCAAATCAGCAAATCGGGATATAAGACGAATACGAAACGCATCTCTGTTGTTCCGGGCGAAAAGGCTTCAGGCGACATGATGCTCAAACGCGGCGTTCCCAGCATCTCGCTGAGCGTAAACTCGTTGAACTTCGGAGGCCGTGCCACTAACAAGACGTTTTCCATTCGCAACATCAGTACGTCGGGCACTTCCGTATCGTGGCAGGTGTCTCAGGCTTTTCCTGTGAGTTGGCTGAGCGTCACTCCTTCCAATGGCTCTACTGCTGCGAGCAAGGAAAGCGTGGTTTCGGTAAATGTGAACCGCGACCGGGTGACGAAAGATGAAACCGCTACACTGATTGTAGAAGCAGACGGAGAATCATTCCCCGTAGAAATATTGGTATCGAAAAACGGAGAAGGAGATGATGGTGAGAATGATACGCCTGCCGGCGGAAGTTGTGGGGAGATTATTTCTTTTGATACAAAATTGAAAACGGAATTTCTGTCGTGCACTAAGGTCGGTAATGTGGTTGAGTTTCAGTTTAGGATAACGAATATGGGAGAAGATGATATAAAATTATATTTAGCTCCATTCAGCTCTGGAGGATATGATGATCAAGGAAATAAGCATACAGATAATGTATATTGGTTAGCAGGTAAACAATTGGTGTCTGAAGGAGTAAATACTCAGGAATTTCCTTCTAATATACCTATCAGTGGGAAAATTATGATTAAAAATGTATCTTCGACGGTAGGTTCAATTACTCGTTTTGAATTTGTTCTTGCTGGTGGAGTTTATGAATCTCCAGTGATGAATAAAACAATGATTTTTAAGGATTTGAGATGGTGATAACATCTGCAAATCATCAAAATAACTTAGAATAAACAAAGAATGCGTCGCCGAATATTACTTACCCTATGTTTGCTATGCTGCTCTGTGTCTCAGTTGTTGGCACAGAGCGGCAACTTGTCCGAAGCTGAGGAGTTTGCTGCTTTCCGCCGCGAATTGCAAAACGAATTTGATGACTTCCGCAAGGAAATCAATGCAGAATACGTGCGCTTCCTGAGCAACGCATGGGAAGAATTCCGCTTGTCGGCAGCAAGAACCCCCGACGAGGTTCCGAAGCCGCCGGTCCCCGGTATTTCGCAAGAGCAGAAGAGCATCCGGAAGCAAATCGACGTGCCCGACGAAAGAGTGGAAAAACCTGTCCGAAAACTGCCGGAGAGAGACAAGACGGAAGAGAGGAACCTCATCAGAAACTCGTTGGGGCAGAAAGGCGACTCGCTGCTATGTGAATATTTCGGTGCCCGGCTGCAACTGCGCTATCAGCACAAACAGTTTTTCTTGTCGGGCATTGCGGAGAAATCTATCGGTAGCTTGTGGAAAGACCTGGCCGACAGCCGTTTCTCCATGCTGTTGGCGGATATGCTGCGCTATAAAGAAGAAATGCAGATGAACGACTGGGCTTATTTCTTGCTGACGGAAAAGGTGGCGGCCCGGCTCTCTACCCTGCATAGCGAAGACTGCCGGACGGTGTTTCAGCATTTCTTCTTGGTACAGTCCGGCTACGACGCACGTTTGGCAAGGACGGAGCAGACTTTGGTGCTGCTGCTCCCCATTCGGGAAAAGGTGTACAACCGTCCCTATCTGGCGCTCGACGGGAAATCATATTACATCATTTCGAAAAAGAAACTCAAACAAAAGGCTGGTATATCCACCTACCGACTGCCGGACAAACTGGTGCAGCGTCCTTACTTTTCGCTGGCGATGGATAAAGACTTGCGGTTGCCGGTACAACCTAAACCGTTTTGCATAAAAGATGGCAAGCTGGAAGTGAAAGGAGAGGTAAACGCCAACAAGATACGGTTCTATCGCGAATACCTGTCGTGCGAACTCACCGTACACGCCCGCGCCGTGCTCGAAAGCCGATTGGCAAAGCAGGTGCTCGGTTCGCTTTCTGCCCAGTTGCAGGGAAAGCCGCGCATGGAAGCGCTCAACCTGTTGCTTTCGTGGGTGCAGAACGGGTTTAATTATCAGACGGATGACGAGCAGTTCGGCTACGAGAAACCCTTCTTCATCGAAGAGATTTTTTACTACCCTGCCTGCGATTGCGAAGACCGGTCAATACTCTTTGCTTATCTTGCAGGCAGGCTTTTCAAGCAAGAGGTCGTGTTGCTCGATTACCCCGGGCACATAGCTACCGCCGTCTGCCTGGATAAAGCGGATGCGGAAGCCACAGACGGCACTTACATCGTGCTGAAAGATAAGAAATACATCGTGTGCGACCCTACTTACATCAACTCATCGGCCGGACAAGCAATGCCCGCATACAGGAATAGCCGCTTCAAAGTAATCAAGTTATGACAGGCGAACTGCTGATAGAAGAAATCATAACGAAGGAATGCGAACGCTACGAACTCGAAAAAAGCGGTTTCATAGCCAACCGGCACGCTGCTATCGAGGAGTTGCTGGTTGCGCACGATGAATTTCTGCCTGCTGTCTGTTCGCCGGAAGAGTTTGCCGACCGGAAGCGGAGGTTGCTCGACGAATGGTATTCGCAGCAAGGATTTTCCGCTTTTTTCTGTCGGCAGGCGGAAAAAGGGAAAATGGCGGGAATGGTGAAACGTTTGATGATGAACGCTTTGTCTCATATACGAAGAAAACAGACGGAAGCCACGGTAGACGATGAACTGAAACTGGAAGAGGGGCGGACAGTGGCTTTTAAACTTTCATCGGGATTGTTTGCCGAACTATATCCGGAGCTCTGCCGCAATGGGAGGATGTACGCTTCGCCTTGCCGGCTGGAAGAGGCGTGTATCTGTCGTATTCGTGCGATGTTTCCTTTGGACTATCTGTTGCTATACAAGCGTCTTTGCGTGAGGGACAGCGAATTTTGGGAGGAGATATGGAGAGTGTTGCATCGCTTTGTACGTTTTTTGGTAGTGGAGAAAAAACGGGCGGACGACGAAGAAACGGTGAAAGAAGTCTGTATGGAAACCATACTTTCTGTGCAGGAGCAGTTGGACAAAGGAAGGCTGGCGCCGATTGCATCGGCAAGTCATCTGCTCCACTCGCTGCACATGACAGGGCGGAATAAGTTTCGCGAATGGCTTCGTGCCGAAGAGAAAAAGCAAGAAGAGACGCTGGCGGAAGAAGACCATATGTGCTGGCAGAACGGGCAGTACGAGGATATGATAGTGATGGACCGTAGCATGAGCGGACATTTCGATTACTTGCTGGAGACGGACGAGAAGAACGAATACGAACTGTGCTGTGCGCTGGCAGATGTGCTGAACTACGGCGACGGCGAGGTGTATCACTCATTGGTGGAGGGAATGCAGGAAACGGTGCAGGCAATCACCATGCTTTATGTGGAGAACAAGAGGTATGAGGAGATAGCGTTGATACTCTATGGAAAGGCTGACAGCAAACAGTTGGCTAATCTGCGTAAACTGGTCAGCCGTGGCAAGGAATATTTGAAAAAGAGAATGGCAAATCTGATTGTGGATTATAAACGGAAAGGGGCAGTTCCTTTGGTTGCCGGAGAGGAGTAGAAGCATGGAAAAGAAGTGTCGATACAAGCATTCCGATATCTGGCTGTATGTGCAGAACCGGATGAGCAGGGAAGAGGAGACGGAGTTTCAGTACCATCTGATGCATTGCCGCGTGTGTTGCGAAGACCTGGCGCATACCCGTTGCATGATACGCGCCATCGGAAAGAAACAACAACGCGTACCGTCGTTTCGCGGCTGGATTATAGCCGCTTCACTTACTTGCCTGGCAAGCGGAACCGCTGCCTATTGGTATCATCAGGCAGCGGGTGGAGATGCGGACGCCGTTTCTCCCGGCAATGTATATGAATGGCGGATAGATCCGCCGGTTGTACATGATAGCAGAGACAGTGTGGCTGTTGTTCGCGATTCCTGTCTCAACGATAGTGGGCTTAGGGATGAATAGGTAATTGTCCGGCACATATCTCGTCGAATATCCGAAACAGCTCTTCCTTTGTCTCTGCCCGCAGCATCGCAATGCGCGTATTGCGGAAGTTGGGGATTCCCTTGAACAGAGGGCTGGCTGCCAAGTGGCGGCGTACGTGCAGGATACCTCGGCGTTCGTCGAGCAGGTTCACGCTGTCGGTCACTTCCTGGCGGAGCACGTCCATGCACCATTCAAAACTCAACGGCGGTAGCTCTTCCCCCGTTTCCAGGTAATGTTTCACTTCTTTAAATATCCACGGGCGTCCGAAGCTGGCACGCCCAATCATCACAGCATCCACACCATAACGGTCGAAGCACTCCTTGCAGCGTTGAGGAGTGGTCACATCGCCGTTGCCAATGATTGGGATATGCATACGGGGATTGTTTTTCACTTCTCCTATCAGCGTCCAATCTGCCTCGCCGGTGTACATTTGCGCACGGGTACGACCATGTATGGTTAGAGCCGCGATACCGCAGTCCTGCAACTGTTCGGCCAGTTCGACGATGATTTTGCTGTTTGCGTCCCATCCCAGACGGGTTTTCACGGTGACGGGGATGTTCACCGCATCGACTACGGCGCGCGTGATTTCCAGCATCTTGGGGATGTTCTGCAACATTCCCGCTCCTGCTCCTTTGCCTGCCACCCGCTTCACGGGGCAGCCGAAGTTGATGTCGAGGATGTCCGGTCGTGCCTCTTCCACGATTTTGGCTGCTTCCACCATCGTCTCCGTATCCTTGCCGTATATCTGGATGGCGACAGGGCGCTCCTCGTCGCTGATGCTCAACTTCTGTGCCGTCTTGCTGACGGCGCGAATCAGCGCATCGCTCGATACGAACTCTGTATATACCATGTCTGCGCCGAACTTCTTGCACATCAGGCGGAAAGCAGGGTCGGTCACGTCCTCCATCGGAGCGAGCAGGATGGGTTGTTCTCCCAATTCTATGGAACCAATCTTCATATATGTTTTTGATATTTACCGGTTATGATTGAAGTAACTTCATCTTTTCGCTGCAAAAATACGGAAAAAAGCCTACCTTTGTACGCATTCATTTGATTAACTGATACAAATAAGTATGATTCTATGAGTCTTAGTTTGAAAGATTTTGAAATCATGGCCCCTGTGGGTTCGCGCGAGTCTCTGGCTGCGGCGATTCAGGCAGGCGCCGATTCTATCTATTTCGGAATAGAGAACCTGAATATGCGTGCCCGTTCTGCCAACACGTTCACGATTGACGATTTGCGGGAGATAGCCCGTACGTGCGACGAGCACGGGATGAAGAGCTATCTGACGGTCAACACCATTATCTACGATAAGGACATCCCGCTGATGCATACCATTGTCGATGCGGCGAAGGAAGCGGGAATTTCGGCTGTGATTGCCGCCGATGTAGCGGTGATGGACTATGCCCGCCGGATAGGGCAGGAGGTGCACCTTTCCACCCAGTTGAATATTTCCAATGCGGAAGCGTTGAAATTCTATGCGCAGTTTGCCGATGTAGTGGTGCTGGCGCGCGAACTGAACTTGGAGCAGGTGGCGGAGATTTACCGTCAAATACAGGAAGAACACATCTGCGGTCCGAGCGGCGAGCAGATACGCATCGAGATGTTCTGTCACGGTGCGCTTTGCATGGCTGTTTCGGGCAAATGTTACCTTTCCCTGCACGAGATGAACCATTCTGCCAACCGGGGCGCCTGTATGCAGGTGTGCCGCCGTTCGTACACTGTCCGCGACAAGGAGACGGAGGTGGAACTGGATGTCGACAACGAATATATCATGTCGCCCAAAGACTTGAAAACCATCCATTTCATGAACAAGATGATGGATGCTGGCGTACGCGTGTTCAAGATTGAAGGCCGTGCCCGCGGTCCCGAGTATGTGCGTACGGTGGTGGAATGCTATAAGGAAGCCATCAAAGCCTACCTCGAAGATACGTTCACCGACGAGAAGATTGCCTGTTGGGATGAACGGCTGAAAACTGTCTTCAACCGTGGATTCTGGGACGGTTACTACCTCGGTCAGCGTCTTGGCGAATGGACGCGCAACTACGGCTCGGCAGCAACCGAACGCAAAATATATGTCGGCAAAGGTGTGAAATATTTCTCCAACATCGGAGTTTCCGAATTTCTGGTCGAAGCGGCGGAAGTCAGCGTGGGCGACAAGTTGCTCATTACAGGGCCTACCACCGGCGCAGTGTTTACAACATTGGAAGAGGCGCGTGTCGATCTTAAACCCGTGCAGACCGTCAGAAAAGGAGAACACTTCTCCATGAAATCGGATAAGATACGCCCCAGCGACAAACTGTATAAACTGGTATCCACCGAAGAATTGAAGAAATTCAAAGGGCTGGACATCGAACAAAAAAGAGGATAAACGATGGCACACTATATCTATGAATTGGAAATGAAGGTGCGCGACTATGAATGCGACCTGCAAGGTATCGTCAACAATGCCAATTACCAGCATTACCTGGAGCATACCCGCCACGAATTTCTGACTTCGGTAGGCGTGAGTTTTGCCGCGCTCCACACACAGGGCGTAGACCCGGTGGTGGCGCGTATCAGTATGGCTTTCAAAACTCCGTTGAAGAGTGGCGACGAATTTGTATCCAAGCTATATATGAAGAAAGAGGGTATCAAGTACGTATTCTACCAGGATATCTTCCGCAAAAGTGATAATAAAGTAGTAGTGAAATCCACTGTTGAGACGGTATGTGTAGTGAACGGACGGTTGAGTGACAGCGAATTGTTTGACAACGTCTTTGCTCCCTACCTCACATGAACAGCTCCGAAAAAGAACAGATTTACAGCATCGCCCTGACGCTGGTGCCCGGCGTCGGGCACATCGGGGCGAAGCATCTGGTGAGCGGAATGGGCAGTGCCGTCGATGTATTCCGTTTGCGCAAGGAATTGCCGGAGCGTATTCCCGGAGTAAACCGCCGGGTAGTGGAGGCACTGGACTGTCCGCAAGCCATCGCCCGTGCCGAACAGGAATACGAATTTGTCCGTAAGAACCGGATTTCATGTCTGACTTTTCACGACGAGGCTTATCCTTCCCGTATGCGGGAGTGCGAAGATGCTCCCATCGTACTTTTCTTTAAAGGCAATGCCGATTTAAACTCCTTCCGTATTATCAATGTAGTAGGTACCCGCCATGCTACGGAGTATGGTACCCGTATCTGTGCCGCTTTCTTGCATGAGTTGAAGGCGCTTTGCCCCGATGTGTTGGTTGTCAGCGGACTTGCCTACGGGATTGATATTCATGCACACCGCGAAGCGCTTGCCAATAAACTTCCTACGGTGGCTGTCTTGGCACACGGCTTAGACCGCATCTATCCCTCTGTCCATCGGAAAACGGCTGTTGATATGCTTGAAGAGGGCGGATTGCTCACCGAGTTCATGTCCGGTACAGCTCCCGATCGGCATAACTTTGTCAGCCGTAACCGCATCGTTGCCGGTATGTGCGATGCTACCATAGTCGTTGAGTCGGCAGAGAAAGGCGGCTCGCTGATTACTGCCGAACTTGCCGAAAGCTATCATCGCGATTGCTTTGCCTTCCCCGGGCGTGCGGACGATGAATGTTCGGCGGGCTGCAACCGGCTGATTCGCGACAATAAAGCCGCTTTGCTTCTCTCCGCCGCCGACCTGGTGAATGCGATGGGGTGGAATTCTCCTGCCTCTTCTTCGGCAAAAGTAAATGTGCAGCGCAGCCTTTTCCTCGAACTCTCTGAGGAAGAACAGAGGGTAGTCGCCATCTTGGAGAAACGCGGCAGTCTGCAAATCAACACTTTGGTCGTGGAAACGAATATCCCCGTGCACAAAATGAATGCGATTCTTTTTGAATTGGAAATG
Source organism: uncultured Bacteroides sp. (assembly GCF_910586915.1). GTDB lineage: Bacteria > Bacteroidota > Bacteroidia > Bacteroidales > Bacteroidaceae > Bacteroides. The sequence goes on from NZ_CAJULN010000001.1 coordinate 156,662, forward strand.
AAAGGGGTGGTGCGTACGATGGCGGGAGGAATGTATCAGCTATTGTAGGATGTTTACAGGTGGGTACGCGGGTACAAAAAGCGGGCAGGCATAAAAAAAGGAGCAACGCCTTGCTCCAACCTTTGTTAACCTTAAATCTAATACTATGAAAAAAATCACATCACAAATATAGAGTTTCATAGCATTTCCTCCAAAAGAAGTATCCTATATTTGCTTTTCTTTTACTTTCTTTCATGGTTTTTTGCGATTATGTGTCAAAATGGTATTGGCGGGATTAATCATTCCATGAAATTGCCCCCTGTCAAGGCCATCAATTATCAGAGTGAAAAGGAGTGAGTTTTACTAATTGAGGATTCTCTTCCTTGTCCATGATTGTTGCATAAAAAGTGTCAGGTTCTGCAGATGCACTAAATCTAAAATGCAGCACAACCTTTAATAAATAATAAAAGGAAAGGGAACAGTGCAAAATTTACTTCTGTTATGATATAAAACATATGTTTTGCTTGTTATAATAATGAGTTTTTCTAACTATATGTTAATTCAATTCACTATATTTGTGTATGTGAAGTTAACCGAAAAAATAATTCTTTTATTATTGACTATGATGAAAAAGGAAATTAAATTCAGTCTTGTTTATCGGGATATGTGGCAATCTTCCGGTAAGTATCAGCCTCGGGTAGACCAACTTGTGCGCATTGCTCCTTTGATTGTCGAAATGGGCTGTTTTGCGAGAGTGGAAACCAACGGAGGGGCGTTTGAGCAGGTAAATCTGCTGTATGGAGAGAACCCTAATAAGGCTGTGCGGGCTTTTACGGCGCCTTTCAACGAGGCGGGCATTCAGACGCATATGCTCGACCGGGGACTGAACGGGTTGCGGATGTATCCCGTGCCGGCGGATGTGCGCCGGTTGATGTATAAGGTCAAGAAGGCGCAGGGGGTGGACATTACGCGTATCTTTTGCGGGTTGAATGAGACGAGAAATATAATTCCTTCCATCAAGTATGCGCTGGAAGCAGGCATGATTCCGCAGGCAACGCTTTGCATCACGTACTCTCCGGTGCATACGGTCGATTATTACGCGGAGATTGCCGACCGGCTCGTTGAGGCGGGAGCGCCCGAAATCTGCCTGAAGGATATGGCAGGTATCGGACGTCCGGGGATGTTGGGCCAACTGGTGCGGCGCATCAAGGAGAAACACCCCGAAGTGCTGATTCAGTATCACGGGCATAGCGGTCCGGGGCTGTCGATGGCGTCCATCCTCGAAGTGTGCGAGAATGGTGCGGACATCATTGACGTGGCGATGGAACCGATGTCATGGGGCAAGGTGCATCCGGACATCATCTCTGTGCAGGCGATGTTGAAGGATTTGGGATTCCAGGTGCCCGACATCAATATGAAGGCGTATATGAAGGCACGTGCCATGACGCAGGAGTTCATCGACGACTTCCTGGGCTACTTCATGGACACCACCAATAAATATATGTCGTCGCTCCTGCTGAAATGCGGTCTGCCCGGCGGAATGATGGGGTCGATGATGGCCGACCTCAAGGGAGTGCACGCAGGCATCAATATGATACTGAAGAGCAAGAACGAACCGGAACTGAGCCTCGACGACCTCTTGGTGATGCTTTTCGACGAGGTGGAATACGTATGGCCTAAGTTGGGATACCCGCCGCTGGTGACGCCTTTCAGCCAGTATGTGAAGAATGTTTCGCTGATGAACCTTATGCAGAAGGTGAAGGGCGAAGAACGATGGACGATGATAGACAACCACACGTGGGATATGATTTTGGGCAAGAGCGGACGCCTGCCCGGAGCGCTGGCGCCGGAGATTGTGGAGCTGGCAAGGGCGAAGGGGTATGAGTTTGTAGATACCGACCCGCAGTCGAATTATCCCGATGCGCTCGACGAATACCGCCGGGAGATGGACGAGAACGGCTGGGAATATGGCGCGGACGACGAGGAACTGTTTGAACTGGCGATGCACGACAGGCAGTACCGCGATTACAAGTCGGGAGTTGCCAAGAAACGGTTTGAGGACGAGTTGCAGCGCGCCAAAGATGCGGCGATGGCGAAGAGCGGCTACTCGGAGGAGGAAATCAAGAAGCTGAAACGTGCCAAAGCCGACCCGGTGATTGCGCCTTCCGGCGGTCAGGTGCTTTGGGAAGTGTCGGTAGACGGGCCGTCGATACCGCCTTTCATCGGCCGGAAGTACCAGCACGATGAGGTGTTCTGCTACCTCTCTACTCCGTGGGGAGAATACGAAAAGGTGTGGGTAGGCTTCACCGGACGGGTGGTAGAGGTGTGCGCCCAGCAGGGAGCCGTGGTGCGCAAAGGCGATGTGATAGCCTATATCCAGCGGAGCGATATTTTTGCATAGAAGGCCACTGCCTGTATATAAGAAAATCCCTTGCTAGAACAGATAGTTCCAGCAAGGGATTTTTCTTGCTTGTTCGGAGTCCGGACGTTATGTTTAATCTTTCAGCTTGGCTCTGATGAAGTCGCGGTTCAAGCGTGCGATGTTGCTGATAGAGATGTTCTTCGGACATTCGGCTTCGCAGGCGCGTGTGTTGGTACAGTTACCGAATCCGAGTTCGTCCATCTTCGACAACATGGCTTTGGCGCGGCGCAGTGCTTCCGGCTTGCCTTGCGGCAGGAGGTTCAACTGGCTTACTTTGGCCGAAACGAACAGCATTGCCGAACCGTTCTTGCACGCAGCCACACAAGCACCGCAACCGATGCAGGAAGCAGCGTCCATCGCTTCGTCGGCGATGGGTTTCGCAATCAGGATGGCGTTGGCGTCCTGCGGAGCACCTGTGCGTACGCTTACATAACCGCCTGCCTGCATAATCTTGTCGTAAGCGGTGCGGTCTACCATCAAGTCCTTGATGACGGGGAAACCGGCCGAACGCCAGGGTTCTACCGTGATGGTGTCGCCGTCGTTGAAGCGGCGCATATAAATCTGGCATGTAGTAGCACCTGTTGCCGGGCCGTGCGGATGTCCGTTGATGTAGAGCGAGCACATACCGCAGATACCTTCGCGGCAGTCGTGGTCGAATACTACCGGTTCTTTTCTTTCGCTGATGAGCTGTTCGTTCAGAATATCCAGCATTTCGAGGAAGGAAGTATCACCGGGGATATCTTTCATTTGGTAGGTTTCAAAAGCACCTTTAGCCTTCGGACCGGCCTGGCGCCATACCTTCAGTGTAAATGATATATTTTTATCCATTTTCTTCTAATTCTTTTAAATGTTTAACTTCGCCGGTTAGCTCTTGTAGTTACGTGTTTGAACCTTGATGGCTTCGTACACCAGCGGTTCTTTGTAGAGTACAGGAGCCTTTTCATCGTCGCCCTGGTACTCCCAGCACGCTACGTAGAAGAAGTTTTCGTCGTCACGTTTGGCTTCTCCTTCTTCCGTCTGGTATTCTTCGCGGAAGTGGCCGCCGCAGCTTTCGTTGCGGTTCAACGCGTCGTAAGCCACCAGTTCGCCCATCGTGATGAAGTCATACAGGCGGATGGCCTTGTCAAGCTCTACGTTCATGCCTTCCTTTGAACCGGGGATGAACAGGTTGGTCTCGAACTCCTTGCGCACTTCCTTCAGTGCGGCAAGACCTTTCTTCAAGCCCTCTGCCGTACGTCCCATACCGACGTATTCCCACATGATATGTCCTAATTTCTTGTGGATGGAGTCGACAGATTCCTTACCCTGGATGCTCATGAACTTGTCGATTTTTGCCTGAACGGCTTTTTCCGCTTCGGCAAATTCGGGCAGGTCGGTAGAGAAACGCGGAACCGTAATCTGGTCTGCCAAGTAGTTTTGGATGGTATAAGGCAATACGAAGTAACCGTCGGCAAGACCCTGCATCAGTGCGGAAGCACCGAGGCGGTTGGCACCGTGGTCGGAGAAGTTACATTCGCCGATGGCAAACAGACCCTTGATAGTGGTTTGCAGTTCGTAGTCTACCCAGATACCGCCCATTGTGTAGTGGATGGCCGGGTAAATCATCATCGGGTTGTAGTATTTCACGCCGTTGATTTCTTTGGCCAGTTCGCCCGGATTGACGTCGGTGATTTCTTCGTACATATCGAAGAGGTTGCCATAGCGTTGGAGCACGATGTCGATGCCCAAGCGGTTGATAGCTTCGGAGAAGTCGAGGAATACTGCCAGTCCTGTGTTGTTGACACCGAATCCGGCGTCGCAACGTTCTTTGGCTGCACGGCTGGCAACGTCGCGCGGAACGAGGTTACCGAAGGCCGGATAGCGGCGTTCCAGGTAGTAGTCGCGGTCTTCTTCGGGGATGTCGCTTCCCTTGATTTCGCCTTTCTGAAGTTTCACGGCGTCTTCCTTCTTCTTCGGCACCCAGATGCGTCCGTCGTTGCGGAGCGATTCGGACATCAGCGTCAGTTTCGACTGCTTGTCGCCGTGTACGGGGATACAAGTGGGATGAATCTGAACGTAAGCCGGGTTGGCAAATACGGCACCCTTGCGGTAGCAGGAGATGGCAGCCGTACAGTTACATCCCATAGCGTTGGTAGAGAGGAAGTAAGCGTTTCCGTAACCGCCGGTAGCGATGACTACGGCGTGAGCGGCGAAGCGTTCCAGTTTGCCTGTCACGAGGTTTTTGGCGATGATACCGCGTGCGCGTCCGTCAACGAGGACTACGTCCTGCATTTCGTAGCGTGTGTACAGTTTCACCGTGCCTGCGTTCACCTGGCGGCTCAGTGCGGAGTAAGCGCCCAAGAGCAACTGCTGTCCTGTCTGACCTTTGGCGTAGAACGTACGTGACACCTGTGCGCCACCGAACGAACGGTTGTCCAGCGTGCCGCCGTATTCGCGTGCGAAGGGAACGCCCTGTGCCACACATTGGTCGATGATGGCGTTGGACACTTCTGCCAGACGATATACGTTGGCTTCGCGTGCACGGTAGTCGCCACCTTTCACTGTGTCGTAAAACAGGCGGTAGATTGAGTCGCCGTCATTCTGATAATTCTTGGCAGCATTGATACCACCCTGTGCAGCGATGGAGTGTGCACGACGGGGAGAGTCCTGAATGCAGAAATTGAATACTCTGAAACCCATTTCGCCGAGTGAAGCGGCGGCAGAAGCACCTGCCAGACCCGTACCTACGACGATGATATCCAAACGACGCTTGTTAGCGGGGTTCACCAATTTCTGATGCGCTTTATAGTTGGTCCATTTCTCAGCCACCGGGCCTTCCGGAATCTTTGAATCTATCTTGATCATAATATTATTTACAATTTAATCATTTACAATATCCTATTTAGCAAGCACCGCCGCAAACGAGCGATTTCACGAAGAATACCACTACTACCAGTGCGAAGCCGAGCACAACAACCGTAGAGTAGAGGTTGGAGATGCATTTCCAACGGTTGATCCATACTTTGTTGTTCCATCCCAATGACTGCATGGAGCTCCAGAATCCGTGTGTGAGGTGAAACCACAGTGCAAACAGCCACACGAGGTAGAGCACTACGTACACCGGGCAGGAGAAAGTCTGCTGGATGTGATAAGCGCCGTTGGCGGCATAAGCCAGTGTCAGTGTGTCGGCGTGCATACCTGCGTTGTGCATCAGTTCGGGCAACTGCATTTTGGCCCAGAAGTTGAAGAGGTGCAAGCCGAGGCCTACGATTACGATGATACCCAGCACCAGCATATTCTGCGAAGCCCATTCTACGTTTTTAGGCTTGTCAGTCACTGCATAGCGTTCGCTGCCGCGTGCTTTGCGATTCTGCATGGTCAGCCAGAAGGCATAGATGATGTGAATGATGAAAAGGGCGGCAAGTCCGGCGGTAGCTACCAACGCATACCAGTTTGCTCCCAGAAATTCACAAATCATGTTGTAACCATCGGCCGAGATGATTGCAACCAAGTTCATCGCCATGTGAAATGTCAGAAACAGGATAAGGGCGATACCGGTAACGCTCATCACCACTTTCCTTCCTACAGATGAATTACTTAACCACATAAATGATTGAATTTAAATTATTTAATTGTTAGAACTAAAATTTCGTCGTTTTTCACCGTTTACTACTTTGCAAAGTTAGGAGAAATAGATTGATTGAGCAAGGAATTAAGGAAATAATTCTTTAATAGGCAGGCTTTCCGATTTTGTCGCGCTGCATAAACGGTTTGTCTGACACCCGGGTCTCAGCACTACTGACACCCGGGTGTTGTGGGGTCTGAGACCCGGGTGTCAGTATCGGTGAGACCCGGGTGTGGACAAGTCGCTGTTGCGACGGGGATTTTTCTCGTCAGTAAGTGGGATGGGATTCCGTTGCAAGGGCGGGATGGTGGAGGGAGGAGAGGGGAGTTTTGTTTTTCGGAGAAAATGCGTGAAATGTGCGAAAACAAAGATTTAATGTAGCCTTTTCAATAAATAGTTGTAACTTTAAGGCATAAAAACATCATTTGTGTTCAGAATGACGAAAGAAGAACTTGTAGCACGGCTACGCGACATAGAATGGGACGACTTTGAGGTGAAGGCCGCGAAATCCGAACTGCCGAAGAATATATGGGATACCGTCAGCGCTTTTTCGAATTGCTCCGGTGGGTGGATTGTACTTGGCGTTAAGCAATCGGGGCGTTCGTTTGAAATAATTGGCGTTGATAATATTGAGAAACTTGAACAAGATTTCTTCGGCACGCTGCGTTCCAAAAAGTTTAATGTACCTCTTTTGGCAACGTTGCATCGCTATGAGTTGGACGGGAAGCATATCATTGCATTTTATTTGCCCTCATCGGAAATCAAGCCTGTTTATTTTGGTTCTCTTGAAAACACCTTTATACGTATGGGGAGTGGTGACCAAAGAGCCACACAGCAGGAAATAATGTCGATGATTCGCGACCAGTCATTTGGTGTACAATCGCAAAAATCCATTCCCGATACTAACATTAATATGCTCAACCGGGATGCACTGACCGATTTTCGGGGCGAAGTGCGCCATTGGGGATTGGTTTCGCACCTCGACAGTGTGAGTGATGAAGAATTTTGTAAAGGCGTGGGTGTTACCGATCATCTCGGGCAGTTGACCTATGGCGGTTTGATAATGTTCGGCAAGAGTCCATACACCTTGAACTTTGTGCCGACTTTCTGTGCCGATTATGTTGAGATTCCCGGTACAGGCCTTGAAGCGATGACAAATAATTATACCTACCGCATCCCCGAACAGCAGAATCTTTGGGAAGCCGGCCGTGTGATTTTACGGCGTCTTCGTACGCTTGTCAACACTCCGATGGTGGGAATCAATGAACGTGGGCAATCGGTCGAGGATTTGTCCGAATATGATATACTTCGGGAAGCAATGGTTAATCAAATGGCTCATGCCGACCATTTCAGTTCACGTCGAAGCTGTATTCATGTCTTTGACGACCGTATTGAGTTTCTCAATCCGGGTGCGATGCCGATGTCATTGGAAATAATGGAAAGCTCTTTTGAATCGCAGCCACGCAATCCGGTAATATCAAAATTGTTTCGGCTCGCACACTTGTCCGAAAACCTCGGTTATGGTCTTCGCAAACTCAAACGGTGGCAGGAAGTCACTGGACGGTCGATGCACATCGAAGCCACTATAAATTCCGTTAAAGTGACTTTTGACCTCCAGATGCGTGATGTCGCTAAAAATGTCGCTAAAAATGTCGCTAAAAATGTCGCTAAAAACTTGACTGAGCGCCAGCAGCAAATCATAGCCATTATAAGCGGCAATCCGGAGACAACCAGGTCGGAGATAGCCTCCGTCATTGGTGTCTCAGCCAAAACAATAGAGCGTGAGCTTGCCGCACTTTCCGATAGAGTCCGTTACGTCGGTTCGAAGAAGGGTGGTCATTGGGAAATAGGCACTGAACCCTGATGCACTGCCATTTCCGTATGCTACTTTGGTAAGGAAAGGCAGAAGCCCGACGCGGCTTAATTGCCTTTCAACTTCTTCCTGTATTCGTCGGAATTCAATATCTCCAATGCTTTCAGCACACTTTCGTTGGTTGTGTTCATCACCCGGAAATACTCGTTCATGTCCCAAAGGTCGCGTGCTATCAGGGCTTTGAGCTGCGTCTTGATAAGTGGGAGCGACTTGCGGTACTGCTCTTCGTTGAATTTCACTCCCTCTTTATCGCCCATTTCGCGCAGGGTTGCCATCATGTTGTCGTCTATGGCAAACTTCTCGTCGAACGGTTCAAACTTCTTGTACTTGCTGTTCAACTCCTTCCGGTGGCTTTCGATAAACTTCATCGTGAACTTGATGATGACGCCTTTGGCAACCAGGTGGCGGTGATAGTCCGTGTAGAGAGTAGTGTCGATGGGGACGAAATAGTCGGGCATGATACCTCCTCCACCATATACGATGCGGCTCAGCTTCTTGGTCTGCACTTTCAGCGAGTCGGGAAAGTGGATGCTGTCGGCGTTCATCAGTTCGCCACGGTTGAAACGTTCTATCAGGTCTTGGTTATAGTCTGTCGTGCTGTCGTAGGGTTTTTGGATGCAGCGTCCGGCAGGGGTGTAATAGCGCGAGATGGTCAGCCGAATCATGGAGCCGTCGGGCAGGTTGATGGGGCGCTGCACCAGCCCCTTGCCGAAGGAGCGGCGGCCGACGATGATTCCTCTGTCCCAATCCTGCACGGCACCGCTGACGATTTCGCTGGCGGAAGCCGTATATTCATCCACCAGTACGATAAGGCGTCCGTTGCGGAACTCGCCGTTGCCTTTGGCGTAGAATTCGCTGCGCTTGGCGGCTCTGCCTTCGGTGTAGACGATGAGTTCCTTCTGTCCTAAGAATTCGTTGGCAAGGTCGATGGCGGCGTTGAGGTAGCCTCCGCCGTTGCCCTGGAGGTCGAGAATCATCTCTTTCATGCCTTGTCTTTGAAGTTCTTTCATGGCTTTTTTGAACTCTTCGGCGGTGGTTGCCCCGAAGCGGTTGATGCGGATATACCCCGTCTTGGGCTGAATCATGTAGGCTGCATCCAGGCTGAGGATGGGGATTTTATCTCTCTTGACAGTAAACACCAACGGGTCTTGCACGCCACGGCGGACGATTTTCAAGTCGACTTTGGAGCCTTTCGGACCGCGAAGCCGCTTCATTATCTCCTCCGTGCTCATCTTCACGCCGGCAATGGCACTGTCGTTGACGGCTACGATGCGGTCGCCGGCAAGGATGCCGACCTTCTCCGAAGGGCCGTTACTGACAGGTTGCACCACGAGCAGCGTGTCTTCAATCATCTGAAACTGTACGCCGATGCCTTCGAAATTGCCCTGGAGGGGTTCGTTTATCTTCTTCACCTCTTCCGCATCGGAGTAGGTGGAGTGCGGGTCGAGTTGTGCCAGCATCTTGATGATGGCTTCTTCTACCAGTTTGTTTTCGTCTACTTTGTCTACGTAGAGTTTGGAGATGGCAAATTCCGCCATTTGGAGTTTGCGCATGGCGGGCGAGCCGAAATTCTGGGCCTGGGCGGCTGATGTGGCGCACAGGCAAATCAGGAGGAGGAATGTTTTAATCTTATTCATAATCTTACTTTGCTCCATTCTCAGCTTATTTTCATTCCTTCGGGAATGAATTGGCTGATATCTTTGTTGTAAGTCAGCAGTTCGCGCACAATCGTAGAGCTGACACACGTCAGTTCGGGTTCGGTGAAGAGCAGGATGGTTTCGATGCCTGCCAGTTTGCGGTTGATGTCGGCAATCGTCTCTTCGTATTCGAAATCCTTCACGGTGCGGATACCGCGAACGATGAATCTGGCGCCTACCTGCTGCGCAAAGTCAATCGTCAGACAGTCGTAAGACATCACCGTGATGCGGGGTTCGTCCTTGTAAAGTTCGCGAATCATCGCTTCCCGCTTCTCGATGGGGAAATAAGTGTTTTTGTTCTCGTTGATGCCGATGCCTATCACTACCTCGTCCATAAAGGTGAGTGCACGTTTCACTACCGAATAGTGCCCGATGGTGAAGGGGTCGAACGTGCCCGGGAATATTGCTCTTCTCATGATGCCAAGTCTTCTTCTATAACCAAGTTGTCTATGATAAAATTCTGCCGCTCCATCGTATTCTTGCCCATGTAGAATTCGAGCAACTCTTTTACGGCGTCCGTCTTGCGCAGCGAAACCTGCTCCAAACGCATATCCTTGCCGATGAAGTGCTTGAACTCGTCGGGCGAGATTTCTCCCAATCCTTTGAATCGGGTGATTTCGGGGTTCGGGCTTAGCTCATTGATGGCGTTGATGCGCTCTTCCTCGCTGTAACAGTAGATTGTCTTTTTCTTGTTACGCACGCGGAACAAGGGAGTTTGCAGGATATATACGTGTCCCTTCTTGATGAGGTCGGGGAAGAATTGCAGGAAGAAGGTGATGAGCAGCAGGCGGATGTGCATACCGTCCACATCGGCATCGGTAGCCACGATGACCTTGTTGTAGCGCAGCCCGTCCAGCCCGTCCTCGATGTTGAGGGCAGCTTGGAGGAGGTTGAACTCCTCGTTTTCGTAGACAACTTTCTTGGTCAGCCCGAAAGAGTTCAACGGCTTACCGCGCAGGCTGAATACCGCCTGCGTGTTGACGTCGCGGCTCTTGGTGATGGAACCGCTCGCCGAGTCTCCCTCGGTGATGAAGATGCAGGACTCCTCTTCGAGTCCTTTTCCCTTCGGGTCGTTGAGGTGTATGCGGCAGTCGCGCAGTTTGCGGTTGTGCAGGTTGGCCTTCTTGGCACGCTCGCGGGCAAGTTTCGTCACGCCGGCGATGGCCTTGCGCTCCTTTTCCGACTCCTGAATCTTTTGCAGGATTACCTCGGTCACGTCCGCGTGCTTGTGCAGGAAGTTATCCACCTCTTGTTTGATGAAGTCGCCCACATATTTGTTGACTGTCACGCCGCCGGGAACCATGTTGGTAGAGCCCAACTTGGTCTTGGTCTGGCTCTCGAAGATAGGCTCTTCCACGTTGACGGCAATGGCGGCAACCAGTCCGTTGCGGATGTCGGTGTAGTCCATGTTCTTGTTGAAGAACTCCTTGATGGTGCGGGCAATGTGCTCTTTGAAGGCACTTTGGTGTGTGCCGCCCTGCGTGGTGTGCTGCCCGTTGACGAAGGAGTAGTATTCTTCGCCGTATTGTCCGGTATGGGTGAAGGCGATTTCGATGTCCTCGCCTTTCAGGTGGATAATCGGGTAGAGTCCGGTGGCGGTCATGTTGTCGTTCAGCAGGTCTACAAGACCGTTGCGCGACAGGATGCGGTGACCGTTGTAGATGATGGCAAGCCCTGTGTTGAGGTACGTGTAGTTGCGCAACATCGTCTCGATGAATTCGGGCTTGAAACAATAATTGAGGAAGAGTGTGTTGTCCGGCTCGAAGAAGATGTAGGTTCCGTTTTCCTCTTCGGTGTCTTGCGTGCTGTCGGTCAGCAGGACACCTTTGGAGAAGATGGCGGTACGTACTTTCCCATCGCGGTAGCTGCGTACCTCGAAACGGGAACTCAGCGCGTTGACAGCCTTCACGCCGACACCGTTCAGCCCGACGCTTTTCTTGAACGCCTTGCTGTCGTACTTGCCTCCCGTGTTCAGCACGCTCACGGCTTCAATCAGCTTTCCCTGCGGAATGCCCCGGCCGTAGTCGCGCACGCTGATGCGGAGGTTTTCTTCGACGATGATTTCGATTTTCTTGCCGGCCTGCATTTTGAACTCGTCAATACTGTTGTCTATTACCTCTTTCAGAAGGACATAGATTCCGTCTTCGGCGTGTGCTCCGTCGCCTAACCGTCCGATATACATACCGGGACGTGTGCGCACGTGCTCCATGTCGCTCAGGTGGCGTATATTGTCGTCGGTGTACTCTACTTCACGGGGGGGGGCTACAGGTATTAATTCGTTCTCTTCCATGACTGTTCTTTGTTATTTTATCTCTTTGATGAACGCACGGCGGCGCTTATGTTGCTGGGTCTCAAAGTAATCCCACTGTGCCTGCACTTTTCCGTTCAGCTCTAATTCGGGATTGCTTTCTGCAAAGATAAAACCTAATTCCTGATAAACCGGAATTAAATCGGAAAATAATAAAGCGTTCACACCTTTGTTCTGGTATTCCGGCTTTACGGCAACGAGTAGTAAATCAAGCATTTTGGCACGCCGTTTCATGAACAATGCTTTCAGCAGGTGGAACCATCCGAAGGGCAACAGGCGTCCGTGCGACTTCTGCAAGGCTTCCGCGAGAGACGGCATGGAGATACCTACGCATACCAGTTGGTCCTCGGCATCGGTGATGAGTGTCACCATGCGCAGGTCGAGGATGGGCAGGTACATCTTGACGTATTGGTCGATTTGCCGTTGTGTGAGCGGGGAGTAGCCATAGAGCGGGCTGTAGGCTTCGTTCATCAGTTCGAAAATCTTCTGCCCGTAGTCTTTGGCAAGTTTGCTGCCCGAGGTATATTTCTTTACTTTGAGGTTGTATTTCCGTTGAATCAGTTCGGAGATGCGCTTATGCTTGTCGGGGATGGCATCGGGGATGTAGATTTTGTATTCCACCCAGTCGGCGTCTTTCTCGAATCCGAGTTTCTCCATGTGCACCGGATAGTAGGGGTAATTGTAGATGGTTGCCATCGTGCCGAGTTGGTCGAAGCCTTCCACGAGCATTCCTTCCGCATCGAAATCGGTAAATCCGAGAGGCCCGGCAATGTGTGTCATTCCCCGTTCTTTTCCCCACTCTTCCACGGTCTGGATGAGGGCGGCGGACACGGCGGGGTCGTTAATGAAGTCTATCCATCCGAAGCGGACGTTCTTGCAGCCCCATTTCTCATTGGCGCGGTTGTTGACGATAGCGGCTACGCGCCCTACGATTTCACCGTCGCGGTAGGCAAGGAAATAATCTGCTTCACAAAACTCGAACGCCGCATTTTTCTTCTTGTTGAACGTGTTGAGCATATCGTCGTAGAGGTCGGGCACGGAATAAGGATTGTCCTTATACATCCTGTAGTTGAAACGGATGAATTTCTTTAGCTCACTCTTTGTGGTGACTTTCTTGATTGTAATAGCCATATCTCGTATTTATGATTGAGGGAACAAAGATACGGGATAATCTTTAAATTTCGGGCACGGATGGCACGGAATTCGCGGTCTGGATGAAAGAAAAACCGTGTTGTCCGTACTGTCCGTGCCCTGAATTTTAAAGATGTTTGCACCAATCAGGCGTTATTTACGCCATCCCATCGGTTGCTCCAGATTGGGGTTGAGCTGTATTTCGCTGAACGGGATGGGGAAATAATAACATTTCGGTTCTTCGAATTTGGCGGGGTTGCTGCGTTCGGTAGTGAACCGTATGTTGCCCTTGTTGCCTTCGCTCAGGTAGATGTTGCCCTCTCTGCCGTCTTTGTCTACGAGGTAGTAAACCTTTTGTAGTTTGGTTATCTCTTCTTCCGTCAGTCCGGCTGTTTTGTCGGGCGACTCCAAAAAGGCTATATCATATTCGCCGTCGCCGGTAACGTCGTACGCTCCGAAGCCGGGAATGTACACGCCCTCTGCGGGGCCTTCCAGCAATTTGCCGGCTTTCCATCTCATCAGGTCGTCATAGCGGAGGCCTTCGCAAGCCAGTTCCACACGGCGTTCGCGGCGTATTTCCAAAATCACGTTTGCCAGGTTGCCGCTTACGGCAGGATATTGAGCGGCGAGCACCGGGTCGGTGGCAACGTCTATCTTCATGTCGGGCATACCTACGCGTCTTCTTAACTTGTTGACGGTAGCGTTTAAGTCTTCCTGTTTGAGCGTGCCCAGCTCAGCTTTTGCTTCGGCGTTGATTAACAGTGTCTCTGCATACCTGAAAATAATGATGTCGTTGTAGCCGGCGTCATATCCGCTGTTCAGCTCCGGTGTGCGGGGATAGTATTTTAACTGCGGCAGGTAACCGTAGTCGAGTTTTGCCACTGTGGGCAATGTTTCGTTCGATTTGATAAAGCCTGCGGGCATGATGGTTTCCGCCATACGGGGGTCTCTGCTTTCGAACATTTCGTTGTACGTTTTTGTGGCGTAGGCAGGGTCGGATGTGGCAGGAGTTCCGTCCGTTTTCAAGTAGCTGTCTGCCAGGCTGCGGCTCAGGTGCCACATCCAGTCGATGACGGAAGGCGTATTGCTGCCGCGTTTCAGGGTGCGGTCGTAGTCGGCGTAGAGAATGATTTCCTTGTTTCCTGCCAGGTCGCCCGTGAAGAGTGCGCGGTAGCCTTCGGGTCCTTCTCCCGTGATGTCGAATCCGGCTTTCATAATCTCGCTGGTTGCCCATACGGCTTTTTCTAAGAATGCGGAGGCGGTGTTTGCCAGGTTAATTTCCGTGTGATACTTGCGGAAAGTACCTTCGTGCAGGGCAAAGCGTGCCAGCAAACTGTAGGCAGCCCATTGATTGATGTAAGTGCGGCTGTCAATAGGTTTGATGTGATTGGCTGCAAATTCCAGGTCATCCATGATTTTCTCGGCTATCAGTTCGCGGCTGTCCATTCCTTTGTACAAATCGGGGTCGTCTGTACTCAGAGGACGGTCGTACCAGGGAGCAGCTCCGTATCTTTTCAGCATCTTGAAGTAGAAGTTGGCACGGAAAAAGCGCGCTACACCGATGTAATGGTCGATTTCCGTCTGTTCGCCTTTCACCTTATGGGCGTTCGCCAACAATACGTTGGCTTTGCGCAGGTTGTACCAGTCTTTGTCTTCGCTTTTGCTCCATCCGCCCACGTTGTTTTCGTTGATGGTTCCGTGCAGCATACTGTGCACTTCGTTGCTTGCCGTATAACCGCCGATGTTGTCGGAATAGAGGTCGTCCGAGCTATAGGACAAATCTTTGTAAGAGTTGTTCAGGTAGATTGCCATATCTTCCGGAGTTTGGAAGAAGGCTTCTTCGTTCAGTTCGGTTTCCGGGTATTTTTCGAGGAAGCTGTCGTTGCAGGCTGTCAGGAAAGCCAGGCTGATGCTTGCCGAAAGAATATATTTTAATGCTTTCATATAATTATTGTTTGCTGATTTAAAAATTCAAGTTAACACCAAATGTAAAGGAACGTTGCAACGGATATGTTTTGCTGCTTGAATCCAGTGCCTCCGGGTCGAGGTTGGCTTTCAAATGCTGGAGCTCGCACAGGTTTTCGCCGCTGAAGTAGAAACGTACGCGTTCGATACCGGCTTTCTCGGTCCATGCTTTGGGCAGGGTGTAGCCGAAAGTTACGTTTTTCAGGCGCAGGTAAGAAGCGTCTTGCAGGTATCGGGTTTGCGGGCAGGCAAGTTCCGAACCGGTGCTTTCGGCAATGTACGGTTTTACGCGCGGGAAGTAAGCGTTGCGGTTGTCGGGTGTCCAGTGGTCGAGGTTGCCTTTCTGTACGTTGGTCCAGGGTTGGGCGTAGATACCCCAGAAGTAGTGGTTGCCACCGCCGGCATACCAGTCTCTTTTGCCCACACCTTGCAGGAAGACACGCAGATCGAATCCTTTCCAGTTGGCATCCATGTCAATACTGTAAGGCAGGCGGATGGAGTTGTTACCGATTTTCTTGAAGTCGCCCGGATTGGCGAGCGTACCATTGCCGTTGCTGATTTCATGGTCGCCGTTGATGTCCTTGAACTTCAAGTCGCCCACGTAGAATTTGTAACCCATGTCGTCTTCGCCCACTTTGGTCTGGTCGGCATGGCTGGCGAGTTCTTCTTCGTTCTGGAAGAAGCCTTCGGTGGTCAATCCCCAGATTTCACCCAACTCCTTGCCTACGTAATGTTTGTTGTCTGTCCAGATGGAAGTACGTACCTGGTTTCCGTCCTTGTCCGTGTCATACACATAGTTGTCGAATTTGGTGATGAACGAGCGGCTGTCCGAGATGATGAAGCGGGCACCGTAGCTGAAAGGCGAACCTGCCAGGTTGAACTGGTCTCTCCAAGCTAACGAAAGTTCCCAACCGCGTGTTTTCAAGTCGGCTGCATTCTCCTGCGGCTCGCTGGTTCCCAATACGCCGGGAAGTGATTTACCTTTGGTAAGCATACCTTCGGTGTAGCGTACGTAATAGTCGAAATTGGCTGTCAGACGGTTATTGAGGAATCCTAAATCGATACCGCCGTTGATGGTTCTCACCTGTTCCCATGTAAGTGAACTGGACACGATACCCGGCATGATAATTTGGAGTGGCTTCTTGCCATCTAAAATCCAACCGCTTTCTTCGGCTTTCATCTGCGGGGAGAAAGCGTATGCACCTACATTCTGATTGCCCAGGCTACCGTAAGAACCGCGTAACTTCAACGTATTCAGTCCTGTTTTGTCTTTCAGGCTTTCCATGAATTTTTCCTGCGATACGTTCCATGCGGCAGAAACGGAAGGGAAGAAACTGTAGCGGTCGTTCTTCGGGAATGGAGAAGTACCGTCGTATCTGCCGTTGAACTCAACGATGTATCGGTTGTCGAATACGTAATTCAAGCGGAAGAAAGCACCGCGAACCGACCAGTCGGTAATTTTTTCGCTGGCTTTGACCGTGCCCGTAGCAAGTTCGACAGTCGGGAAAGCTGTACTGATTAGCTGGTCTTTATTCGCCCAATAGCTGTTGGTACGTGTGCTTTCCTGATTGAAACCGGCCATTACCTGCACGTAGTGGCGGTCGGCAAAGGTCTTGTGGAAATCGGTGTAGACATTGAATACGTTGTTGTCGTAGAATTCGGAGTCGTTGCGGGCAGAACTGCTCGTTGTATTCTGTTCAAGTGCCATTTCCGGACCTCTTCTGTAGGAGTAAGGCAATGAAGCTCGGCGGGTACGTTCGCTGTCGCGGCGGAAGGTAGCATCCGCTTTGACTTGCCATACGTCTTTTATCAGGTCGATGGTAGCTGCAAAGGTAGTAGAAAAGTCACGACGGTCGTTCACGTAGCGTCCGCCATGCTCCAGTTGTCCTAAAATGGAACCTCCGGATTGTGTGTAAGTTCCGTCCGGGTTTTTCACGACGTCAAGCGTGCTTCTGCGGTTCACTTCGTGGAAGAAACCTTCCATGTCGATATTGGGCTTGTCGTATTTGCGGAAGGCAAAAGACGTGTTGTTGCTGATGTTCAACCAGTCGGTGATTTGGAAATCTACTTTACCGCGCATATTATAGCGGTCGTAGATATCGTTTCCTTTCTTGAACATACCGTCCTGGCGGTAGTATTCGCCCGACAGATAATAACCGGATTTCTTGGTACGCTGGGCGATGTTGAAATTAACGGTATAGGAGGGCGCTATATTCTTATAGGTTTCGTCCATCCAGTTCGTCTGTCCGTAGTAAGCCTATCTGTTCGGGTCGCTCGGGTCTACGATGACTGCCGGCAGCGACGGGTCGTTCACGCGTTTTTGTGCCTCCGCCATCTGCTCTTCTGTGTAAAAGCTGTACGTACGTGCCTGATTCTGAATAGTCATCACCTGATAGGGGTCGGTCACGTGTTCGGGCAAACGTGTGATTTTCCGTGTCGAATAGTAGGCGTTCACGGCTACGCTGATTTTTTCCGTTTTGGCCGATTTGGTAGTGACCAGAATCACACCGAACGCGGCGCGTGCTCCGTAGATAGCTGCCGATGAGGCGTCTTTCAGCACGGAGATGTTGTCAATATCATTGGCATTCATGCGGGAGAACTCTCCGGCAGTGACGGGAATGTTGTCTACAAGAATCAACGGTTCTGCCGAATCGCTGTTGATTGATCCGATACCACGGATGTTGTATTTGGGAGATGAGTTGGCGCTGCCGTCGGTGATGGTGATGTTTAAGTTGGGAACAGCTCCCTGCAATCCGAGTCCGGCATTGGATAAGGAACGGTTTTCCAATGTTTTGGAGGAAACGGCATCTACTGCTCCCGACATATTGACTTTCTTCTGTGTACCGTAACCCACCACTACTACTTCGCTCAGCATTTCGGCATCCTCCTTCAATACTACCTGAAGAACTTTTCTTCCGTTGAGGGAGATTGTTTCCGTTTTATATCCGATATACGATACGGTGATGACAGCGTTTGGGTCGACACCTGCGAGCGAGAATTTTCCGTCCATGTCGGTAATCGTTCCGTTGGTACTTCCTTTTACCATAACGTTTACCCCGATGACGGGTTCGCCTGTTTGGTCGACTACGGTTCCCGATAGTGTGATTTTTCCTGTTTGTTGCACGATGGCTATTTCGTTACCAGCAATTGCCGTCAGGCCACTGCCTGGAGTCAAGAGTGACAGAACCAGACAGACTCTTTTTGCTAAAGAGGTTACTTTGTGCTTTTCATTTTTCATGTTTTTCTATACATTAATATTATACGAAATGTTTGAATATCTAATAGTTTTTTTATTGAATGGTTAACGGGAGGCCATCCATGTATCCTTTCCTTTCACATAGGCTGGAGTATTTTAAATGTTACAATGTGGTTGTTTATTTTTTTGACAATATAAGTGTTCGTTAAAGGATGTCTTAGACCTATTTTAGCTTATGTTGATACTATTTTATCAAATACTGCCGCTTGGTTCCATCTCAGATAGAACCAAGCGGCAGTCGTTATTTTTTAGATGAGAAAGGGGGGTATGAGCAATCAGTTTGCAGAAGAGAAGCAGTATACATTGCCTGCGTAGTCGCAAACTACCAAACAATTACCTGATACGGCTACTGTGGAGAATATCGGTGCTCCGAAATAATATTTTTCTTTTATTACTCCCGTTGCCTGCTCAATGGCATATAGATAACCGTCGGAAGCTCCGGCATAGACAATCTCGTGCGAAGCCACGGGGCTTGTCTCTACATTGGTTTGCGGAGCGGTGGAATAAGGAACGGTATATACGAGAGAGGGTTTTGTTTCCGCTTTCCATTTGATGAAGAGTGTGGCTTTATCCAGTGCCATGAGTCCGTGGTCTGCACTGCCGAAGATGATTTCCCGTTCGGTGACGAGCGGTGTGGAAGTTACATCAAGATTGGCGGATAATTCTTTCTGTGTAAGTATTTTCCCACTTTCCGGGTCTATTGCAAACAGACTTCGGGAGGAGAGTATCCATAATTTCCCGTCTTGGTAGACGGGGGAAGCTCCTCGGTTGCCCAGCCCGTTTTCTGAGAGTTTCCAGAGTTGTTTGCCGGTTTTGAGGTCGTTGGCGTACAGGCCGCCCCATTGCGTACCGCTGATTAGTACGTTGCCGGCAACAGTCAGTGTGGTGGTAGAGCCTTCCCGCTGTTTCCAGTCCTTGTTTGTCCATAAGATATTTCCGGTTTTGAGGTCGTAGGCAGACAGGCCTGCACCGATTCCGGCATAGACTGTTCCGTTGCTTATGGTCAATCCTTCGGTAAGGTATGGATAGGCGTGTAGGTTAATCTGTTGTTGCCATAACAGTTCTCCTGTTTGTGCATCAAGGGCATAGAGACGGCATTCGGCATCTTGTGCCACGATGACGCCGGCTTCGTAGGCTATTGTATTCTTTATAGAGTTTGCCGTGCGGTATTTCCATATCGGTTCTCCCGTATGGATATCAAATGCACACAGGTGTGTATGCGGCGAGACATTATCGTCCGTGGTGGCAATGAATACTTTGCCTTCTGCAATCAGGGGAGATGTCAGGAAGATGTTGCTTCCGGCGTTTGCCGTCCAGTTCAGTTGTAATGGAAGGCGGATGTCGGACCGGTTGTTGCCGCCGGTATGGGCGGCGTTTTGGAGCAATGTATTCCAATTCTCTCCGGGAACGACGGAAGATTGGCGGATTCCTTCATAGAAGAACCGGTTGGAGTCTGTGGCTTGTTTGCCGTCGTTGAAGTGGGCGGTAACCGAAAGTTTCAGCTCTTTTCCTTGCAGATGGGCGGGGAGTGTGATGCGGGTGTTCCAGTTCCAGTTGGTGGATGGAGCGAATGTTCCTTGTGCTACTTCGCCGCCGTTTTCTGCAAGGCTCAGTGTATAGTAGACTTGTTTGGTTTTTGCCTGCGAATGGTATGCATTGGCCGAGAGGACAAGTGCTCCTTGCGGGGTGGTTGCCGCTTTCTGTTGTTTCATCGGAGAGACGATTGCTACTTGCGGTTCGACGAAAGCGTATCTCAATTCCGTGCTGACGGTATTGTCGGCACCTATCCGGATGTCGCGGAATGCGGATACGGAGTGGTCGATACCGCCTTTGTCGAGTGTTCCGGTACAGATGGTATGAATTCCGTTCTGATTGCGGACGTAGTTGTAATGCATATGTCCGTATATCTGGGCTTTTGTGTGGAAGGCGCGCAGGTCGAGTATATGCTCGTTGTCGGCTTTGAAGACAAAGTTGTTGCCGGAGGTAAACAGGTCGTGGTTGAACAGAATCAACGCTTGTCCTTCTTTCATCAGGGCAAGGTCGTTCTTCAGCCAGTTGTAGACGTCTCTTCGGGTATAGTCGGTACGGTGGTCGCCATAGGCAATGGGGGTAACTACGTAATGGATGTTGCCGACATCGAACGAGTACCATGTCGGGCCGTAGAGGGATTCATACAACTCTTCGCCATAGTTGCCTTTCACCAAGTCGTGATTGCCGATGCAGTAATAAACGGGGCAGTTCATTGTCTGTGCATTCACCACTTGGTTGTGCATGGTAAGTCCCGGTTCGTAGCAGATGTCTCCGGTGTGAATCAGGAAGGCGGTCTTTTCGTTGCGGATATACTGTTTCAGGTCTGTCACCCAACGTCCCATGCCTCCGGTTACTTCGGTGTCGGTGATGTGGACGAAGGAGTGTTCGGCCGACCGGGTCCGTTCGCTTTCGGACAACAGAAAATCGTAGCTTTTCTTATCTTCGCTGACCGGCAGGTAGAATTGCCGCGTTTCGTATCCGGCAGGGGTGGTGACGGTGATAAACCGCGTCTTTTCGAAGCCGGGTAAAGAGAACCGGCCTTTCTTGTCTGTTTTTACTACGTTCAATCCGTCGGTGACTGTTACTCCTGCCAGGGGTCTGTCGTTTTTGTCGAGTGTGCCCGACCGGTCGATATCCATATAGACTGTTCCTTTAAACTGGGCGTTTAGCGGCAGATATAACAAAATTGCCAATAATATTGCAGATACTCTTTTCATGGCCGATTCTCTGGTTTTTAGTGTGTTAAGCTAAATGTTCTTTTTTATTTCAGTTGATTGATTTCTTCGTTGTAGCGTGTCTCTTCTTTGCACAAAGGCTGGTACCAGGTTTTTCTTAATACCAGTGTCGTTGCGAGAAGCAGGGCGACGGAACTCCAAAGACCTGATTGCTCGCGGACAACGAGGTACATCGGAATGATGGTGAGCGCACATTGCCACACGATGCCGACAACTACGTTGAAAGCGTCTCTCTTGAAATTCCTGTTGGGGCGGATGTGAGGGTAGCGCGCCAGGGCTTTTTCCTCAATCGGTTTCCACCATCCCCAGGGGCGTACACGGGTGTAGAAATTGACAAGTGTCTCTTCGTCTGTGGCGGGCGCGGTATAAGTCCCGATGACGCATCCTATCAGCGATATGCCGAAGAGGACAGGGAAGAAATACAATACCCACGCATCGGGAACGGTGAATTTCATAACGATTGCCGCTATAACTCCGGCAGTCATTCCCCAGAAGTATCCTTCGCCGTTGAAGCGCCACCAATGCCATTTCAGCACGTTGGCGGCAATGTATCCGCCGAAGAGCGCGCCTACAATCCATTGGAATATTTCGTTGATGTCTTTCAGGAAGAAACCGATGACGGTGCTGATTACCACCACTGCAACCGAAATGATGTAACTGCTGCGTATTTGTGTTTTTACGCTTGCTTTGGGGTTGATGTACTTCAGGTAAATGTCGTTCACAATATATGCGGGAGCCGCATTTACGGTAGAAGCGAAGGTGGACATGAAGGCTGCCAGCAGTCCGGCCAGCAGCAGTCCGGCCAGTCCGGAAGGCACATAGCGGGTGATGAGATGGGGAAGAATCGTTTCAAAATCCGTCCGTGTAGTTTCCATTTGCGCCAGTCCGCCGTCTTCCTTGAAGAAATAAATGGCGAGCAGGGCGAATCCCATTATCATCAGGTAACGGGGAATCAGCAGGACTACCGATACGGAGCCGCTCATCATTGCCGCCTCTTTGGGCGACTTGCAGGAGAGGATTTTCTGCATATCGTAGTTGGGGGCGGGGCCTGCCATACTCATGAAGACGCCTTTGAGCAAGGCCATCATGACGAAGATGCTTATCAGGCTGTAAGGTTCGTTGGCCATCCGTTCGGTGAGCAGGCTCATCCGGCTGCTCCAGTCGATGTCGAGCGTAGGTCCGAAGAAAGGGGAATCCCAGCCGTCGGGAACAAAAGCGTGAATCATATCGGGCGCTACCATCTGCATCGCAATGACTACGATGACGATGCCTGCCACGGTCATTATCAGAAACTGGACGACGTCTGTCCATACAATGCTCAGCATTCCGCCTAACATGACGTAGAAAGTGGCGATTGCAGTGAAGAAGATGCCATATACATGGGGCACATATTCTGCCGGAACATCGAAAGGTATGAATGGAGATACCACTTCCCAGGGGATGAATATCTCCATGAATTTACCAATACCTATGAATCCGTAACTTAAGAAGCCGAGTACGCTCAGCAATGCGAATACTACTACGATGGTGTGTGAAAGCGTCGAGCCTTTTCCCTCTCCGAAGCGGGTTTTAATCCATTCAGCACCGGTGAGCACGTTGGACCGGCGCAGCCATACGGACAGGTAGACCATTAGGAAAATCTGATTGAATACAGGCCAAAGCCAGGGAATCCAAAGGCTTTTGAAACCGTAGGCAAACGCCCAGTATACCATGAGCATAGTGCCCGTGATGTCGAACATCCCGGATGCGTTGGACAAGCCCAACATATAGAAGGGCAATGATTTTCCGCCCAGGAAATAAGAGTCCATATTTTGGGCAGCCCGTTTTTTAAGAATAAGTCCGATAACAATCATTGCGATAAGATAGGCGCATATGATAAGAAGGTCGGCAGTGTGTAATTTCATATGATGTCTTGATTGAATATACTTTGATGTTCTTTATTGCAAAGGTAGGGGGAAAGAGGGAAGGAAACAAGTATTATTTTAACTCATTCTGATACCACAATCTATATATCACAGGTTTTTCTTTCATAGCCGATAAAATAGTGCCATACTATCGGCTGTTTCTCCTGTCAGATGAGCTGATTTGTAGTGCATATATCTCCTGTTTTCAGCGCATATATGTCCAACTTTCAGGAGATATAGATGCTGCGTCCAGCGCATATATCTCCTACACGCAGCATCTATATGCGCTGTAACCTGTTGATTATTAGGCTGTATTTTCCTCGTTTGGCGGGTGGGAGACAACGGATGGTCACAAACGCAAAGTTGCCGGATGATATGGAAAAATCCGGCAACTTTATCTCTTTCGGGGCAAACGTTATTCTGTTACGACCCGTTTGTTGCGCTCTATGAGTTTGCAGATGTTCTCTACGGAAGCGTTCGAACGCAAGCCGTCTGCCGGTGTGTGCAGGCAATAATCTACCAGCCGGTCGATGGTGGAGGTTGCTACGTGCATACGCGTGTCCGAAGATGCATAGTAGATATATACCGTTCCGTCCTCGTCTGCAATCCATCCGTTGGAGAACAAGACGTTGGATACGTCGCCTATTCTTTCTTCCTCGATCGGTGCGAGAAGATATCCGCCCGGTTCGGCGATGACTTTCGTCGGTTCTTCCAAAGCCGTCATATACAGATAGAGCACATAGCGCAGCCCGGCGGCACACGCCCGCACACCGTGGGCGAGGTGCAGCCATCCTTTGGGGGTTTTGATAGGATGAGGCCCTTCGCCGTTTTTCACCTCTTTGATGGTGTGGTAGTGGCGGCGATTGATGATGCTCTCCTCTTTTACTTCTGCGTGTGTGATGTCGTCTATCAGCGCCCACCCGATGCCACCGCCGTTTCCGGCGTCGATGAAACCGTCTTGCGGGCGGGTGTAGAGGGCGTATTTGCCGTCTACGAATTCCGGATGCAGCACCACGTTGCGCTGTTGGCTTTTTGAAATCAGGTTAGGCAGCCGTTCCCAGCTCTTCAGGTCTTTGGTGCGGACGATGCCCGCTTTGGCTACGGCAGACGAGAGGTCGCCCGGTGCGGCGTTCGGGTCGAGGCTTTCGCTACAGAAGATTCCGTAAATCCAGCCGTCCTCGTGTGCCGTCAGGCGCATATCGTAGACGTTTGTCTCTGCCGGGTCGATGTCGGGCAGTTGGATGGGATATTCCCAGAAGCGGAAATTGTCTGTACCGTTGGGACTTTCGGCAATGGCGAAGAATGATTTGCGGTCGTTGCCTTCCACACGTACTGCCATCAGGTATTTGCCGTTCCATTTGATGGCGCCTGCGTTCATGGTGGCGTTCACTCCGATGCGCTCCATCAGGTATGGGTTCGTTTCGGGGTTGAGGTCGTAACGCCACTCCAACGGAGCGTGTCCGCAGGTGAGCACCGGATGCTTGTACCGTTCACATATACCATTGCCGGAAGATACGATTTCATTCCGGCGGGTTATCAAAGATTCGTGCGCTTCTTTCAACAGGCGCAGTTTGTTGCTATATGAGTTGTTCATATTAAAAATCCGTTTCGTATGTTGCAAAAGTAGGGCGGAAACAAGGGATAAACAAATACTATTTTATCCCATGTTAATATTATTTTCCCTTATTCGGCTTTGATAATGATGTAGGAACGAAGCGTACAGCCTTCCTGTAAGAAACTGACCCAATACCAACTATCTTCAACTTTGTCAATCCGGCAATCTGTGATGGCAAACGGTGTTTTCTTGTCTACCACTCCTTTGGTTACTTTATACATCGTTGCATTGCTTTTGTCGCCTACTTCCAAATTGCCTGAAAACTCAACGGCGTATCCTCCGGAAGTAGCTGTCGTGCTGGATTTGGCGATAATCTGCGCTATATCCAGTTCTTCTGAATAAACCACTTGTCCTACCTTATTGGTGCCGAATGATTGATAGGCAGTCGCGCTGGTTGAAGTCTTTAGGAAGTAGTAATAAGCCTTGCTTTCCAAATAAGGTTCGTCGATGTAGTTAATCAGTATGTCTGCCGACTCTCCTTCTTGGTCGCGAATGGTGATTGTTTTGTTGAAACGATATCTTTTCAGCCCTTTGATGATTACTTCCTTTCCGTTTTCCGACATTTCATATGATAAATAGGTGGCCGAACCATTATTCTTGCATTCGTATCCGCCATTGCCATCCAGGATTTTGATAGTCACAGGCTCATTGGTCAATAAATAATCAATGGGGGAAGTACTCTCTACAATTAGCCGTTTGACAACTTTTACCGAAAGCTCTGCTTTTTTATTCAGTCTGTCGGTTACGGTAACTTTGGTATTGCCCGGAGCTAAAGACGTTATTTGAATCATTCCTTCTTCATTGACGGTAGCTTTAACTACCGCATTATTTTCCACATCTACTTTGTATCCTCTGTTTCCTGTGTAAATATTGATAGTCTTGTTTTCTTCGGGATACATAGTCGTACTTTCGGTAGTTAATATCAAATCCGTCATTTGGTCTACTGTCACTTGTACGTTGGTCGACATTTTGGCCCAGTCGGTGATAGTAAGATTGGTTTTACCTGCCTTGAATGCTGTCACCTTTATGGTGTTTCCATCGGCTATGGCAGTTGCTACCTCTTCATTTGAAGAGGTAATTTTATAATTTCCATTTCCCTGAACCAGTTGGAGCGTACCTTCTGTGGTTTCATCAAGATTGATGATTAATTCCTGTGTGTCGACTGTTAATGCAGAGTAGGAAGGGATGTCTTCATCACAACCGGAGAAGAGTCCGATAGCAAGTAGGAGTCCTGCTAAGTATAATAGATTTTTTTTCATGATATTCATTGTTTGTTGGAATAATTATTGAACTTCAATATCTTTCATCTTTCCAGTAACAGTAACTACACTGAACTTGGGAACTGTGATGGAACGTAGCCCGTTTAAAGACGGATTCACTTTTTTGCGTTGCCACTTCACGCTTTCGTTCGATGTGTATGCAATCATGTTTTGGAAAGACTTGCCTTCAATCTCGAGCAGGGCAGTGAATGATTCTTTTTCAGAAGGATTGACCAGGACAATGGTATAATTGTCGTCTTTTACATAAGCGGACATTAACAACTCTTCCGGGAACGTATCTTTTTCCGATGGGATAGCTTCAACGTCTACACGGCGACTTCCTTCGGCTATAAATTTGGTAAATTGCCCGTAAGTGTAATAGCGCGGAACCCTATAATAAGTCGTACCCGGGAGTGCTTCTTCCAGTTGGATGAGGTTTTCTCCGGTTGTGCTGCAAGGGCGTGCACCTGCCCACCAGATAAATCCGTTGACATTGCCATTGACCAGATAAGTATGGAATGTTACTGCCCATTTCATAGCTTCCGCCCATGTTTCCGTGCGACCTTTGTCATCACTTACTTCTGTCTGCCATATGTGGAGTTCCTTTTCTACCGCTTTTTCGAAAGGAGCGATGGCATTGTCCTTGGTGCTGTATCCGTGGCCCGCAGTGATGACATCGTCGTCGGCAAGTTCCGGTTTATATTCTAAGCCGGCATTTACGTTGGTTTTTGCTGTGCTCCACCACGACCATTCTCCATAAATGATTTTAGTATTTTGCTGCCCTCTGGAATTGAGTGTGGGGCGGAAGTTGTTGTGGCAGAAATCTGCCAGTTCTTTATTGTTCCAGCCACAGCCTGACCAGGAAGAAAAAATGTTGTCTGGTTCGTTTGATGGAGATACAGCATAGATGTCGATACCGAATTTCTTTTCGTATTCATCCATGAAATCAACGAGGTAATTGGCAAAATCGTTGTAATTCTCCGTTTTCAACTTACCTTTCGACATAGAGTTGTTTGTTTTCCATTTTGCAGGAGGACTCCACACGGAGAATACATATTTGATATCTTTATCTCTGTGCTTTTTGCTAAGGTAGTCTACTAACCACATTTGTCCTAATTGTACTTGCTCCGCACATTCATTGCCATGATAAGGGCGCCAGTAATTGTTCATAAAGGAGGGATCGTCAGCCGGTAATGTGAAATTACGGTTCATGCCAAATTCAATTTCTCCTGTAACGTCATCCTGATAATGAGGAAATACTTCTCCACGGAAAATATTCAGGTCCAATCCGCTCTTGCTAAACAGGTCTTCCATTACAGATTCTCTTTGCAGATTATTCCATATGCGGTGAGACCATTCGGCAAATGCGCAACCGAATCCGTCGATAACTTGATGTTGGTGTCCTTCGCCGAAGGACAATTTTATAACCGATGTTGTAGTGGGTTCTACAGAAAAGCCATCGTCTTCGTCTGTCTCTTCGATAGGGTCCGGTATGTAAACATCAGCATGACTTAAACTGCCGTCGTCACAGGAGTATCCTATGAATAAGAATAGGGATACAAATAATAATGAGTATATTTTTTTCATATGTTTCTATTATAAGAGTGTATTTAAAATATTATTTCCATAAATCGGTTTGTTTCATGGCACTGTTATTATTCAGTTCGCCTGTGGGAATCGGATAATATCTGTGTTTCTCCTGAAAATTATCTGCTCCCTGTTTGGCATTCGCCTTAAAGATTTCCTTAATCTTATCCGAGGTGTACCAGCGCTTCAGGTCCTCAAAGCGATGTCCTTCGCCGAAAAATTCCAAGAGACATTGATGTTCTATTTGATCCATCAATTGGTCTTGAGTAAAAGTCTTTTCTGCCAGTCCGGCTCTTTGGCGAATCAGTTTTAAAGCAAAGTTGGCACCTGTCGTATCATTTGTTTTGGTGCAAGCCTCAGCATACATTAATAATACTTCTGCAAAACGCATGACACGTATGTTGTTTGCTTTCCCTTCTTTGTTTCCCATATTATCCGCAGCAGCGTCATTCACATAATAAGCAGTATATTTTTTCAGAAGGAACATTCCGTCTCCCATACTGAAAGAGGGAGTACTACTGTCTGCCATTTTGCCGGCATTACCATCCCATAAATCTTTCATAGAATGATTTTGTCCATACCATTTTTCGTTCTTAATCACATCGTTGAGGGCTTCGGGGTTGAAAAACAGGCTGGCATACATACGTTTGTCATACTTAGTGTCGGAACCGGCGGGCCGTTCTTCTGAGATGAAAGCACCAACTGCAAAAGCAGAAGGCATCAGTTTTGCCCAACCTCCGGCAACAACCGGACCGATGAATTGCGGTATTGAGCTACCTAAATTTATTCCGCTTTCATTCCCCCATGTCAAGTCGCCGTCACTGCTGTACTGCAATTCAAATACCGATTCTTCATTGTTTTCTTTTGCTGTGGTAAAATTCTCGGCAAAGTTCTCCATTAGATTATAACGTCCTGGATAATAAGGAGCTTTTAACAAAAGGTCTAATTGTTCTTTGGCTTCTGTATATTTATGTTGAGCCATATATACTTTTGCCAGTAGAGCGATTGCAGCTCCTTTTTCAATACGCCCTTTTTCATTGCCACTGCGAGTGACAGGCAAATTGCAATTAATGGCCTCCTTCAAATCGTTCTCAACTTGCTGCCATAACGATGCTTCACTGGCAGCAGGTTTGTTTGCCTCATCTTCGTTGGAAGGAATAATGCGTAGGGGCACTTCTTTATAATTGCTGACCAATAAGAAGTATTGGTACCCTCTTAGAAAGAGTGCTTCTCCTTTAATCATGGAACGATCTTCTTCGGTGATTCCGGATGCAGGAATTTCATTGATATACCGCAATACGATGTTAGCTCTTTGTACACCAGCAAAGAGTGCTCCGTAAGGGTCGTTACCGGTTGTTGGTGAGTTCTCAAAATTGGCGATGGCCCACATTCCGGGTTCTTCATTAGGAATTGTATAAATATCGTCTCCACGGCCATTCAGATTCAGCCAACCGTCGAATGCTCCGTAATAACCATACATCTGATATTTAATAGGAGAATATGCTGCTGCCAAAGCGCTTTCGGCATCAGCTTTATCTTTCCAGAAATCTTCTCCGGTGAAATGGTTAGGATCTTTCAAATCCAAGAATCTGGACTCGTTGCATGAAGTAAGTGTGCCTGTAAGGAGAACAGTTGCACATATATATGATAACCAATTTTTCTTCATAATTATTTAATTATACATTATCAGTTTTTATAAATTTACTTGTAGGCCAAAGGAGATTGTGCGGGGTAAGGGATATCGGCCCTGGTCGATACCTCTGGAGAACACATTATAGGTGGTTCCTATGTCTACGCCGCTTTCTCCGAGGTCGGGAGTATAACCTGAGTATTTGGTTAATGTGAAGAGATTTTCCATAGATGTATAAATTCTCACATTGTTGAGTTTGAGTTTATTCAAAAGATGTTTGGGTAATGTATATCCTATATCAAGCGTTTTTAAACGCATATAAGAGCCATCCTCTAACCATCTGTCTGTATACGCCCATTTGTTATCGGAAGTTTCTGTAGTGAAGCGCGGCATATCGGTATTCTGATTGTCCGGTCTCCATGAATTAGCTAAAGTTGTGCTGTAGTTTCCGTTGAAATTTCCTGATTCCAGACGATAGCGGGGATAATTATAAATCTTGTTTCCCACCATTCCGTCAAAGAAGAGATTGAAATCAAAATTGTTCCAATCGCCACCCAGTCTAAATCCGAATGTGAAGTCGGGGAATGGATTGCCTACGTCATGTTGGTCGTCGGAATTGATGACTCCGTCGCCGTTCCAATCCTTGTAACGTATGTCACCTACTTGTGCTCCCGACTGGATGAGTTTGCCATCGGCTGTCTTATGGTTTTCGATTTCTTCGGCATTGCGGAAAATACCATCTGTTTCGATAAGGTTGAAATAAGACATGGTATGGCCTTCCTGAAACATATTGATACCTCGACCACCTTGCCCGTGAGCCGAATAGCCGGAGATGGTCATGTTATTTCCACCGGCTGTAATCTTCTTTACTTCGTTCTTTTCGGTACTTATGTTAGCTCCTATGTAATAATTGAATTTGTTTTTGATAGAACCGCGATAGTTTGCAGAAAACTCAAATCCCTTATTGCGAACTTGCCCGGCATTTTGAATAGAAAGTCCACTGATTCCTGTTGAACCTGCATATGGAATGGGAAGTAATACATCATTGGTGTTTTTTACATATGCGTCTGCTGTAAAAGTCAATCGTCCGTTCAGCAAGCTGATGTCTAAACCAATGTTGTAGGTTTCGGTATTCTCCCAAGTCAGGTGTGCAGGAGATACGGCACTTACGTATGGCATTTGCCCAAACCATATACTGCTGCCTTGCAGATAGTTCATTCCGTCGCTGACAATGCTGACTGTGGGATAATAGTTGCTTCCAATGTCTTGGTTTCCTAATTTGCCATAGCTTGCGCGAATCTTCAGTTGGTCGAATACGTTTTCCAAAGGCTTGAAAAATTTCTCACGGTTAATGTTCCAGCCGATAGATGCAGAAGGGAAGCTGCCATATTGATGCCCTTTGCCGAAACGGGAGGAACCGTCGCGGCGTATGGAAGCGGAGAAGAGATAACGGTCGTCGTAGGAATACATGACGCGTCCGAACAGAGAAACCAACGCTAACTCTTTCAGATTGCTTGAAGCGCTCATTGTGTTGGTATTTCCGGTCATTGTATCAATAAACTTGGGAAGATCGGAATTGCTTCCGTTCAGATTGTAATGTTTGTCTTTTTGGGCAGAATAGCCGGCGAGCAACGACAAGTTGTGCTTACCAAATGCTTTATCATAGTTCAGTGTGTTTTCGATTACCCATGAATCGTAGGTTGATGAACCCTCTCTCAAATCCGGTGCATCATTCTTTCCGTAGGTTCCCAAGTCGTACACATCCGTATATGTGCGGCTTTTGCTGTGTTCTTTTCTGATGCCGATATTGAATTTATATTTTAGATCTTTAATGATTTCAGCCTGTAAGTATGCATTTAAGAAAATCTTGGTGTTTTCGTTTGTATTGTCTGTCACTTCCGATATGCCAAGAGGGTTGGGTAGGTTGATGTTCGTAGAGGTTCCCCAACCACTCGGATTCGTAGAGTCGAATACAGGGATTACTGAAGGGAATTGTAATATCTCGAACATTGTGTCTTGGTTTATATTACCTTCTCCTTTGGTTAAGCGAACAATCATGGATTGCCCGATGGTCAATCGGTTGTCGAGAAATGAATAATCGCTTTTCAAACGGATATTGTAGGATTCATGACTGGTATTTCGTAAAATACCTTCTTTGTTCAGGTAGCTTACAGATGCACTGTATGCTCCGGTTTTGGAGCCGCCGCTAATTGTAGCGTTTGCTTTGTATGTCATGGCTGTTTGCAACATTACATCTTGCCAGTCCGTGCCTTTGCCAATGAACGGCACTGCGCCGGCTTCTGCCCCGTATCCATCTCCAGCTAAGCTATAATAACGGGCAAAACGACTATATTCCTCGCCATTGAAAACATTCAGTTTTTTAGGATTGTGGCTTATCCCTGTAAAGAAATTGATATCTAATTTTGCAGGAGTGTCTTTTCGTCCGCTTTTTGTTGTGATGATTACGACACCGCCGGCTGCACGTGAACCGTAAATGGCTGCTGAAGCTGCATCCTTCAATACTTCGATGGAAGTAATGTCGTTGGGGTCTACCATGCTGATGTCACCGAATGCTCCGTCGATAACATATAGAGGTTCGTTATTGGACAAAGAACTGACACCGCGTACATTGATCGTCATTCCTCCGTTGGGGTCGCCACTGGAACTGGCTACTGATACTCCAGGTATTTTGCCTTGTAGTGCTGTTGCTGCGTTTGAAGCAACTTGTCCGTTGAGTTCTTTGGCTGTCACGGAACTTACGGCTCCGGACAAATGGCTTTTCTTTGCCGTACCATAACCGATGACCACCACTTGGTCAAGTGCTATGTTATCTTCTTCCATTGATACATTGATTGGCGTATTGGGGGTAGTGACAGCTATCTCTATCTGTTTCATACCTATTGTGGAGAATATTAAAATATCTCCTTTGTCTGCTTTGACGGAATACTTTCCATCCATATCTGTTACTGTGCCGGTGTCTTTTTCTTTAATTTGCACAGTGATTCCCGGTAAAGGTTCGTTTGTCGTAGCTTCTGTCACGACTCCTTTGACTTCAATATTCTGGGCAGCCAATGGAATATTGGTGAGGCAGAATAAGAAGAAAAGTAAGAAATGAATTTTTTTACTCATGATTGATTGCATTAGATTTATAAACTCTGATTATTAATACTTCACGGATAACTGAATCAATAATTTAACGCCGCAAAGGTAAATTATAGCAAAAGGGTGGGCAAGTACTATTTTAGCTCATTCTAATACTTTTTTTGCCTTATGTATTCCGGAAGAAAATGTGTATAGGATTCGTTGATTTTTAATGCTTAATGCGGTAGGTATATATGCGAAAGAGACGATAGCTATATGCATAACTACCGTCTCTTTATTACCTTAATTAATATTCGGTTGATTATTTGAAAACCATTTTCATTGGTCTTCCTATCCACACTTGCGGTTGCGTGAGATTGAAGATGTGGGCAATGGTGGAGGCCACGTCATATTGCATCATGCTTACGTCATCGAAGCAGAGTCCTTTCTTTATGTTCTTGCCGGAGATGATGAAGGCTGTCTCCATTTCCTGCATTGTTTTGCCGCCGTGTCCTTTCTTGATTCCGCCGTGGTCGGAGGTTAATATAAAGATGGTGTTGTCGAGGATTCCGGCTTCTTTTACAGATTGGACGATTTGCCCGACGTATGTGTCCAGTTCTTTGAGTTTCTCGTAATAGGCGGGAGTGTCATGTCCTTCGGTGTGTCCGGTGTGGTCGGGGCCGTCGTAGCAGATGGCAACCAGGGCAGGTTTCTTCTCCTTGATATAGGCAGAAGCCACGTTGCCCAATTCTTTGGGTGTTTGGTTGCAATCGGCAACGTGGTAATTGTAGCTCAGCGAAAGAGTATCCACCAGATATTTGATTCCGTTCCATTCGTACAGGCAACCGATTTCCGCTTCCGGACGGGCGTCGCGCAGCAGTTGGAAGATGGTGGGGAAGATACCGTTCTTGTTGAGCACGCGCGATGGAAGTTCCGGAATTTTGGAGCCCCATTCGGTATATCCGTGCAGTTCCGGTCCGGCTCCCATAAACATGGAAGCCCAATTGATGGCACTGGAGGAGGGGAGTGCCGAGCGTTTTTTGAGTGTGTAGGCTCCCTCTTCCATCAGTTTCTTGACGTTGGGCATATCGGCTT
The DNA here is from genome assembly GCF_910586915.1 of uncultured Bacteroides sp. Lineage (GTDB taxonomy): Bacteria > Bacteroidota > Bacteroidia > Bacteroidales > Bacteroidaceae > Bacteroides. Next base: position 189,833 of record NZ_CAJULN010000001.1, read on the forward strand.
TGGGCAGGCTGTAGGCTCCCCAGCCGTCGAGTCCGATGAGGACGACGTGTTTCGCTTTGTCTTTTCCTTTGGCGTTGCAGGGAGATGTGAAACTAAAGAGCAGTGCAAATGCAGCAAGTAGTGTTAAGATGTTTTTCTTTTTCATGATATTATTTATTAATAAGGATGAATCGGTCTGTCCATTCCCAGCGGAACGGTATGGCAAAGGTAGGATTATTTCCTTTGGCGGGCAAGTATAAATTTAGCATTAACTGATACTTTTGTATATCGGGGGGCTTTTGCCGGCTCTCCTTTTGCGTTTTTTATCTCAAGTTGATACTTTTCTGTGCGAAATGGCTTCCCGGGGGCTGTGGTGTATTGATTTGTCTTATATTTGCCGGCAAACAACGTATTACTATGAAAAGAAAATGGATGTATGGCAGCGTGATGGCTGCGGTGTTTGCTTTGATGGCAAGCGGTTGTGCCGATTCCCGGCGGAGTGTTGAGTTTCGCGGAATCTGTGTCGACGATTTGCATGGCGAGTGTGGGCTTTATAATCCCGGAAGAGGTTTCCGGCTGGAGACGGCGGTGGATGTGCTGCATGAGAAGGATGCTCCTGCCAAAGAGTTGGTGGAGCTGTCGGCGAAGTATGCGGCGGATAGCGTTTCGTTGTCACAGAGTTATTTTTATCTTACCTATCTGATAGGCGAGGAGTTGTCCGAAGAGAATTTCCAGACCATGCAGCGATACTTTGACGAGTTGAGGAAGCAGGGCAAGAAAGCCGTTCTCCGCTTTGCTTACGAAAGGGATTTCATGGGGCGTGCCGCTGCGGGGCCTACCGGAACGCAGATATTGGAGCACCTGGACCAGTTGAAACCGTTTCTTGAGAAAAACAAAGATTTGATTCTTGTTGTGCAGGCGGGGCTGATTGGCGCGTGGGGCGAATGGCACAGTTCCATGCAGGGCTTGGAGAATTCGGAGGAGACCAAGATTGCGGTGTTGGAGAAATTGCTTTCGGTGGTTCCTCAAGAGAGGAACGTGCAAGTGAGACTTCCCGATTTCAAGAACCTGCTGAAAGACAAGCCGGAGCTGTATAAACGGCTTTCGTTTCACGACGATTTCATTGTCATACGTCCCGACCGTTGGGACGCCGATATGCACGAAGGAACTCCCAAGTTCGACCAGATTGTGAACGAGTCGCCCTATCTGGTGGTGGACGGAGAACTGCCGTGGGGATTCTGGAGCGTAGGTGCCGACCCCGACAGTCCTTCCGCCGGATGGATTATAGACGGCCTGCAGACGGCGAGGCGTCTGTTCCTCCAGCATTATACATCGCTGAGCGTGATTCATAATTACAAGGAGCAACACCCCAACAACCGGTTTGACGAGAACAACCCGCCCGAATATTCGATGATGGTGTGGAAGAAAACGATGATAACGGAAGACTCCCTCCGTCAGCACCGGATGCCTGTGTCCGACGGTTACTTCCGCCGGCAGGACGGTACGGTGGTGGAGCGCAATGTGTTCGATTACATACGCGACCACCTGGGCTACCGCATCGAGTTGCAAGCCTTGCAACTGCCCGGCAGGTTGCAGCCGGGTAAAGAAAACCTGCTGGACCTGAGTCTGGTGAACAGAGGATTCGCCACGGTATTCGGTGAACATCCGGTTTACTTCGCACTGGTTGACGACGCAGGGAAAGTGACGGAGTTCTTGACCGATGCCCATCCGTCGGACTGGCAGCCCTTCCAGCCCGGAGATACTGCCTGTGTGCCGTTGACGCATTCTGTCGGTCTGTCGCTTCGGTTGCCCGAGTCGTTGGCTCCCGGAACCTATCGGCTGGGGTTGTGGATACCGGACGGTTCGGAAAGGCTGAAGTATGATTCGCGTTACGCAATCCGTTGTGCAAATGGAGACACGGAATGGATGGTATCCGACGATGGCAGATATGGAATCAACCTGCTGACAACGGTAGAGGTAGCGGGGAAACGTATGTAAGCGATTGGTCGTTCCCCTTCAATGTATTCGTTATAAAGTTGTTATGCATTAATAACAAACTTCCGCTTTGCCATAAATAAAGTTCCGTCCGATTGATTATAAACTATAAACGAAGGCTTTGTTTTTATAAACGAAGCCTTCAATTATAAAAACGAAGCCTTCAATTATATAAATGAAACCTTCGTTTATAGTTTGTAATTGATGAAAGAAAAGATGGATAATACGCTCCGGCAAGTTTGTATCTGATGAAGAATAACTTTATTGCCCGTCGTCTGAGGGCAGGATAGCGGCAGACTGGAGTGGGTTTGCCGCTTGGTAAGTCACTTATTCCGCTATCGCCATTGTCAGCACACTGATTCGTATGCCCTCCATATCGGTCAGGCAAGATGCACATTCCCCAATGGTTGCGCCGGTAGTCAGCACATCGTCAACAATCAGAATGTGCTTTCCGCTCAGAGATTCCGCGTGACGCAGTTCGAAGATGCCTCTCACGTTCTCCCAACGTTCCAAAGAAGATTTGCGTGTTTGTGTTTCCGTATTCTTCCGGCGTACTACAGATGCCGTATCTATAGGGAGGCCTGTCACGGCGGCAATGCCCCGGGCTATCCATTCGCTTTGATTATAGCCGCGCATCCTCTGCTTCTTTTTGTGCAACGGCACGGGAAGTATCACGTCAATATCTTCAAAGAAGCCGGACTCCTGCAATTCGGCTGCCATATAGCGCCCCATGATGGTTCCGATGCTTTTTTGTCCGCCGTATTTAAGCCGGTAAAGAATTTGCCGGAAGTCGCTTCCCTTTCGGTAAAAGAAGAAAGAAGTAGCCCGTTCCAGGGGAAACTTGCCCCAAAACAGTTTTTCTATCCGGTTGTCTTTCTGAAGATGGCAATCTGTGCGCGGAAGATTGATGTTGCATAGGGTGCAAAGACACTCTTCGCCCTTTGCCAACGGGGTGCCGCAAACGATGCAGCAACGCGGGAAGAACAAAGATAAAAAGGCTCCAAGCCACTCTTTTATAAGATGTGTGTGTTTCATGATTCTTGTCATTCAGGTTGGTCGTAAATTCAGGTCAAAAGTATTGCTTTTTTCGTTAAGGCTAAGCCTTTTCCCCGAAAAAGAATAAGAACATACCGAATGTGTGCTTGTCTGTTATTCTGCACGAGAAAGACGGTTCATCCTTGTGCGGCCCGAATTTTTTAACATCCCCGGGATTTGCTTTTTACACGGAAATTCCCGAATATTGTACCCGAATACTAATTGAAAGGGCTTCATGAAAAGAGTCGATTCCGTTATTTCCCTGATATACTCTTTGTCGAAATCAGAAAAGAAACACTTCTCCTTGCAGGTCGTCAAAGACAAGGAGGAGAAGGACTATCTTATAATCTACGATATTGTCATCAAGAGCAAGCAGCCTAACGGAAACGCGGTGAAAGAAGAATTCTATAAGCGCAGGCCTAAAGGTTCTTTTGAAGTGTCCGTTCAATATTTATATGAGAAACTGGTAGATACGTTACTCACATTGAGGAAGAAGAAAGACATCTGCTATGATTTGCTGAATGATTTATGCAAAGCCCGTATGCTATACGAGCGTTCCCTGTTTGAAGAATGCTTCGAGATACTATCCGCTACAATAAAGCAGGCACAGTTCTATGAGAATAACGAGATTCTGGCAATTGCACAGAAGCAGGAATTGGAATATCTGCTGCGGCTGAATTTTCCCAATATGACAGAGCAGGAACTTTTCCACAAACATTTTATCCAAAACGAGTCTTTAAAGAAAATACGGAAAATAACGGAGCAGTCTTCTCTACACAATTTGTTGAAATACCGCCTCTCGCATATCGGGTCCATACGAACGGCGAAACAAAAACAAGACATGAACGACCTTATGGTCAACGAATTGTATATAGCCGCCTCTTCCGACGCGGAAGGAAACTTTGAACTGACACGAAATCATAAACTTTTCCAGGCAAACTATCTGATGGGAGCGGGAGATTACAGAGCTGCCCTGAACTCATACAAAGAGCTGAACGCTCTGTTTGAGCAGAACCAACAGTTCTGGTCGAATCCGCCTATTTATTATTTGTCCGTGCTTGAAGGAGTGCTCGGCAGTCTGCGGTCGGTAGGAAACTACAACGAGATGCCCTATTTCCTGGAGAAATTAAAACGGCTTGTCGCAGAAGACTCTTCGCTGGAGTTTAAAGTGAATGCCACTTGTCTGCTTTTCCAATATGAGTTGTTTCCCTCTTTGGATAAAGGTGATTTTTCCGCTTGTACGGCGCTCATGAATCAGTATCAGGAGTTGCTGTACGACAAAGAAGCATGGCTGAGCCCTATACGCAAAAGCGAACTGTTGCTCTACACCACGCTTATACATATCGGCAATCAGAACTATAAGGCGGCAAAGAAATACATAAGCAACGCCATCATAGACCATAACATCAAATACCTGCCGCTAATGAGAACGATTCGCCTGGTTCGTCTCATAGCATATTATGAAACGAAGGAGGTTGAACTGATAAAGCACGAATCACGTTCCATCACCCGCAGCCTGTCTTCGCCCAAAGAACATACATTCAAGACAGAACGGATTATCCTATGGTTTCTCAATAAAAGAAACCTCCCTATCCTGCGCAAAGACCGGGAAGCCTTTTGGGAAAAACTATCTCCCGAAGTGCAGGAATTGTATCATGATAAATATGAAAACCAGCTTTTGCGCATCTTCGATTTCACGGCGTGGATGGAATCGAAAGTACGGAAAGAAAAGCTGTCTGATATTCTCGGACGACGCATGATTGCCAAAGAACTTTAAAACAAAAGACTCACACCCCTCTTTTCTCATCACAAAAGACACTCCCAAAATTTCCTTTTTTCTCTTTGTGATTATATAAATACACGTTATATATCTGCCTCTTCTCTACCTGTTATCAAGAGTGACTTATCGCATGATGTCATTTTTGAGATTATATAAATCAATTATTAATGTCGAAAACCATGCACTATTATTTCTTTCATTTGTATCGTCTTAATTTTTTAATACCATGAGAACTGTATCGATTCATAAACCCAAAGTAGTGGTAATTGGAAGCAGCAACACTGATATGGTTGTAAAAGCCAACCGATTGCCAGTGCCGGGAGAAACCGTTTTAGGAGGAACCTTTTATATGAACCCCGGCGGTAAAGGTGCCAACCAGGCTATCGCGGCCTCCCGGTTGGGAGCCGAAGTCACCTTCATTTCCAAAATCGGATACGACCTGTTCGGACTACAGGCGTTGGAAATATATAAATCGGAAAAGATTAACACCGAGTTTATCTTCACCGACCAGAAAAGTCCGTCGGGAGTAGCCCTTATCTCCGTCGACTCTTTCGGCGAAAACAGCATTATCGTCGCACCGGGAGCCGGCCGCTCTCTTTCGGAAGAGGACATCCATAAGGCAGAGGGCAAAATCAAAGAGGCCGATATCATACTTATGCAACTTGAAGTTCCGATAGAAACAGCAGAGTACGCAGCCGCTATTGCCAATAAATATGGCAAGAAGGTGATACTCAATCCTGCGCCTGCATCAACGCTGAGTGATACGTTCCTGAAAAATGTACATACCATACTCCCCAACCGCATTGAAGCCGAAATGCTCTCGGGAATTAAAGTGATGGATGTAGAGAGCGCCCACCGCGCCGCTAAGACAATCGGCGACAAAGGCATCGAGAACGTGGTTATTACCTTAGGAAAAGACGGGGCTTACGTAAAGGAGAGAGACAACTATGTCATGATTCCCGCCAAGCAAGTCGAAACGGTCGATACGACCGGGGCCGGCGATGTATTCTGCGGTGCTTTCAGTGTTTATCTGTCCAAAAGACATTCACTGACAGAAGCTGTCGAATTTGCCAATGCAGCCGCCGCGATTGCCGTCACCCGTATAGGTGCACAGAGTGCCATCCCTTATAAAACGGAAGTTGCTTTATAAAAAAACAATACACAGACTTAGGTTAAATATAAATCCGATTAACAATGAAAGTAGTAGTTATTGGAAGTTCAAACATCGACATGGTTGCCCAGGTCAACCATCTACCGGCACCCGGCGAAACTGTCGGCGATGCCTCTTTTATGCAGTCGCTTGGCGGAAAAGGGGCCAATCAGGCCGTGGCCGCAGCACGGTTGGGCGGCTCTGTCACTTTTGTCACTTCATTAGGCAATGATATGTATGCCGACATACTCAGAAAGAATTTTGAAAAAGAAGGAATCACCACGGACTACATCATCAATGACACCCGAAAACCGACAGGAACCGCACTAATCTTCGTGGCGGATAGCGGGGAGAATTGTATAGCCGTAGCCCCGGGAGCAAACTATTCTCTATCTCCCGACTCTATCAACCGCTTCTCCAAAGTGATTGATGAGGCGGAAATAGTAGTTATGCAAGCTGAGATTCCTTATAATACAATTAAGAGTATTGCCCTATTGGCGCAACAAAAAGGTAAAAAGGTGTTGTTCAATCCCGCACCCGCCTGTCCGGTCGATACGGAACTGATGAAAGCTATTGATATTTTGGTAGTCAATGAAGTAGAAGCGGCTTTTGTGTCGGGTATCAGATATACAGGGAGTAATCTGGAGGAAATTGCCGGAGCATTAATTGCTGCAGGTGCACGGAATGTTGTAATCACATTGGGAAGTCACGGAGTATATATGAGAAATGCTTATATAAGTGCCCGGCTTCCAAGTTATAAAGTGAATGCCATTGACACAATTGCAGCCGGTGATACATTCTGTGGAGCCCTGGCTGTAATGTGTGCACAGAAAGAGATAGATATGGAAGCCCTTAAGTTTGCCAATGCGGCAGCAGCAATTGCTGTAACCCGTTCGGGAGCACAGTCGTCTATCCCTACTCTTGATGAAGTAAACCGCTTCATCTTAAAAAACGAATTATCCTATCGCTCAACTTTTAAATTTAATGAACATGAAAACCTACTCGAACCGACGATTCATTCTATCAAGTAGAAATCTTCTGTTAACAACAGACTGTATAAGACATAAACTTATACTGTTGTTAAGCTGTCTATTCATTTTCTCAATGAATATGTATGCTCAAAATACGGTATCAGGCACCGTCAGAGACGGTAGCGGAGAGCCCTTGCTCGGAGTTTCCGTCATTGTCAAACATGGTAAGGCTACAACTGGTACTGTCACAGACCTCAATGGTCGCTATCAGGTAAAAGTAGCCCCGGACGCTATGATTGAGTTCAGTTTCATTGGATTCAAATCCGTAACACTGCCTGCCAATCAGAACATAATCAATGTAATCCTTCAGGATGACAATCAGTTATTGGATGAAGTCGTCGTTGTCGGATACGGTACGCAGAAGAAGGTTAACCTGACAGGTTCCGTCAGCCAAGTTACAGCCGAGGTACTGGAGAACCGTTCCACCTCTTCTGTCACGCAGATGCTACAGGGGGCTATGCCCAACGTTAACATTCAGGTAAATACTGGAACGCCCGGAGCCGGTGGAACCATCTCTGTCCGTGGAATGGGTTCTGTGAATTCAAGTTCGCCGCTTATTTTGGTAGACGGTATTCCCGGCAGTATAGACCAGTTGAATCCGAACGACATAGAATCTGTTTCTGTCCTCAAAGATGCTTCTTCGGCAGCCATCTATGGGGCGCGTGCAGCCTTCGGTGTAATTTTAGTTACCACCAAAAAAGCAAAATCCGGAAAAGCCAAAGTAGCTTATGACGGTTATTTCTCCTGGTCGAAACCGACAGTTTCTACCGACTTTGTTACCTCAGGTTATGACCATGCTTATATTTACGATACTTCCTATATGGGACAAAAAGGATTCATGGGAGCTGCCACCGGATATACGGAAGAAGATTACAAAGAACTGGAAGCCCGCCGATATGATACGACAGAGAATCCGGAGCGTCCGTGGGTAGTCACCACTACAGAAAGCGATGGCAGGCAAAAGTATAATTACTATGCCAACTTCGACTGGTGGAACTGGATGTATAAAAAAAGAATGCCGTCACAATCGCATAATGTAAGCATCTCCGGGGGTACGGATAAAATTCAGTATTATGTATCCGCCAATTTTTACACAAAGGACGGTATGATGAAACGGGTAGACGAAAAATACACGCAATATACATTGACTTCTAAATTGAACGCCGAAATAAAATCATGGCTAAAAATCGGTAACCAGACAAACTTCTTCGATAGTTCACACACATATCCCGGTGAAAATGCGGCGAATGCGGCTTTTGCCAGAACCATGATAAACTGTGCGCCTTATTATGTGCCTATTGGTCCGGACGGCAACTACACCGGTCTGATGAAAAACGGAAAAGTTATTAACGAAGGACGTGTAGCGGATATCTACGGTGGCGTATCCAAAGGCAATGTAGGAAAAAGACGTTTCCGGAATACATTTTCCATCAAGATTACTCCCATCAAGAATTTATCCGTAAATGCCGATTATACATTTGGTTTCACTATGGATGACAATTGGAAACGTCAGGGGGTAGTGTATATCTCAAACGGATATGCCAACGAAACACAATTGAGTACCTCTTCCACTCATAAAAAGGACTATATACAAAAGTCTATGTCCTACAATCCTTCTCACGTGTTCAATGCATACGCTACCTACGGCAACACTTTCGCAAAATCGCATAATATATCGGCAACAGTAGGTATGAATTATGAGAAACAGCAGAATCACGATCTGCTCGGTTATCGTACGGATGTATTGTCCGAGACCTTAAACGACTTGAATCTGGCCACAGGAACCGGCGCTTCGGATCTTAAAGCTACAGGTGGTGCATCTGCCTATGAACTATTCGGCCTTTTCTTCAGAGCCAATTATAATTATAAGGAACGTTATCTGTTGGAAGTAAACGGAAGATATGACGGTTCTTCGAGATTCCTCTCCGGCAACAGATATGGCTTCTTCCCTTCCGTATCTGCCGGATGGAGAATCAGTGAAGAGCAATTCTTGAAAAATTTGAATATCTTCGACAATCTGAAAATCAGAGCTTCGTACGGTGTACTCGGAAACCAGTTGGGAGTGAGTATGTATCCTTATTCTACAATCACCCAAAAACAATCTTCTTATATTGTCAACAATGCACTAACCTATTATCTAACTACCCCTGCCCCCGTAGCAGGCGACTACACTTGGGAAAAAGTTGGAACTCTCAATATGGGTATAGATATCAGTGTACTGAACAACAAGTTGAACTTCAGTGGAGATTATTTTATCAGAAAGACATCTGATATGTTCGTTGATGGTGTGACGCTTCCTGCCGTGTATGGTGCGAATCCTCCCAGACAAAACGCAGGAGAAATGAAAACCAAAGGATATGAACTGAGTGTAACCTGGCGCGACAATTTCAAACTTGCCGGAAAATCATTGAATTATGAAATATTTGGTTCCTTAGGCGATGCTACCTCTGAAATTACCAAATATCAGGGAAACGACACGAATATCCTGACGGATTATTATGTAGGACAGAAAATTGGAGAAATCTGGGGATACAGAACGGGCGGATTATTCCAGTCGGACGAGGAAGCAGCAGAATGGACAAGTAAAATAGACCAGTCGGCAGTAAACAGGGATATTTTAAAGAGTCAAGGTAAATGGTCTGTAGCACGTGGAGGAGATGTAAAATACCTTGATAAAGATGGTAATAATATCATCAACAATGGCGCAAATACGCTCGACGACCACGGAGACCTCGAAGTAATCGGCAACGAAACACCACGTTACAACTATGGTTTCGGAGCAAACATCAACTGGTATGGGTTCGATTTCTCTATCGCATTTCAAGGTATCGGAAAAAGAGATTTATATCCGGACAAGGAAATGGAAAAATTCTGGGGGTCATGGGGACGTGTCAACAGTGCTTTTCTTCCTAAAGGGCTTGCCGAACAAGCTTGGACGGAAGACAATAAGGGAGCATACTTTCCCCGTCTCGAACGCGGTAGCGCGGCCTACAACGGCGACGGACAGATGCGGGTTGTCAACGACAGGTACTTGCAGAATTTGGCCTACCTGCGTTTGAAAAATCTTTCAATAGGCTATACGCTGCCTGCCACACTTACCACCAAAGCAGGTATCGAACGGTTGAGAATCTATTTCGCAGGTGAAAACTTATGTTATTGGTCGCCTTTCAAAACAGATTACATAGATCCGGAACAAGCGATATCCTCCAGCGACGCACGTATCTATCCGTTCTCAAAAACGGTGTCTGTCGGTGTAAATCTGACTTTCTAATTTTTCCAAACTAAACATATATAAGTATGAAAACAACAACGATACTAAAGAAAGCCTTTTTGATAAGCTCACTATCGCTTTCGTTCTGTGCCTGTGATTTGGAACAGTTGCCACAAGATAAAATGACCCCGGAAAATTCCCTGAAGAATGAAACGGAACTTAGACTATATATTAACGGACTTCTGCCTATGCTGTCGGGAGCATCCAATGTAGAGAACGGTGCCAGCGTAGCCGCCGGAAGAATGATGGAAAAGACTGACGATGTGATATGGCCTACACTTCCCGACTACATGACCGGCAAAAGAAGTTCTACACAATCAGCCGGAAGCTGGGATTGGGATAATCTGCGAAAGATTAATATTTTTTTGAAATACTCTGTAAACTGCCCGGATGAGACTGTACGCGAAAAATACAATGCAATGGCCTATTACCTGAGAGCACAGTTTTACTATGACAAACTGAAAACATTCGGTGGAGTACCCTGGTACGACACTGTACTTGAAGACAACAGCCCGGAACTATACAAACCGCGTGACTCTCGGGAGATGATTGCAGACAAAATTCTGGAAGACTTGGATAAAGCTATAAAAAACGGTGTAGAAGCCAAAAGTCTGAATGAAATAACCAAATGGACTGCATTGGCTCTGAAAAGCCGTTTCTGCTTGTTCGAGGGAACCTTCAGAAAATACCACAATATAGAAGGTTCGGAAAAGTTCTTGAAAGAGTGTGTATCGGCTTCTGAGGCACTAATGGTCTCAGGAAAATATACCATTGACAAGGGAGAAGGCACAGACGTGGCCTATAGGGACTTGTTTGCGCAACCCGCCACAAACAATGCCAGTGATGTGGAAGTAATCACAGCTTATGCTTACAGTATTGCGTTAGGTATAAAGCATAACACGAACTATTCCATCATCAACGCCAGTGGCAACCAGATTGGACTTAGCAAAGCATTCATGGATTCATATCTGATGAATGACGGCAGCCGTTTTACAGACAGGCCGGGTTATGAGACTATGATTTTCGGCGAAGAGTTTGCAAATAGAGACCCTCGTATGTTCCAGACAGTCAGATGTCCCGGTTATGCCCGTATCGGGAAAAGCCATGACGTAAACAGGTTGTATGAAGCCATGCAAATCTCTGCCACTGGATATATGCCGATTAAGTATGTGCAATCCGGCGACCATGACAAGCAGACCAGTAATGAGAATGATATTATCTTGTACCGCTATGCGGAAGTCCTGTTGAATTATGCCGAAGCTAAGGCGGAGTTGGGTACACTTGTTCAGACAGACTTGGAGCAAAGTATCAAATTAATACGTGATCGCGTCGGAATGCCGAATATGGATATGTCAGCAGCAAATGCTAATCCTGATCCGGTGTTGGCAGCACAATATCCGCTGGTATCAGGTAGTAATAAGGGAGTAATTCTTGAAATCCGGAGAGAACGTAGAGTCGAAATGGTAATGGAAAATCTGCGTTATGACGACATCATGCGTTGGAAAGCCGGTCATTTGTTTACCGAACAATTCAAAGGAGTTTATTTCTCAACAGTTACCGCACCTTCAACCAAGTATGATTTGGATAAACCTGCATATACAGCCAGAAGTGCAAACTTCCATATCTATATAGGTGAACGTCCCAGCAATCTTACGGAAAAGAATTCCATCGGACTGAATGTCGGTATTTTCTTGAGCAATGGCAACTCCGGCAACAAAGTTATCAATACGGATAAAGTGAAGATTTGGAATGAAGAACGCGATTATTTGGCTCCATTACCTAATTCCGCACTTGTTGTCAATCCGAATCTGAAACAGAATCCGCATTGGGATACTCCTGCCGATTAACTAACTTATCATAAAACAGTATATAAATGAAACGACGTGATTTTATAAAAAACGCAGGTTTAGCACTATCCGCAGCATTTGTTCCAGACATAGCATTTCCCTCTTTTTCAAGAGGGGATGCTCCTTTAAACAATGTTTTGTACAATGGTGTCACACTGCCTGACGTTTGGCCGCCCCAAAATATCTGCATGAATTATGAACCTATGCCGATACCTTATCTGACTAATCGACCGGAAATCATTCCTATTGACTTAGGAAGACAACTTTTTGTAGACAATTTTTTGATTGAACAGACAGATATGAAACGTAAGTCACATAGACCTCGTAAAATAAACTTTAACCCGATACTCAAGCCGGAGACGGAACTGGAACAAGGGATTTACGGTATTCCCGGAGCCAGCGCCAAAGACGGCGGCGTATGGTGGGACCCGAAAGATCAGCTCTTCAAGATGTGGTATGAAGCCGGATGGCTGCACAGAATGGCATACGCTACAAGTAAAGACGGGCTACATTGGGAACGTCCTAATCTGGACGTAGTACCGGGAACCAATCAAATCGTTCCGGAAATTGTAGCTGACTCTTCCACTGTATGGCTGGATCACTTTACAAAGAATCCCGAAGAGCGTTTCAAAATGTTCCTGCGTTCTCCCAACTCGATTCCCGGTTCCACAGAACGTTTCAATTATGGATTCAGCATGGTTTCACCGGACGGCATCCATTGGGGAAAACCTGTCAAGACAGGGCCATGCGGAGACCGGAGTACTATGTTCTATAATCCTTTCCGGCAGAAATGGGTATATAGCCTTCGGAATCCGGAAAACATAAATCGTGTACCTATCGGACGCTTCCGCTATTACCACGAACATTCAAATTTCCTGGAAGGGGCAAAGTGGACAAAAGAGGAACTGATTTTCTGGCTCGGTGCTGATTATCGGGATGACCCGGACCCATATATCGGTGACAAGGCACAATTATATAATTTATCGGCTGTGCCTTACGAGAGTATCATGCTGTCATTACCCCAGATACATTTGGGGCCATCTAACGAAAGGTGCAGAGAGGCAGGAGTCCCTAAAATCACTGAACTAAAAGTAGCTTACAGCCGTGACGGCTTCTATTGGGACCGAACCGACCGTCGTGCCTTTATCCCTGCCGAACGAAAGGAAGGAACATGGGACAGAGGGTATGTACAATCCGTAGGCGGGTTGTGTACCATCGTAGGCGACCAACTTTGGTTCTACTACATAGGATTCGAAGGAAACAAGAGAAAGAAAAGTCCGGTATATGAAAAGAACGGTATGCACGCCAATGGAAGTACCGGTATAGCCGTATTACGCAGAGACGGTTTTGTTTCTTACTCTGCTCAAAAGGAAAAAGGGACATTATTAACCCGTCCGGTAACATTCACCGGCGAATATATGTTTGTAAACGTGAGTTGTCCGAACGGAGAGTTGAAGGTGGAAATATTAGATGCAGATAATAATGTAATTCCGGGATTCTCTGCAAATGATTGCAAACCTCTCTCAACAGACAGCACTATCGCACAGATAAAGTGGAAGAATAAGAAAGACCTGTCCGCCTTAAAGAGCCAACCGGTACGCTTCAAATTCTATCTTATCAATGGTGATTTGTATTCATTCTGGGTAAGTCCCGATATAGAGGGTGCCAGCAACGGGTACAATGCAGCAGGTGGCCCGGGATTCGGTGGCGGTACAGACAAAGAAGGGAAGAGAGCCTACAAAAAAGCAGCAGATTTCCCCAACTTATTAGAAAGATATTAAAATAATAATCAATAAACAATTGTAAACAATGATGGACAAAAAATTATTTGAAGGCGTGATAACTCCGATGGTGACACCCCTTATCAACAGAGAAAATATAGATTTCAAAGGCTTGGAGAAATTGCTTGACCACTTGATAAACGGTGGAGTCAGCGGTGTTTTCCTTATGGGTACTACGGGCGAAGGAACAAGCATTTCTCTCCGGATGAGAAAGGAACTAATCAAATATTCGGTAGAATATGTAAAAGGACGTGTTCCTGTATTTGTCAGTATCGCCGACTGTTGCATCGAAGAGAGCCTGAATATGGCTCGTTACGCGAAAGAATGTGGAGCCAGTTATCTGGTATCTGCACTTCCGTTCTATTTAGGATTGACCCAGACAGAAATTGTCGACTATTATACAACGATTGCCGATAATGTACCTCTGCCTTTGTTTTTATACAACATCCCGGCGCAAACCAAATTGATGATTTCCGTCGAAGCAGTCAAGACATTGGCAAAACATCCGAACATCATCGGCATGAAGGACAGTTCCGGCAACGGTACCTATTTCAATACGTTACTTGCAGAAGTAAAAGCTGAGTATCCGGATTTTACCATTCTCGTAGGACCGGATGAAATGTTGGCCTCTACAATGGCGTTAGGTGGCAATGGCGGTGTAAACTCCGGTTCCAACTTGTTCCCCGAACTTTATGTCAACCTGTTCAAAGCCTGCAAAGCAAAGGATACGGAAAGAATACTCAAACTGCAAAAACTGGTCATGAAGGTTTCTACCGGAATTTATTCTGTTGATAAATCGAGTGTATCCTTTCTTAAAGGGCTGAAAGCTGCATTATTTACAGAAGGGTTAATAACCGACTACATCTGCGAACCTTTGCAGAAAGTAAACGGCACTGACCTGGAGACAATCAAAAAGAATGTAGCAGAGCTGAAACAACAAATCATTCAGGTATTATGAGAATAACATTCAAATTAATCACTCTATTGACTGCTGTTGCTATGACTTGTTCCTGTGGAAATACGAAAAAGAAGGTTGCACCTGTTGCATCCGGTACTGATGCTACGGAAGTAGACTGGAAATATGGATGGACGGTATCTGCCAGTCCGACACTTGACATGGATGCTTTGAAAGAACATCAGGCGCAATATCCCGAAAGATGGAAAGCCACATTCGAATATTTGAAAGGCACGGATTTGAGCAGGCTTTCTCCCGGCGAATACGAAATCATAGGGCGTGAAGTGTATGCCATTATCAGTGAGTATGTTCCTAAAGAAGAAGCAGAATGCAACTTTGAAGCACATCGAAGATATATCGACTTGCAATACTTGATTAATGGGGAAGAAAGAATGGGAGTGACGACATTGGAAAAGGTTGTCCCAATCGGCGAATATGACGAGAAGAAAGACATTGTCTTTTTCAAGCCTGATGCACCGGGCCTATATGAAGTGGCAACTCCCGAAGTCTTCTATATTTTCTTTCCTAAAGACGCACACCGTCCCAGTATAAAAGAGAAGGACGGAGTGAGCGTGAAGAAAATAGTCATTAAAATCAAAATATAGATATGCTGAAAGATAAGAAGTTTTATTCATGGATGGTAGTAGGGATGCTTGTTGTAGTGTCTCTACTCAACTATTTAGATAGACAAATGCTGGCTACGATGCGTCCATTCATCATGGTGGATATCAAAGAGCTGGAATCTATCACCAATTTCGGACGGCTGATGGCTATATTCCTTTGGATATATGCCATTATGAGTCCCATATCGGGAATGATTGCAGACCGTTTGAACCGTAAGTGGCTGATTGTTATCAGTCTGTTCGTATGGTCTGCCGTCACCCTTATGATGGGATACGTACATGACATCAGTCACTTGTATATATTAAGAGCGCTGATGGGAGTCAGCGAGGCCTTTTACATACCTGCCGCCTTGTCTCTGACGGCCGACTATCATCAAGGAAAAACAAGGTCTATTGCCATCGGTATGCTGACCTCGGGAATTTATCTGGGGCAAGCCATCGGCGGATTCGGAGCTACGGTAGCTGCCCATACTTCCTGGCAATTCACTTTCCACTCTTTCGGAATGATTGGCATCATTTATAGTTTTGTACTTATCGCATTGCTGCATGAGAAAAAGACTTATGTAGTACAGACCGAACAACGGAGAAGCATCAAGGAAAACCTTTCGATGACTTTCAAGGGACTGGCTGTATTGTTCTGCAATGTCGCGTTCTGGGTAATGCTGTATTATTTTGCTGCTCTTAATCTCCCCGGATGGACTACGAAGAACTGGCTGCCGACTATGGTTTCCGATACCTTGAATATGGATATGGAGTTCGCAGGGCCGCTCTCCACCACCACTTTAGCCCTTTCTTCATTCGTCGGAGTATTTCTCGGTGGGTTTATTTCCGACAGATGGGTGCAAAAGAATATGAAAGGAAGAGTTTACACCAGCGCTACCGGGCTGTCGCTGATTGTTCCTGCCCTTCTGATGATGGTATATGGAAATAATATCGTATTCATTGTGGCGGGAGCCATACTCTTCGGACTTGGTTTCGGTATGTATGATACCAATAATATGCCGATTCTTTGTCAGTTCATTCCCTCGCGTTATCGTGCCACCGGCTACGGGCTCATGAATTTTGTCGGAATTGCTGCCGGAGCCATTATCACCAACGAACTGGGCAAAGCGTTCGAAGCTAATTATAAAGACCTCGTCTTTTTGATAATGATACTCTCTGTATGTCTGTCCGTATTCCTGCAATTGAAACTGCTGAACCCGAAAACGATGGATATGACAGACGAATTAATGGCCGAATCGAAGAATAAATAAAGACATAAAACTGAACAATTATGAAATATACAGACTCATTTCGCAGATTAATCAAACTGCCTGCAAGCATTATCATGTTCTTGTTATGTTGTTTGGCTGCTTACAGTTGTGGCGGTTCGGACGACGGACTATCCGAACCACCGGGAACCTCCGGGACAGACCCCGCGCCGGAACCTGACGACCCGTCGGATGATTGGAGAACCCTTTACAATGGAATCATATTACCTTCCGTATGGCCACCGAAAGATATAAATATCAGTTCGTACGAACCTATGAAAGTTCCTTATCTGGAAACTCCCCCGGAGGTAGTTCCCATTGATATAGGACGCCAGCTATTTTTTGATGACTTCCTGATAGATGATACCGATTTGGAACGCAAATTCTACAAACCTAAGAAATACGAACAGAATCCGATATTAAAGCCTGAAACGGCGCTGGAAACATCAAAGATTCCCGGTGCTTCCGCTAAGGATGGCGGAGTGTGGTGGGAACCCAGAGAACAGGTATTCAAAATGTGGTATGAAGCCGGATGGCTCAATAAGATGGCTTATGCAACCAGTAAAGACGGTGTCAACTGGGTGCGTCCGGATTTGAATAATGGCTCGAACGAACTTCTGACATTATCCAGATTCCCCGCAAACTCATGCGCGGTCGTATTGGATTACGATGCATCCGACAATGAAAGATATAAGATGTTTCTACGCTCGCCGAACGCCGAAGCAACGGACAATGCCGGCTACTGCATGATTTCTTCAAACGGAAAACAATGGAGCTGGTTTACTAAAACAGGCCCTTGCGGCGACAGAAGCACCATGTTCTATAATCCTTTCCGAAAGAAATGGGTGTTCAGCATACGTACCCTCGGTGTGTTGGGCAACTCTCCACACGGTAGAGCCAGATATTATAGGGAACATTCCGACTTCCTGACCGGTGCCGTCTGGACAAAAGCCGATGTCGCGTTTTGGTGCAATGCGGATAACAGAGACACTCCAGACCCGGAATTCAACCTGCCGCCGGAACTTTATAATCTGAACGCCGTCGGCTATGAAAGTATCATGTTGGGATTGCATCAGATTCTATTGGACGAGAATGAAATTGCCAAAGCTGCCAACAGACCCAAAATCACAGAGTTGAAAGTCTCTTTCAGCCGTGACGGTTTCCATTGGGACAGGCCTTACAGAGAGGCGTTTATCCCGGCTACCCGCACAGCCGGCAGTTGGGACCGCGGTTATGTGCAATCCGTTGGTGGAATCTGTACGGTTGTAGGCGACCAACTGAGATTCTACTACATCGGATTCAAGGGGGGAGATTCCTCAAGCTATATGCATTCGAACGGTGCTACCGGTATGGCAATACTTCGCAGAGACGGATTTGCTTCCATGTCCACAACCGGAGAAGGTAGCCTGACAACCCGCCCTGTCAAATTCACCGGCAAATATCTGTTCGTCAACGTCAACTGTCCGGCAGGTGAGTTGAAAGTTGAAATCTTGAACAAAGAGAATCAGGTGATAGAAGGTTTCTCGGCAGATGAATGTAAAAGCATTGCCGTAGACTCCACTATCCAACAAGTAGAATGGACTGGGGTAAATGATTTGTCTTCTTTAATCGGCAAGGAGGTCAGATTCAGGTTCAAACTTAAGACTGGCGACTTGTATGCCTTTTGGGTAAGTCCGACTACCAATGGTGAAAGCAACGGATATGTTGCAGGCGGTGGCCCCGGATATGTCAGTAACAAAGATACGGAAGGTAAAAAGGCTTATGAACAGGCAAATAGCTTATCGAAATTGTGATTCTTGCCATTAAATCATTATCCGCTGTCTTTACCTCTCCATATGACCGGTTTTTAGCGCATATATCTCCTGTTTTCAGCGCATATATATCCTGCGTGCAGGAGATATAGATGCTGGACGTAGGAGATATATGTCCTGCACGCAGGATATATATGCGCTGTAACAAGCTGATTATGAGGCTGCACGGCGCACTCCTGTAAACTGCACGGCACTTTAGGAAAAAGCCTCTGCAAGTCCGATACTTACAGAGGCTTTCCTATCACACAATCCTGTTCCTGTTATCCCAATCCTTTTTATCCTAATACCTGTTTGATGTCAGCTGAAAAATAGATAGTTAAAGTTTAGCGAAAGTCTTTCAATTCCTCCTGCAATTTCTGGCGGGTAAAGAAAATGCGGCTCTTTACCGTGCCCAACGGAAGCTCCAGTTTCTCGGCAATCTCACGATATTTGAACCCGGAGACGTGCATGGCAAACGGCACTCTGTATTCTTTGGGCAAAGCGTTGACTACACGGCGCATCTCTTTCAGGTCGTACGCCCGTTCGGTGCTTTCGTAGGCGGAGTCCTGCGGCAGATTGAGGTGATAGAGATTGTCCGTGCGGTCGACAAACGTCTGGTCGCGTACAACCTTCCGGTAGTTATTAATAAAGATATTCCGCATGATGGTGTACATCCAGCCTTTGAAATTGGTGTCGGGGGTATATTTATCTTGGTTGTCCAATGCCTTCAATGAAGTTTCTTGCAACAAATCGTTCGCTTCTTCACGATCGGTCGTCAGTTTGTATGCGAAGCGGAGTAATTCGTCCTGTACTCCTACCAGGTCTTTTGCGAAGCTTAAACTGTTCATATGCGTTACGTTTTAATTGTAAATACTCGTCGTTATAATTTTGATGCTGCAAGTTTACGGCAATTCGGCACAAGTGGCAGGACAAGAACAAACATTGTTTGGGGGGAAATCTGTCAACGGATAGTTTTTGGGTCATTTTAGATAGTTTTCGGGTGGTATCCGGGCGCTTTACGGATAAAAATCCCATTCAAAAGTTATAAAAACAACCGGCAAAAGGCGTAACCAGTGTAAAAAGAAGTATCTTTGGCGTACTAAATGGAAAAGCCCGAATGAGATTTCTGAAATATAAGTTGATTATCGTCTGCCTGCTGTTACTGGCAGTAGGCACTTCCGTAGCCGGACGCAGGGAAAATGGAACTCCCGCCCCGCAACCGGCAAAAAGCGCGATGGCTCTCTATATGGATTCTTTAGGACTGGTGAACGTGGCCGAACTGGACAGCAGCCTCGCCGTGGAGCTGATGTACACACGCGCCGACAATTTCACCGGAGAGGTTCTTTACGACAATATGTCCGAAGCCTATCTGCATCCCGACGCAGCCTACGCCCTTGTGAAAGCGCAACGGAGATTGAAAGAGCTGCACCCGTCCTACAGCCTTCTCATTTACGACGCCGCACGTCCGATGTCGGTACAAAAGAAGATGTGGAACGTAGTGAAAGGGACATCCCGATACAAATACGTCTCTAACCCGAGCCGTGGCGGCGGACTTCACAACTACGGGCTGGCGGTAGACGTCAGCATCCGGGATTCTTTGGGAAAGCCGTTGCCGATGGGGACCAAAGTAGACCATTTGGGCATAGAAGCGCATATCACCCGCGAGAGCGAACTGGTGCGCAACGGCAAAATCAGCGAAACGGAACGGCAAAACCGCCTGTTGCTGCGAAAGGTGATGAAAGAAGCCGGATTCCGTGCATTGCCCAGCGAATGGTGGCACTTCAACTTTTGCAGCCGGGAGGTGGCGAAACAGAAATACAAGGTAATACCCTAATTATTATAACGCACTGACATCCTTATGCAAATCTCTTCCGAAACCCGACGTTTCATCCGCGAACATCAGTCGGACGATATACGGGCCTTAGCCCTGCAAGCTAAAAAGTATTCGAATGTGGATATACCGGTTGCCATCACCCAGATAGCTGGCAGGCAGGTTGCCACCGAGAAAATCCCTTCGTGGAAGGAGATGGAGGACATATGGTATCCGAAGCACCTGTCGTTGGAGCAATGCTCTTCGGAAATCACCGCCCGCTACAAGGCGGGGCTTCTGCAAGGCGAATCTTTGGCCGACCTTACCGCAGGCTTCGGGATAGACTGCTCTTTTCTTGCCGCCCGGTTCAGGTCGGTCACTTACGTAGAGCGTCAGGAAGAACTTTGCGAAATAGCGGCACACAACTTTCCTATCCTCCGTCTCAACCACATCACCGTCAGGAATGAAGACGGCGTAGCCTATCTGCAAGCGATGTCTCCCGTCGACTGCATCTTCCTTGACCCTGCCCGCCGCAACGAGCACGGCGGAAAAACCGTAGCCATCTCCGATTGCGAACCCGACGTGGCCCGGCTGGAGGAGCTTTTGTTGAGCAAAGCCCGCCGGATAATGGTCAAGCTCTCTCCCATGCTCGACCTTTCGTTGGCTTTGAAAGAGTTGCCGCATACGGAGGAGGTACATATCCTGTCGGTCAACAACGAGTGTAAGGAACTGCTGTTATTGCTCGGGCAAGAACTGCCGGCAGCACAAAATCCGCCGAAAGAGGTCGCCATCCACTGCGTAAACCTCTTCACCAAAGGGACACAGACAGCGCAGCACTTCGTTTTCACCCGCGAGCAGGAGCAACGCAACGAATGTATGTACACAGACACATTGGGCAGTTACCTGTACGAACCGAATACGTCGCTCCTGAAAGCCGGAGCTTTCCGCAGCATCGCCGCAACCTTTCCGGTAAAGAAACTGCATCCCAACAGCCACCTTTATACTTCCGATACGCTGATTGCAGGTTTCCCCGGAAGAGTGTTCCGCATCGTCAGCCGGTGCAGTTTCAACAAGAAGGAGATAAAAGAGAGCCTGGCAGGACTTAAAAAAGCCAATATCACCGTGCGCAACTTCCCCTCTACGGTAGCCGAACTTCGCAAACGAGTCAACCTGACCGAAGGAGGCGATACCTATCTTTTTGCCAGCACACTAAACGACGGGCAGAAAGTGCTGATTCGTTGCGAGAAGGCTTGAGGTTGAGGGCGATGCGCCATCTGTGGTGGATATGGATACTCCCCGTGCCTATTTGCCCGCCGGAGCACCGTTTTTCCAGTCGTCTTTAGGAATTGTGGTTTCACTACCGTCTCTCATCGCCATATAATGCGGCGACATGATTTCAATGCCTGCTTCATTGAATTTATCTTGAATATTCGACTGCAAGTCCGAATAGATTTGCGCCATTTTTGCCGCATCCTTGACGTAAGCGTTAATCTGATAGACTGGATACCAGTCGCTCAACGACGTTTCGAGTACAAACGGACGCGGGTCGTCCACTACGCCGGGCGTGTTCAGCGCCGCATCAATCAATATCTGATGAACCTGTCGCCAGGGAATATCATAGCCGATGGAGACTTCCGAGTGGATAATCAGTCCATACTCGCGCGCCGAAGTACTGTAGTTTACAGTATGCGAGGACATGATAAACGAGTTGGGAACAGTGACTACCTCATTTTTCGGCGTGCGGATTCGGGTGACAAGCGGCGTTTTCTCAATGATGTCTCCGGTGGTATCGTTTAACTTAATCCGGTCACCTATCTTGAACGGGCGCATATAGGTGATTACCAGTCCGGCGATGATATTGCCGATGACCGTACTCGAACCCAACGAGACAATCAATCCGACAAATACCGAAATCCCCTGGAATACCCCCGAATCGGAACCCGGCAGATAAGGATATATCATCGCAATCATAAACGCATAGAGCAGGAAGCGGACGATATGGAAAGTAGGCATCGCCCAGTCGGGCGTATTTCACAGAATCGGCAGCAGCCATCCGGAGTTTTATCTGCTCCATTTCCATACGCATATTCGCTTCGTCGAGCCGGGCTTCTTCCAAGGTCTTTTGCAGATTCGCTACATAAGCCGAGTCCGAATCCTGCTTTACAACAGCCTGTCGGGCGACAATGGTATCTCCGGCAAATATCTTCTTTACAGCCTGCTCCAACTGCGCTTGTGCCCCCATCGCCCCTACGGACATCAGCAACGCCAGCACTATTCTTTTGATTCTGTTTGCTTCCATATCCTAACTATTCGCTGACAGTGAATTTAGGTTAATCCTTTTTATTTCAAAAACAGAGCAAACATACGGATTGTTTTTTGACATATCAACTTTCTAAATGATTATCTTTGCTGGCAAACGAAAAAATTATGAATATATTGCTTCTCACAGGAGGACTTGTCCTCATACTTTTAGGCGCCAACGGATTGACGGACGGTTCGGCTTCAGTAGCCCGGCGCTTACGCATCTCGCCCATCGTCATTGGACTTACCATCGTCGCATTCGGCACTTCCGCCCCGGAACTGACAGTTAGTGTCGCTTCCGCTCTCAAAGGCAGTGCCGACATAGCAATAGGAAACGTAGTGGGAAGCAGCATTTTCAATACACTGATGATTGTAGGCTGTACCGCTCTGTTTGCCCCGATTGTCATCACCCGAAACACACTCCGAAGAGAGATACCGCTTTGTATCCTTGCTTCTATCGTGCTATTGGTGTGCGCTAATGATGTCTTTCTCAATAAAGCCTCAGAAAATATACTGGACAGAACAGACGGCTTACTGTTACTCTGTTTTTTCGCCATTTTCATGGGATACACTTTTGCAATAGCCCGCACTCCGTCCGAACCGGAGGCAAACGACGCCCGACAAGCTGCCGCTCCTGCTGAAGCGGACGAAATCAAAATGCTTCCGTGGTGGAAATCTGTTCTTTATATTCTCGGCGGGCTTGCCGCACTTATTTATGGCGGACAATTATTTGTCAATGGAGCTACGGGCATCGCCCGTAACTTGGGTGCCAGCGAATCTATCATCGGTCTCACTTTGGTAGCCGCCGGAACTTCCCTGCCGGAACTTGCCACTTCCATCGTAGCCGCACTGAAAAAGAATCCCGAAATCGCCATCGGAAATGTCATCGGCAGCAATCTTTTCAATATCTTTTTTGTATTGGGATGCAGTGCCGGCATTACACCGCTCCATCTCAACGGAATCACCAACTTCGATTTATTTGCATTGGCAGGTTCGTGCATCCTGCTTTGGCTTTTCGGACTCTTTTTTGCTAAACGGACAATTACGCGGATAGAGGGCAGTGTTATGGTACTTTGCTACGTGGCTTATACGGCAATACTGGTTTACTCCTCAACCATGTAAACATATAATACAAGACAATGCATTTTACACACTTTTAACTATTTAAGCATATTAATACCATACAGACATAATATTAACGGTTTGTACCGCCTTTCTTCTTACATTTATCTCATAAAGCCCATATAAAATAGATATATGAAATGCCTTATTCCAAACATTATTCGGAATGAGGCACACAATTGTCATATTAATACCCAACCATTGCCTTATTTACATCAATATTAATTACTTTTGCGTAATATTATATAAATAAGTACACCTAAATCGAGTAAAATAATGCATAATAACAACCAAGTATATCCTTTTGTTTGGAGAAACAGAAAAGAGACATCATGAAATCCCCCCCCCATTCTCAATGTAATAGCCGATTTCAAAATCTAATGTTTTTCAATATACAAGATATTTATTCTATTTTTTAACCAATAATATAATTAAGACAAGAATGAGAAAATCTATTCTTTGGTTTGTCTTTCTTTCATTATTGACCGTCCAGACAGCCTTTGCACAGGGATTCTTTGTCAAAGGAAAAGTTGTTGCCCGAGAGGGTAACGAGCCGCTGATTGGCGTGTCGGTATTGCAAGAAGGAAGTACAAATGGTGTAGTCACAAACATTGACG
Organism: uncultured Bacteroides sp.; assembly: GCF_910586915.1. Lineage (GTDB taxonomy): Bacteria > Bacteroidota > Bacteroidia > Bacteroidales > Bacteroidaceae > Bacteroides. Next base: position 214,170 of record NZ_CAJULN010000001.1, read on the forward strand.
GTGACTACAATCTTGAAATTAAAGGTACGGCAAAAGCCACATTAGTTTTTTCTTATATCGGTATGCAGTCGCAAAAGCATGAGGTTAGCGCCAAGACAGGCACGCTCAACGTTGTGCTCGAATCGGATGCAGAACTGATAGACGAAGTAGTGGTAGTAGCCTACGGTACTCGTAAGAAAGGAACCATCGCCGGTTCCGTAGCTACCGTGAAAGCAGAAAAGATGGAAAATGTTCCGGCAGCAGGTTTCGACCAGTCGTTGCAAGGACAGACGCCCGGACTACAGGTCATCTCCAACTCCGGAGAACCCAGCAAGGCGGCAGTTTTCCAGATTCGCGGTACGAACTCTATCAATTCGGGAACGTCTCCGCTATTCATCCTCGACGGAGTGCCTATCTCCAGTTCAGACTTCAACGCCATCAGCCCGGGAGACATCGAATCTATCTCCGTACTGAAAGACGCATCGTCTACCTCCATCTACGGAGCGCGTGCCGCCAACGGCGTGGTAGTGATTACAACCAAACGAGGACTCTCCATCGACAAGGCGAAAGTAACCCTGCGTGCGCAGTACGGTATTTCGCAGCTCGCATCCGACGACAAATGGATGCTGATGGACACTCCCGAACGTATCCGCTTTGAACAGGAAATCGGGATAGACAAAGGAAAAGACTACGAACTGCTTTCGCGTACCAATGTCAACTGGCTGAACGAAGTATTCAACAACAGCGCACCGTTGCAGAGCTACGAACTCTCTGTCAACCGTGCTACCGACCGCTTGAACTATTACGTCTCGGGCGGATACTTCGACCAGGAAGGTATTGCGCAGAGTTCTCATTTCCGCCGCTTCAATATGCGTACCAATGCGGAAGTGAAAGCAAGCAATTGGCTCAAAGTAGGTACCAGCACGATGGCTACTTACGAAGAGGTGCAGCAGGCGGAAGAAGGTGCCATGGCACTTTATACACCGATTGCCGGTTCACGTTTCATGCTCCCTTACTGGAATCCCTACAATGAAGACGGCTCGCTGGCTTCCGAGAACAACGGAACATGGACGGGAACGGGACAGAACCCGATTGAATGGATGGCAAACAATCCGGTACAATATAAGAAGTATAAATTATTGTCTACCGTATTTGCTGACATTACACCGGTTAAAAACCTGACCATCCGTACTCAGTTTGGTGCAGACTATACACATTCGACGGCCTTCATGCAGTCTTTCCCCAGTTATATCATTAACAACGAATCGGGTTCTGCCGGTCGCAGTTCGTCGGACATCCTTAGCCTGAGCGAAACTACTACTGCAAACTACCGTTGGGCGCTGGACGACGACCATTCGTTCAACTTCATGCTGGGACAGGAAGCGGTAAATTACCAGTCTACCGGCTTCCAGGCAGTCGCAGTGGGACAGGCACACGATATGCTCACCAGCCTGAGCTCCGGTACACGTGCCACCAGTTGGGTAGACAACAATAGTTCTTATTATTATCTGTCTTTCTTTTTCCGTGGCGAATATAACTTCAAAGATTTGTATTATGCCGAAGCCGCAGTACGTACGGATGCTTCCTCACGTTTCGGTAAGCAACACCGTTGGGGTGCTTTCTGGTCGCTCGGTTTTATGTGGAACATCAAGAACGAAGCGTTTCTGAAAGATATGACATGGCTTTCGGGCGCACAGATAGCCATGAGCACAGGTACGTCGGGTAACTCGGAAATCCCTAACTACGACCATCTTGCGCTTGTATCGGGAGGTCCCAACTATCTCGGACAGGCTGGTATCTATCCCTCTCAAAGCGGCAACGAAACCTTAGGATGGGAACAGACATGGACCAATAACATCGGTCTGCGTCTGAGTTTCATCGACCACCGCATCGGGCTGGACGTTGACTTCTACCACAAGAAGACAACCAACATATTGATGCTCGTTCCGCAATCGTACGCCCTGACCGGCGAGAAGAACCACTGGGAAAACATCGGAGCAATGGTGAACCGGGGTGTGGAAGTCTCGGCAAATGCAGATGTTATCCGTACCAGAGACTTTACCTGGAATGTGAGCGCCAATGTCTCTTACAACAAGAACAAATTGGTGGAACTCTACAACGGTGTGACGGAGTATGTGCAATCTACCACCGGACTTAAGTTCGTTGTAGGACATCCCGTACACGAGTTCTTCCTCAACCGCTATGCCGGAGTGAACCCTGCCAACGGCGACGCTCTGTGGTACACAAAAGACGGCGAACTGACCACCGAATTTCGCGAAGAGGACAAAGTAATGACAGGCAAAACCTTCGACTCTCCCTGGGCAGGCGGTTTCGGAACAAGCCTTGCATGGAAAGGACTTTCATTGTCGGCACAGTTCAGTTGGATGGCAAACCGTTGGGTGATGAATAACGACCGTTTCTTCGAAGAGAGCAACGGCTTGTACAGCTCCTACAACCAGTCCAAACGCCTCCTCTATGACAGATGGAAGAAACCGGGAGACGTCACAGACATTCCACGTTATGGCGTAGTGGCACAGCTTGACGACCGTTTCCTCGAAAACGCATCGTTCCTCCGCCTGAAAAACCTGACACTGGCTTACGTCTTGCCGCAGAGTTGTTTCAAGAAAAGCAACTTCTTCTCTTCGGCACGTGTCTACCTGCAAGGACAAAACCTGCTGACCTTTACCGGATTCAAAGGGCTCGACCCCGAAGTGGCAAGCAATATTTACAGAGCACAATACCCGGCTTCGCGTCAGTTTACGTTAGGTGTTGAAGTTTCATTCTAAAAATGATAGTAACAAAAATGATTAGTAAATTCAAATTATATATCACGTCGGTTGCGTTGGCACTCTGCTGTGTATCTTGTCTGGACAAGCTCCCCGAAGATGCGATACCCTTCGACAAGGCAATCCGGACAGTGAAAGACGTAGACCTCGCAGTAATCGGTATCTACGACGCATTTAAGAGCAGTGCCCTCTATTCGGGCAACCTTACCCTGCTGCCCGATTTGCAGACCGACTTCGTGTATGGAGTAAACGGAAACACGAACGTGTACGGAGACATCTGGCGCTGGAAGAACATCCTCGCCACCAATACCGACATCGAAGCTGTCTACGGTTCGCTCTACATGGTTATCAACCGTTGCAACTTCCTGCTCGACAGAGTGGACAACGTGAGAAAGAATGTTACCGACGACGAGCAACTGGACAAACTCGACCAATGTTGCGGCGAAACCTACTTTGCCCGTGCATTAGCCTACTCCGAGTTAGTGAAACTCTTCTGCAAAGCCTACGAGAGCGAAGAAGATGCCGCCCAGCAGTTGGGTGTTATCCTGACCCGTCATTATGGTGGCGACGAAGAGATGAAGCGTGCTTCATTGAAAGACTCGTATGCCTTCATCCTCGAAGACCTCGACCGTGCCGAAGAGTTGCTGAAACTTGAAGAGGACTTTACCGAAAGCCTGTTTGACTCTCCCTATTTCAACGAGTATACCATCCACGCCCTTCGCGCGCGCGTATCATTATATATGAAGAACTGGGACGACGCCATCAAGTATTCGACCAAAGTAATCGAAAGCGGCAAATACCGCCTGTCGAGCTGCACCAACGAAATAGCAAGCGGCGTGAGCTACTACAAATATATGTGGACCAACGACATCTCGACAGAGACCATCTGGAAAGTAGGTTTCACCGTTACCTCCTATGGCGGCGCATTGGGACGTATCTTTGCCAACTTCGACTATGTGAGCCTTCGCCCGGACTACGTACCGGCAGAGTGGGTTATCAACCTGTATGACAACAACGACCTGCGCGTGACTACCTTCTTCCAGAACCAGACTACAAGCTACGGCCTTACCTGGCCTTTGCTGATTAAATATTTCGGTAACGAAAGTTTTGTAGAAAACCGCATCTTGCACGTATGTATGCCCAAAGTATTCCGCCTGTCGGAACAATACCTGATTCGCGCAGAAGCCTATGTGCAGAAAGAGCAGCCCGAATATGGCAAAGCAGGAACGGACATTTCCACACTCCGCCTGGCACGCTATTCAACCTACGGAAGCGGCACCACTCCCATGAACAAGGACAATGCGATGGACATCATCGAACAGGAACGTGTGAAAGAACTCTACATGGAAGGTTTCCGCTTGCACGACCTGAAACGCTGGCACAAAGGGTTCGAACGCAAGCCGCAGGCACAGTCGTTGGAAAACGGCAGCAGCCTGAAAGTGGAAAAAGACGATGTAATGTTCGTATGGCCTATTCCGCAGCATGAGTTGGATGCTCCCGGCTCGATAGTGGAACCTAATGAAAGTAACAAATAAGATTAAAAACATACGATAATGAAAAAACTAATCATTGGATGCATGGCGGGGATTGCTGCCATCATCAGTTTTGTCGGATGTGAGCAGGACAATATGGTCTATAAAGGTCCGAATTATCTGATGTTTTCCGACACACTCTATCAGTATGCCGTACAAGAAACCAACGAGATATTCAACGTTCCCATTGCGGCTACTACGGCGGTTGGCTATGACCGCAACCTTGCTGTGGAAATCATTGATAAGGAAAGCAATGCGGTAGAAGGCAAACACTATCGGCTGCTTTCAAACACCGTCACCATCAAGGCGGGCGAACGGGTTGCCAACATCGAAGTGCAAGGGGTGTATGACAATATCGAAGTCACCGACTCGCTGGGGTTTGCCTTGCGCCTGATTGTACCCGAATCGGAGCAGTGGAACCTTTACACCACAAAGGCAAAGGTCGTGATGCAGAAGTCATGTCCGTTTGACATTCACAACTTCACGGGCTATTGCCGCGTCACTTCCTCCTTCCTTTCTTCGGACTATATGCAAAATGTAGGCATCCGTCTGATTACTTCCGATGTAGTGGAAGGAGAAGAAAACACAATCGTGCTGCACGGACTCTACTTTGACGGCTACGATACCAAAATCAAGTTCGACCGCAAAGATATCCTCCGTCCGTTGATAGAGATGGACAAGCACGTATGCGGACTTACCAGCGAGCCGTTCGGAACCATCCACGGAGACGGAAACCTGCGGTTGAGCCAGTCGGCAAACTATACATCCTACTACAGCAGTTGCCAGGACTTCATTTTCCAGTACGTCACGCTGAGCGTAGACAATAAAGACGGCTCCGAATATGGCGTAGTAGGCACTTACATCAACCTCATTGAATGGATTAGTGAGGCGGAAGCGGAAAAACTTAAAGAACAAGGTTATTAAAACATTAAAACAATACAGTTATGAAAGCATTTAATTTGAAAAACATAAGCTGGAGCTTGATTATATCGGCAATGATGTGCATGGTTGCATTTGCCGGTTGTTCGGACGACGAAAAAGAAGGTGTGAATATCACATTTCCTGAACTGAAGGAGGAGACTCACGTAGTGGGCGACGAGATAGAAATCTCTTTCAATGCACCGGTAGACTGGCAGTTGACCAGCAAGGCAGCATGGTGCAAGTTTGTAAACGGCGATTTTGAAGACGCCACTACAAGCGGAAAAGCCGGCAACCAGACGGTAACAGCCAAGATTTTGGGAGACGGACAAGATTACATCAACGACAATACAACGGAAATCACATTGAAGATGGGCGACAAAGAACAAGTGATTTACAAGATTACCCGTTCGAAGAAAGCCTTTAGCGGACTGACTATCAAATCTGTTCCCGAAGCCGAAGGCGAGGAAGAGGTAGAATATAGCGCAGAAAACCCGATTGTTGTCAAAGGATGCGATATTGATGCAGACAGAGACGGTTATTTGTTGGTAAGCGCAAGCCTTGAAGATGCCAGTCTGAAAGTCGGAATCAAAGATGGCGACAACCCCGACTGGGTAAAAGTAGAAAGTACAGACAACGGCTTCAAACTTTCTTTCAACAGAAACAACAGCGAAGGACTCGAATTTAAAAACTCAATCGGTAAGGACAAAGCCGGAAATATCACCTTCTCTGTAATGACCTCCGACGAAACTATCATCAGCGAAGTTGCCATTCCGGTAGAATATGAAGGACTGAAAGAGGGTGTCATATTGGTAGACCCCGGTTACTCAAACCTGACAGTAAGCACCGACGGACAAACATTCACAGAAATACCAAGCGGTATGGAAACCGGTTCGCCTACGCTCAAGACTTACGAAGAAAAGTTAGTTTCAACCATTACAGTCCGTGACGACAATTTCCATATTCTTGTAGGTTCGGCAATCAAGAAAGACGCACTCGGAGCTACTGTTTTCAACTATGACTTTACAGAAACCCCTGATTGGGTAAATGTAGAAAAAGAGGGAACCCATGTAACAGTAACGGCTAAATCTCTTGATGATGCAACAGCGCAACGTGGAGCGATTGTGTTGGTACTTCCCAAAACTGAATGGGAAAAATTAGAAAAAGAAGGAAACCTCAATGAAAGCCTTATCGATGTCGAAGGATGGGGAGAATACTCCTACCACGCCATTAAAGATACCTATTCTAAAGGTATAATGGCAACTTTGATTCAAGAACCGGAAAAACAGGCCGGAAGTCAGATTGTCCTTACTGCTTTCTATGCACAAGACATCAACGACTGGAGCCATGTGACAGAAGATGATTTAACACCCATAGAGATGATTGAAGGTTCTTTGCAGGCAGGCGAAGAGGTAAAAGAAATGTTACAAGGTGCGGGAATAGACGTAATGGGAGAACAAGCCTGGTTGCTTTCAGTTCCTAACTTCTTGAAAGGTAGCAGTTTCTGCATTCGAGTAGATAATGTGCTTCCGGAACATCTGATGGGAATGTCATTCAATCCGTGGGGAGAAGACACCGTTCAATGTCACGAAGAGACAATCAATGGCAAACGCTATGTAATTTTGACAGCACTGAAAGATAATATTGCAATACCAAGCGAACCATGCTCTGTCATTATTGGAGACCCGTCTTCAGGAGTATTCCCTGCAGAATGTTATTTCCAATTTTATTAATTAAAAAAATTACGATTATCCGCTATCTTCCCCTATCTGCCCAATAGAGTAGCTTTAGTCTTATAATCAGTTTGTTACAGCATATATATATGCTGGCTGTAGGACATATAGATGGTAGGCGTAGGATATATATGTGCTGGACGCAGGACATATATGCGGTGGACGCAGGATATATATGCGCTGTAACTACCTCATATAGAGAGGGGAAATAGCGGATAATCATTAAAAATAAACTATCACTGTAATACAAAATACAGAAATAAATGAACTCAAAAAGAACAATATATTGGAAACTGTTTCTTATCCCCCTTTTCACCATACTGTTCGGTATGGTGGCGGGCGGATGTTCCGATGACAAAGAGGAACTGCAAGGCAGCCAGTACGGCTACGTGCAGTTCAAACTCTACAAATCGGCATCCTATGCAAAAGGCGGGGAGACACGTGCCGGCGACAACCTGAACAAGTTGGGCGAAGCACAGAAAGTAGAAATAGAAATGCTGTACAACGGTGCAAGCATCACGCAGACATTGATTCTGAACGCTTACAACGAATCCAATGCGGAGTACGGTATGCGTAGCGACAAGCTGCAACTGCTGGTAGGCGACTATAAAGTAGTAGGTTACAAGCTGCTCGACAAGCTCGACGAAGTGATAACGAGCATCTCTGCCTCTTCGGACGAAACATTCACAGTCCTTTCGCGCGGACTGACGGTGAAAGACCTCACCGTAGACGTGCAAAGCCGTGGAACGGTAACGTTCAAACTTGCAAAGACCGGACTTCCCGAAACACGCGCAGTCGGCGACGCTTTGTATCTTTTCAAAGACATCAAGCTGATTGACATCACCGTGACCAATACCTTCACCCGCGAATCGACTACATTCAGGAAACTGAAAGTAGCCTACAAGGAAGAGTACAAAGAGCACGAGAACCCCGACGACCCGAACGACAAGTACATGGACGTAGGCGTTGCCACCAGCGACTCGGCCGTATGGCTGCCCACCGGCAATTACCGTGTGACGGCTTACACCACCTACCGGAAAAGCGGCGCAGTGGAAACCGCTCTTGAAACCCAGGAAGTGGCAGGCGAACCGTTTGCCATCGAAGACAATCGCCTGACCAAACACGCCAATGTGCCCATCCTGCTCTCCGAAACGAAAGAGTACATCAAAGACTACATCGCACTAAAGGAAATATGGGAAGCACTGAACGGAACGGAATGGGGCTACTACGGAGCGGGCGAAGTACCGGGAGCCAACTGGAACTTTAACAAGGAAATGGATATGTGGGGCGACCAGCCGGGTGTGACGCTCAACAGCAACGGACGCGTGGTAGGTCTGACGCTCGAGGGATTCGGTGCTAAAGGAAGAGTGCCCGACGCCATCGGACAGTTGACCGAACTGAAACTGCTCGCCTTAGGCTCGCACAGCGAAAGGCTCGGCAGAAATATGTTCGACCAGACAAACTGGAATGCCGACATGAGCGCCGCACAACTGAAAAACCTGCGTATGCACTACCGGAATACGTTCCTCAATTACGACGTGCGCCAAGACCTGTCCGAAATGATACAGAAAAGCATCAACGACGACGCTGCACAGCAACCCATCCGCAAGAGCAGCCGCATTTCGCTGAAAGACGCGCAAATCGGCAAATACACCAACGGGATTACATTCGTCTCAAAAGCCATCATGCGCCTGAAGCGGTTGCAGTTGTTCTACATCGGCAACGCTCCCATCAAAGCGGAAGATATCTGTACGGAGTGGGAAAACCCCGATTCGGAATACGCCAAAGCATACGAAGCGGAGAACCTGGACTGGAAAAGCATGACCGAACTGACGGACATCGAGATTTACAACTGTGCACAGTTGGACAGATTCCCCGACTTCATATACAACCTGCCCGAAATGCAACTGCTGAACGTAGCAGCCAACGCAGGCATCAGCAGCGAACGGCTGAAAAACGACTGGTCGAAACTTGCCCTGTCGCCCGTAGGTAAGAAGTTGCAGATTCTCTATCTGAGCTACAACAACCTCAAATCATTCCCTACAGACGGTTCTCTTCGCAACATGAAGAAAATGGGAATGCTCGACTGTTATGACAACGAGATTGAAACACTGGCTCCCTTTGGCAAAGATGTGAAGCTCGCTACGCTCACCCTCGCCTACAACAAAATACAGGAGATACCGGAAGAGTTCTGCGGATTCACCAACGATGTGGAGACGCTGGACTTCTCGCACAACGAACTGAAGTACATCCCTAACATCTTCGATGCATCTTCCGTTCATGTCATGGGTTCGGTCGACCTCTCTTACAATCAGATTGGCTCCGTAGGCGGCAAGAACGTCGAAAACCCGGAAACATTCAAGGGCATCAACGCTTCTACCATCTCATTGGCCTACAACCGCATCTCGAAGTTCCCGACAGACCTGTTCAGAACCGGTTCGCCGATTTCGACCATCAATCTGAGCAACAACGAAATGACGGAAATTCCGGAATACTCGCTCAAAGGCAAAAACGGTAACTACAAGAATACGTATCTGCTGACTTCGATAGATCTGCGTTTCAACAAACTGAAATCCCTGTCGGACGACTTCCGCGCAACGACCTTGCCTTACCTCACCAACATGGATGTCAGCTACAACTGCTTCTCCAAGTTCCCCACCGAACCGTTGAACAGCAGCCAGTTGAAAGCCTTCGGTATCCGCCACCAGCGCGACGCCGACGGTAACCGCATCCTGCGTGAATGGCCCGAAGGCATCAGTACTTGCCCGAGCCTGCTTCAACTGCAAATCGGAGCCAACGACATCCGCAAGGTGAACGAAACCATCAACCCGCGACTATGGATACTGGAGATTAAGGACAACCCCAACATCTCGCTTGACGTGACACACCTTTGCCCTTACATCAAGGCAGGTATGTATATGCTGATTTACGACAAAACCCAGGATATCCGAGGTTGCGACACTCTTAAACAATAAACTGACAGAAAATGAAATATTTACATAAAGTCATAGCAGGACTGGTACTTTGCACAGGGTGCATCACCTCATGCAAGGACGACAACAAGACGGAACTTCCCGGCGGATTTCTGACGGACAAAGAAGAAATTGCAATCGGTCCGGAAGGTGGACTGGAGAAGATTACCGTGTTGTCAGACATAAGCTGGGTGGCAGGCGCATCCAAACCCTGGATTGCCGTCTCTCCGGCAAACGGATTGGGAGCGGCCGAATGTCAGCTCGCCATCGACTCCACGTTAGAGAACACGGCGCGCATGGCGCAAATCCGTTTCTCCTCCGAGCAGGCAGGACAGAAACTTATCACTGTCACACAATTCGGCTTCGGCAAACAGATTTTGCTGAACGAAACGGATGTGGAAATCGAGAACTCGGCGCGTTATGAGAAGCGTACGTTCGAGATGGTGGTATCTACCAATATTAATTTCAAAATCGGAAGCGTCGAATATGCTTTCGACGGCATACAGTCGGATGAGGAGAAAGCCGAATACGAATCCGAACGCACCGGATGGCTCACCCAACCCCGGCAGGATGACTTGGCGGTGGACTTAGACAGAAAAGCCCGTCCGCGTACGGTGAAAGCCAACTTCCGTTGGGAAATGAACACAGCTCCCTTCGTCCGCGTGGCGAAGATTCACCTCGTGCCGATAGACCCGGCAAACGACCAGTTGGTAGACGACAACGGCAACCCGATAGAGGATGTCGTGCTCACCGTCAAACAAAAACCTGCCCTCAAGATTGAAGACAACCGTGCGGGCGACTCACTGGCAGTCATCACCATCAATGAGAAGGTGCAGAGCATGATTAAATTTGAAACCAGCGAAAATATGCAGAACTGGGAAAACGTGACGCTGTGGGAAGCTACCGACAAGGACTTGCCGTGCGAAGAAGCGGTGGGACGCATACGTTCGGTAAACTTTGTCATGATTGACATGAAAGAGGGCGAATCCTTGCCGAAGGAAGTGCGTTACCTGAAATATCTGGAGTCGTTCTCCATCCGCAGCAACGCCAACTCACAAATCCGCGACATCCACTTGGGCGAGGAAATCTGCGAGTTGAAGCATCTGAAAGAGTTGGTTCTCTATTCGTACGGTATCACCTCTCTGCCGGCAAACTTCGCCAAATTGGGAGGCGCCACGAACGAAGGCTATGCAGGACTGAAAGCACTGAGTCTGTCGGCAACCAACTTTGCTACTCTGTCGACTATTACGAAAGTGGTCAACAAAGAGAACTTCCCGTACCTGACTTCGCTCGCACTGAATGGTTCGCGCCGCACTGACTCACTCTCCGACCTGACACTGGTACAAGGCGGTAAGTACAACGGACGCCCCATCGGACTGTTTGTCAATGTTTCGAGAGGAAGCGAAAGAGACGCTCTTCTTAGCCTGCTTCTGTGGGAAAATCTGCAATCGCTGACGCTTGCCTACAACTTCATCGAAGGTGAACTGCCGACAGACGAAGAGATGGAAACGGCACTCGAGAGAGCGGGCAGACCGACACACTACACGTCTGACGACTTCTCGACCGAAAAGGCAGACTACCTCGACAAATTGGTAGGAGACACGTGCCGATGGTTGCTCACGGATGACAATCCGGTAACATTCACCGCTACCGATGAGACGACGGAGACCGTGACAGGTCAGGAAATTCCGCGTGTATTGCCCAAGACCCGCTACCTCTCCATCAACCTAAACTTCCTCACCGGAAAACTGCCCAACTGGGTGCTCTTCCATCCTTACTTTGCAGCATGGTATCCGGAAATCGGATTCTTCATCCAACAGGAGAGAGGCAAGGACTCTGCCGGAAAATCGGTAGGATTCGGCAACATAGACGCGGACAACTTCGACTTTACTTATTATTACGGAGCCGAAGACCCCGGCAGCAACATAGCCGTACCGGGAGTTGCCTATCCGCTCTACTACCGTCGTTTTGTGGCCAACTCCGCGACGGAAGACGCAGAATAAGTAATCATTAACAAGAACAATTAGCTAACAAGTAAACATGAGAAATAGATTCTTATATACACTTCTGTTGGGATTGGCGCTGGCTGCCTGCTCGGAACATGAGCAGGCAGAGCAGCCGTCGGTTTCGGCAGGGGAGACCGAAATCCGGTTCCCCGCCGACGTGACAGCAGGCGAACTAATCATCAAATTCAAGCCCGAAATGACGGAAATCCTTGACCGCGCATTCACCCGTTCCGCGCGCAACGGAGGTGTCGCTACCCGTTCGGGAATTCCTTCGACGGACGAGATTCTCGATATCTTGGGCGGATACCACTTCGAGCGTATCTTCCCGACCGATGCCAAGAACGAAGCGCGCACCCGCGCCGCAGGATTACACCTGTGGTATCTGGTGAAGTTCGACAAGGACACCGACTTGAAAGAAGCGGCAAAGCGCATCTCCCAGTTAGGGGAAATCTCCAAAGTGCAAGGTAACAGTCGCATCAAACGTGCCTACAAGAGCGATGACCGCCGCGTATATGTCAGCGAATCGGTGTTGCAACGCAATGCTGCCACCCGCGCCGGAAGAGCGTCAGCCACCTTTGCCGATCCCGGACTCGCCTACCAGTGGCACTACAACAACACGGGAACATACGCCTTTGAAAACCAGAATCCGATGAACAACGGAGCCGAAGAGGGTTGCGACGTAGGCTGCTACGAAGCATGGCGGAAATGTATGGGCGACCCCTCCATCGTCGTTGCCGTACTGGACGAAGGAGTGATGCTCACTCACCCCGACCTGAAAGACAACATCTGGGTGAACGAAGGCGAAGAGATTAACGCTGGGCAGGACGCCGACAACAACGGATATGTTGACGACAAGCACGGATACAACTTCGTAGAGAACACCGCAGTCATCACCTGGTCGTCGGAGCACGACACCGGACACGGCACGCACGTGGCAGGAACCATTGCCGCTATGAATGGCAACGGAATAGGTGTATGCGGCATCGCAGGCGGTAACGGCACTCCCAATTCGGGCGTGAAAATCATGACGTGCCAGGTATTTGCAGGCGACGCGGGCGTTACGCTTACCGCCGAAGCCAAAGCCATCAAATATGCGGCAGACAACGGCGCTGTCATCCTGCAATGTAGTTGGGGATACAACTCGGCCGACGCCAACATCGCTGAAGGATTCAGCCCCGGCCCCGCCACACAGAAGGAGTGGGAAACAACCTATCCGCTTGAGAAGGAGGCTTTGGACTACTTCATCCACAACGCCGGCTCGCCCAACGGAGTCATCGAAGGTGGACTCGCCATCTTTGCGGCAGGCAACGAGTATGCAGGCATTCCCGCTTATCCGGGCGCATACTCTAAATGTGTCACCGTCAGTTCCACGGCTGCCGACTTCACTCCGGCGTCTTATACCAACTACGGTACGGAGGTAGACATCTGCGCCCCCGGCGGCGACACGGAATATTATGCTGCCATTGGCAAGGATTCGCCCGAATTCTGGGAAGAGGGAGCGCCCTACGCCGGCTCCATCCTCTCCACAATGATGAAAAACGGCACACCCGCTTATGGCTACATGGACGGTACCTCGATGGCTTGCCCGCACGTGTCGGGAGTAGCCGCCTTAGGCTTGTCGTATGCAGTGAAACTGCGCCGCCACTTCAAAGCGTCTGAATTCATCGGGCTGCTGAAAGAGTCTGTCAAGCCGGTAGATACCTGGTATGGCGGCGGCAGAAAGAAGACTTACTACCGCAATCATACATCGCCGGGAGCTTCGCCTGCGCAACTCGAACTGTCGAAGTACATCGGCAAGATGGGAACTGGCGTAGCCAACGCAGCCCTGTTGCTCAACAACATCGAAGGCAGCGGCACGGAGATGAAAGTGCCCAACGTCTATGTAGCGGAAAAAGCGACATCAACGGTCAACTTGGCGTATTACTTCGTCGACGGTGAAAAGCTCACCTATACTTGCACCTCGTCCGATAGCGGCATCGTCGCCGTAGCGGTAGAGAACAACACGCTGATGAAAGTGACCGGAGTAACCACCGGCACGGCACGCATCACCGTGAAAGCAAGCAACGGCGCGCAACAGACCATCACCGTCACTGTCCGCAAGACAGCCAATGACAACGGTTGGATGTAACTCAACTCGGTGAAACAATGAAGCGCTTACACCTATTAATAATAGTAGCACTCCTTGCCGGAGCAGGGTTGTTCGGAGTGGCACACGCACAGAACAGCCCCGCTTCCCTGCAAGCGCGGAGAGACTCGCTGCTGAACCCCGCACTGCTGAAACAGGCGGAACGGCTGCTGCGGTTTGACAAGACCGTGCAGGACGTGGGCACGCTGACCGAGGACGACGCTCCGGCAACCCGCCGGTTTGTCTGCACCAACGTGAGCAACCGCCCTCTTCTACTGAAGCGCGCCACGCCGACGTGCAGTTGCGTCACCGTAGAGATGCCCGGCGGCGAGTTGCTGCCAGGCAAGCAGCAGCCGGTCACACTGACGTTCCATCCGAAGAACCATCCCGGCACGATAGACACCCAGGTGTTTGTCTACCTCTCCTCTTCGGACAAGACGCCCGTGGCACGGCTCACACTGACGGGAAACGTACTTCCGGGCAAGGACGAATGGGCACGCTATCCCCATGCAATGGGCAGGCTGCGTCTGAAACAGAACGCAATGGCCTTCGGCGAGGTGAAAGCCGGCGGCCGGTTTACGGAACGCATCCTCTGCGGCAACAGCAGCAGCAAACCCATGCGGCTCACCGCACCGATACTTCCCGCCTACGCCTCCTTCCGTACCGAACCGGCAGTGATTCCGCCGGGCGGGGAAGCCGATATCGTGGTCACCATAGACGCTTCACTGATTCCTGCCGGAGCGAAGGCGGAATTTACCTTCCCCATTATCATCGAAGGTATCAGCGCTCGCCCGTCAGACCGTACATTGAATATAAAAGTTAAACGTATCAATCCATAAAAAAAAGAAATCCGACATGAAGAATATTTTCAAACTCATGGCTTTATTGGCTCTCCTGCTCTGCGGCTCGTCCTGCAACGACGACGATTCATCGGCTGCAGCCTGCCTGGAAGTCACTACCGCCAACCTGAACGGAGTGTGGCAACTTGCCGAATGGAACGGCGCTCCTTTGGCCGAAGACACCTATTGCTATATAAAGTTCAACCGCAAGGATCAGACATTCGAAATGTATCAGAAGTTCGACAGTATGTATGCCCGCTACATCACCGGCAGTTTCAGCATCCGCAAAGACCCGTACCTGGGTGCGGTCATCTCCGGCGTCTACGACTACGGAAACGGCGACTGGAACAGCGAATACATCGTCACCGACCTGTTGGAAAGCGGTTCGATGGTGTGGACTGCCACAGAGGACGAAGCCGACGTGAACAAGTATGTGCGTTGCGACAAAGTTCCCGATGAGATTGTGGAGGAGGCGAAGGCGGAGGAAGAGTAAGAAATAGGACCGATTTGCACGGCCTATATGCCCTGTTTCCAGCATCCATATATCTTGCCTCCAGCATCTATATGTCCAATGTCTACCATCTATATCTCCTGCACACACCATCTATATGCGCTGTAACACGCTGAATATGAAGCTGAAAATGCTTCGTATTGGCAGGTAGGAAAAGAAAGAGGGGCCGCTTCAGCACCGTGAAGCGACCCCTCTTCTTTTTTTATTGCAGGCTGTGAATTACTTCACCTCCCAGGTTTCGTTGGTCATCAGCAACTCTTGGAAATTATGATATTTCTTCTTGCCTTTGACCTCTTCGATTTGTTCGGCAACAGCCTCGTTGTAAGTCGGAGCATCCACATCGCGTATGACACCTAATGCAATCGGGAAGTCGGGACCTTCCATCAAGGCCAGTTTCAGTTGGAGCGTGTTGTCCTGGCAGTGGGCGTCGTGGATGAGGATATCTTTTTCGGTGATACCGTTCTCGCCGAGTTTCACCACCTTCAGCCCGAAACCTTCCTGCATCAGTCCGAACTCTTTGTTTTCACCAAACAGCATCGGTTTGCCATGCTCCAGGTAGATGGCGTTCTTGGCACGTCCTTCTTTGGTGGCAACGCTGGCGTGCGTTCCGTCGTTGAAGATGACACAGTTCTGGAGCACTTCTACCACGGAAGCACCCTTATGGTTGGCGGCTGCTTTCAATACCTCTACCGAAGCCGCACCGTCTACGGCAATACAGCGTGCGAAGAAACGTCCGCGTGCGCCGAAAGCCAGTTCGGCTGGGCGGAAGGGGTCTTCCACAGTGCCGTAAGGAGAAGACTTGGTGACCAGTCCGCGTGCCGAAGTCGGTGAGTATTGTCCTTTTGTCAGACCGTAGATACGGTTGTTCAGCAGAATCATATTCAGGTCGATATTGCGGCGCAATGCGTGAATGAAATGGTTACCGCCGATTGCCAGCCCGTCGCCGTCGCCGGAAATCTGCCAGATAGTCAAATTAGGGTTAGCTACTTTGGCGCCTGTTGCAATGGCGGCAGCGCGTCCGTGGATGGTATGGAAGCCATACGTATTGACATAGTAAGGCAGACGGGAAGAGCAGCCGATGCCCGAAATTACGGCAATGTCGTGCGGAGCCGTTCCCAGTTCGGCCATAGCTTTGTGCAGTGAATTCAGGAAAGCGTGGTCACCGCATCCCGGACACCAGCGCGGTTGTCCTGCTTTATAATCTTGTACGGTATATACTTTATCGCTCATCTCTTATTCCTCCAATAATTTAGTGAATGCATCTATCAATTCTCTCGTAACGAAGGGTTGCCCTTTCACCTGGTTGAACTGGCTGATGTTCAATCCGGGCACTTTCATGCGCAAGTAACCGGCAAATTGTCCCAAGTTCTGTTCGGCAACCACGATTTTCTTATATTTGCGCAGCACGTCGACAGTGTTCTTCGGCAGCGGGTTGATGTACTGGAAGTGAGCGAAAGCCACTTTCTTTCCATGTTCGCGCATATAGTCCATTGCCAGACGGAGATGTCCGTACGTACCGCCCCAGCCTACAATCAACAGGTCGGCGTCTGCATCGCCCAACACTTCGAGTTCGGGGATATAGTCTGCAATCTTGTCTACTTTGGCTTGACGGAGGCGAACCATCTTGTCGTGGTTTTCGGGTTCGGTAGAGATGGCGCCGGTTTCGTTGCTCTTTTCAAGACCGCCGATGCGGTGCATGAAGCCCTCTGTTCCCGGAGTTGCCCAATAACGTACGCCTGTCTCCTCATTACGCTGGTAGGGAGTCCAGTTCTCTGCCATATCCGGAGTCACATACGGAGGATTGATGGCTGGGTATTCGTTCAGGTCGGGAAGTCTCCATGCGGCAGAACCGTTGGCTACGAAGGCATCGGTCAGCAATACAACCGGGGTCATGTGTTCCAGCGCAATCTTGCACGCCATGTAGGCAGCGTCGAAACAGTTGGTTGGCGACGTTGCGGCTACGACAGGCATCGGGCTTTCGCCGTTGCGTCCGTAGAGGGCCTGCAACAAGTCGGTCTGTTCCGATTTGGTAGGCAGACCGGTAGACGGGCCGCCGCGCTGTACATTGACAATCACCAATGGAAGCTCGCCGATAACGGCAAGGTTCATCGCCTCACTCTTCAGGCAAACGCCGGGACCGGAAGTTGTTGTCACCGCCAGAGCACCGGCAAAGGCAGCACCGACAGCAGAAGCGCAACCTGCGATTTCGTCCTCGCATTGCACGGTTTTCACGCCTAATGATTTATGTTTCGCCAATTCGTGCAGAATGTCAGTAGCCGGAGTGATGGGATAAGAACCCAAGTAAAGTTCCAGGCCGGCCTTTTCGGCGGCAGCAATCAATCCGTAGGCAGTTGCCTTGTTGCCGTTGATGTCTGTGTAAAGCCCTTTTGATTTCGGAGCTTTGCTTTCAATCTTGTAAGTAGAGACGGAAGCGTGTGTGTTGGCGCCGTAGTTGAAACCGTCGTTCAACACCTTGATATTCGCTTCGGCTATTTCGGGCTTCTTGGCAAATTTATCGCGCAGCATCTTTTCTGCGGCTGCCAGGTTACGGTTGAACAACCAGCAAACCAGTCCGAGTGCAAACATATTCTTGCAACGGAGAATGGATTTGTTGTCCAGTCCCGAATCCTTCAGGCTCTCCTTGCACATGGAGGAGATAGGCACTTCGAGCACCTCCTGCTTCACGCCTAATTCTTCGAAAGGGTTGTCAGTCTTGAATTGTGCTTTTTCCAAATCTTTGGCTTGGAATGAGTCGGAGTCGGTGATGATAAGTCCCTGCGGCTTGCAGAATTTGATTTGTGTTTTCAGTGCGGAAGGATTCATCGCTACCAATACGTGGCAACGGTCTCCGGGGGTGTAAACCTGTCCGGCGCCGATGTGTACCTGAAAACCGGAAACACCGGTCAGCGAGCCTTGCGGGGCGCGGATATCTGCCGGATAGTCGGGGAATGTACAGATGTCATTTCCTACCGTAGCCGACACGTTCGAGAAGATGTTGCCGGCCAACTGCATACCGTCGCCGGAGTCGCCGGAGAAACGTACTACGACTTCCTCCAATTCTTTAACCATCATTTCGTCTGCCATAATTTTAATTACTATGTTTAATTTTTAAAAAACTGTTTTACTTTCAATTTGCGAACGCAAAGGTCGAAAAGTCAATTGAATTATCAAAATGAAACGATATTTATCGTTCTACCGATGCTTAATATTTGAGATGTAGGGAAGGAACCTGTATTTTATTCTTGTTAAATCGACAGAAACCGTTATCTTTGCAAGCAAATTTAAGACGGCCTTGTAGTTCAACGGATAGAATAGAAGTTTCCTAAACTTTAGATAGGGGTTCGATTCCCCTCGAGGCTACTATCAAGAAGAATCTATGGGAAGTTGTGTTGTAGGCTTTCATACTATGTATCAAGTTTAAAGTTTTACATCGGCTTCTTTCAAGATTAACGTCTTATAGCTTCTATTTGGTTTAATAATCAATAGAAAAGCCTCTTCCGAATATCCGGAAGAGGCTTTTCTATTGGGGGAGTTTATTACTCTTCCGTAGCCGTGCCTGCGGCTTTTTTGTTCTTCATCATGTTGTATGCAATCGGAGATGCGATGAACAGTGAAGACAATGTACCGATAACCACACCGAGAATCATGGCGAATGCAAAGCTGCGGATTGAATCACCACCGAGGATGAAGATACACAGCAATACGATTAATGTACTCAGCGATGTATTGATGGTACGAGCCAGTGTCGTGTTCAGAGAGTCGTTGAACAACACGCGCTTGTCACGTTTCGGATACAGACCGAAGAACTCACGTACACGGTCGAAGATTACCACCTTGTCATTGATAGAGTAACCGATAGCCGTCAGGATGGCACCGATGAATGTCTGGTCGATTTCCAAAGAGAACGGCAGGATACCCCAGAACAGTGAGTAAGCACCGATAATCATAACAGTGTCGCTTGTCAGAGCTACGATAGAACCTACACTGTAAGCGATGTTGCGGAAACGGATTAAGATGTATAAGCCGATTGCAATCAAGGCCAATACTACGGAGTAGATAGCACCTGTCTTGATATCGTCTGCGATACTCGGACCTACTTTCTGCGAACTTACGATACTACCGCCTGTGTGATTGTCGCGGTCGATGAAAGTTTCCAGTGTGATGTTCTGAGTCAGTACCGGTTTCAGTGTTTCGTACAGATATGCTTCGATTTCGGAGTCTACATTGTTACCTGCATCTTCGATACGGTAATTCGTACTGATACGTACGGTTTTCTTGTCAGTACCGATAGCGATAACGCTTACGTTGGCGTCACCGAACTTGCTGGCAATGAGTCCGCGTACCTGTTCCGGTTCAACCGGGTTTTCAAACTGTACCTTGAAGTTGCGTCCGCCAGTGAAGTCGATGCTCTGGCTCAAACCACGGATGGCAAACGAACCGATACAAATCACAATAATGGCACTGACGATAATCATGGATTTCTTATTGGTTCCCATGAAGTCAAAATGCGTATTGGCCATCAGGTTCTTTGAAAGATTGGTTGTAAATGTCAGGTTCAGCCACTTGTCTTTGTTCATGAAGTGTTCGTAAACCAAACGAGTCATGAATACGGCAGTAAAGAAGGATACGAGGATACCGATAATCAATGTCGTAGCAAAACCGCGAATCGGGCCTGTACCGAAGTTGAACAGGATGATACCTGTGATGATAGACGTCAAGTTAGAGTCGAAGATAGCCGAGAATGCATTGGAATAACCGTCGGCAAGTGCTTTCTTCACTCCCTTGCCTGCACGAAGCTCTTCTTTCGTACGTTCATAGATAAGTACATTCGCATCCACTGCCATACCTAATGACAATACCATACCGGCAATACCGGACATAGTCAGTGCAGCCTGGAAGGATGAAAGGATACCCAACGTGAAGAAGAAGTTGAGAATCAATGCGCTGTTGGCAACCATACCCGGGATGAAACCGTACATGGAGCACATATAAATCATCAGCAGAATCAAAGCCACAACGAACGAGAAGATACCCGCGTTGATTGATTCCTGACCCAATGACGGACCAACAATATCTTCCTGTACGATGTGAGCCGGAGCCGGCATCTTACCCGATTTCAATACGTTAGCCAAGTCCTTTGCCTGTTCCGGCGTAAAGTGGCCTGTAATCTGCGAACGTCCGCCTGTGATTTCAGAGTTTACGTTCGGTGCGGAATATACATAGTTATCAAGAACGATAGCAATGGAACGACCGATGTTCTGTTTGGTCAACTGAGCCCAGCGACGTGCACCGTCGGAGTTCATTGCCATGCTTACGGCCGGTTTGCTGTATTGGTCGAATTCGTCTTTAGCATCTGTCACTACGTCGCCTTCCAACGGAGCTTTGCCGTTACGTTCGGTAGATTTGATGGCGTACAATTCGAAAGTCTGGCCTTTCTTGTCGAACTCGGAAGGAGAAACGCCCCATTTCAGACGAAGGTCTTTCGGAAGTTCTGCCTTGATTTCGGGCATAGCCAAGTACTTGTTGATGTCGGCAGTGTCTTTGTAGTTGGCATAGCCGATAATAGGACCTTGACCGGTAGAGTTCAACTGAAGGACAGACAGCAAAGGATATTGCTTTTTGATTTCTTCCATATTCACGGCAGACTTGTCTTCGGCTGTGGCGTCACCTTTCAGTGCGGCGGCAAGGCTGTCGGCAGCACTTACGGTTTTTTCAACCGGAGTAGCTTCGGTGAGGAGTGCAGCTTCGATGGTATCTCCGTCGGCAGTTGTTTCCTCAGCCAATATCGTGCGCAGTTTAGCGTCTGCCGACTGCATGGCGGGAAGCACTTCTCTTGCAGTGTAAGTTTCCCAGAATTCGAGGTTGGCAGAACCCTGGAGCAGTTTTCTCACACGTTCGGGTTCTTTGATACCCGGAAGTTCCACCATGATACGTCCCATTTTGTCTTCCAGGCTTTGGATGTTCGGTTGAACGACACCAAAACGGTCGATACGGGTACGAAGTACGTTGAATGAGTTTTCAACAGCAGCCTTCACTTCTGCTCTCAATACTTTTTCAACTTCTGCATCCGATGATTTCTGATTAACTTTGTCTTTCAACTGTTGTGTTGCGAAGAGTTCGGAAAGTTTTGCGTCCGGAGCAACTTTGTGATATTCTCTGACAAACAGGGTGATGACATCATCCTGACTGTTGATGGCTTGTTTGGCGGCTGTTGCCAATGCGTTGTTGAAAGCTTCGTCCGGTTTGTTGTCAGCCAATGCCTTGATGACATCGGGTACGGAAACTTCAAGGATGACGTTCATACCACCTTTCAGGTCCAAACCTAAACTAATCTCCATTTCACGACAATCTTTCAGCGTCCAGTTACCCAGCCATACTTTCTCGTTAGAGAGAGAGTCGAGGTAGTCCTGTTCTACTTTCGTGTCGCCGTTCGCAATTTCTTTCGCCTTGTTTGTATAGTGGCGTGTTACGAAGGAGAAGGAGAGGTAGAACACGCATACCAGCGTGAGTAATACCGCAAAAACCTTTACAAATCCTTTGTTTTGCATTTTACTTTTAATTTATGATGATTACTTTTTTAATTTAATTTTCAGTTAAATTCTGTCGTACACAACTCTTTTTTGCCGCATACAAGGCTGCAAATATAGTTTTTTTTTCACATTTCTATGTAAGAAGCCCTCAAATATTTGATGTTTAAGGGCTTTTTTGCCGAATTATTTCATTCCTCTGTTTTTCAGCAGCGCTTCCAGACTTGGCTCTGCTCCACGGAAATTTTTGTAGAGCACCATCGGGGCTTCGCTGTCTCCCTTTTCCAATACGTTGTAGCGGAACAGGTCGGCGGTATTTTTATCAAATATTCCGTGTTCCTTAAAGGCTTCAAAGGCATCGTTGTCCAGCACATTTGCCCACAGGTAGCTGTAGTATCCGGCAGCATATCCGCCGATGATATGGTTAAAATAAGTGACACGGTAACGGGGAGCAATTTCGGGGATAAGGCCAAGTTTGTCCATAGCTTCCTTCTCGAAAGAAAGCATATCTATGTTCTTTGCATCTGTTACCACGTGCAGGTTCATGTCGAGAATGGCGGCAGCCAACAGTTCGGTAGTTATGAAACCCTGGTTGAAAGTCTTTTGTTTCAGTATCTTTTCAATGATTTCATCGGGGATGGTTTCGCTTGTGCGGTAATGTTTGGCATACATTTTCAGTACTTCTGGTTCGGTAGCCCAATGCTCGTTGATTTGGGAAGGAAGTTCTACAAAGTCGCGCACTACGTTCGTACCGGATGTTCCTTTATATTCGCATTTTGTCAGCAGCCCATGCAGGCCATGACCGAATTCGTGAAACAATGTCTCTACTTCATCCATTGTCAGCAAGGAAGGAGTGTCGCCTATCGGTTTGGTAAAGCTGCAAACGTTGCATACCAGCGGGCGGACAGTACCCTGTTGTTCGCGGTAGTTGCTCATCCATGCGCCGCCGCTTTTGCCGGCACGCGGGAAGTAGTCTACATAGAAGATTCCGAGTTGTGAGCCGTCAGTGTCTTTTACTTCAAAGACTTCTACATCAGGATGATAGGTCGGGATACCTTCGAGTTTGGTCAGGGTAATGCCATACAGTTTGTTGGCTACGGCAAATGCGCCTTCGCGCACGTTCTCTAATTTGAAGTAGGGCTTTGTATCTTCTTCGGAGAGATTGTATTTCTCTTTCCGCAGTTTCTCGGTGTAATACCACCAGTCCCATGCTTCCAGCTTTTCTCCTTTGCCTTCTTTATCCATCAGTTTTTGAAGTTCCGCCGCTTCCGCTTTCGCTTTCGGCAGTGCATAGCTCCAGAGGTTGTTCAGAAGCTCCATTACGTTGGTGGCGTTCTTTGCCATTGTTTCGTCAAGGACGAAGTTGGCATAGCAGTCGAAACCTAATAAATTCGCCTTTTCCAAACGGAGAGAAACGATTTTGCGGATATTCTCTTTGTTGTCGTTTTCATTGTTGTTGTTACCCCGGTTGATGTAGGCTTTGTATATCTGCTCGCGGAGCGGACGGTTTTCCGAATATTGCAGGAGCGGCAGACGGCTGGCGTTGTGTAGGGTAAACAGCCATTTGCCCGGTTGTCCGGCTGCTTTTGCTTCTTCGGCGGCGCTTTGGCGGAACCATTCGGGCAGTCCGGCCAACTCTTCCTCGTTATCGACGAAAAGTTGGAAAGCGTTATTCTCGTTCAGCACATTGTTGCTGAAAGTGAGGCCGAGGGTGGAAAGTTTCTTGTTGATTTCACGGAGACGGGCTTGCTTCTCTGCGCTGAGATTGGCTCCCGAGCGTACAAAGCTCTTATAGGTTTTGTCTAACAGCCGTTTCTGTTCCGTTGTCAGGTTCAGTGAGTCCTTCTGCAAATACACATCGTTTACACGCTTGAAAAGTCTCTCATTCAGAGAGATATTATCATCGTGTTCCGAAAGAAGCGGAGCCATCTTTATGGAAAGTTCGGTAAGGGCATCGGTTGTTTCGGCATCTGTCATATTGAAGAAAACGGCACTTACGCGGTCGAGGATAGGCGCACTGTTGTCCAGAGCAACAATCGTATTCTCGAAAGTCGGGATTTCCTGATTTTCGATGATGGCTTCTATGTTCTGGTTCTGTTGTTCGATACCTTTCAGGAAGGCAGGTTCGTAGTGTTCCAACTTAATCTTGTCGAAAGGCGGGACACCATACTCGGTTTCAAATTCTGTAAAGAAAGGGTTGTTTTCTGTTTTCGTAGTACAGGAGTACATCATGCAACTTACTGCTAAAATGGTTAGTGTTCTTTTAATCATCATAAGTGTTTTTATATTAGGATTTACTGAGCTTATCGTTTGCTGATATAGCACCAGATGGGATAATGGTCGGAAGCCTTGATAGATTGGTCTACGGTACAATTATAAGCTTTCAGATTCGGGCTTATCAGAATATTGTCGATTCGGAAATAAAACTTGTTCCGGTTGTAGGAAATTCCCAGTCCTTTGCCCGACTGAGTAAATGCATCGTCTAATTTTTGGGTAAGGATACGATGCGTATAAGAGATGGAACCGTCGTTGAAGTCACCACACGCAATGATGGTCGGATATTTACTTTCCGCGATGTATCGGGCTACAGAATCAGTCTGCGATGCGCGTATGACCGATGCTTCCGCCAGTTTTCTGACCAGTTGCCGAAGTCCGGTTTTTACTTTCTTCGCATTCGGGTCTTTTATCATGTCTTCGTAGATTCCTCTGTCTTCTTTGGTGAGCTTGTTGGACTCCAGATGGTTGTTGATTAATGCAATCGTGTCGTTGTGCACCTTCAGTACATAGCTCATAGAACCGTTATTATTGCTTTCATACTTGATGGGACGTGCCGAAAGTATGGGGAATTTGGAGAAACAGGCAAGTTGTACGTCTCCTTTTCCTTGCTGGCGGACAGAGTGATAAGGATAGGCTTTCAGTGCTTTTTTCACATCCTGCTCCGTCAGAAATTTCTTGTTGGCGGCCGTATTATATTCTTGCAGGCAGATGATATCGGCTTTGCTGTTTGCCAGATACGAAAGAATGGGATTCTTTCCGTCTTTCTTTTCCAAGTTGTTAAAGCTCATTACGTTGTACGACAGCAGTTTGATGCTTTCTTCAGGAATGTCCTTTGTGGTGGAATTGAAAGGGATATACGTCCGTATTTGCGGAATACAAATCAGGAAACCGATAAGGGACAATAGCGCATAGCGGTAATTGACAATTATCCAAAAAATCAGAAACAGGAGATTGATTGTCAGAAATATCGGAAATGCAAGCCCGAGACAGGAAGCAAACGGGCTTACTTTGGGGCTGAGATGGGGGCTATATGCGCATAATATCAACGTACCCACAAAGAAAGCGTTGATAGCCAATATCAGAAAAGCGACAATTTTGCCAATATGTTTCATTCTCTCATCTTTTGCTTGCATCAAACAAGCTTTTCTTTTCTTCTGTGGTCAGACTGTTATAACCGGATTTTTTCAGTTTGTCCAAGATGCGGTCTACTTCGTCCGACTGTGCTTTTTTGCGGGCATTGTAGTCGTAATCCTTTTCGCGGTCGGTGTTGTTGCTGTAGTGCACTTTCATTTTGGGTTTGCGTTTCCATGCATTCTTTTGAAACAGTGACGCTACCCCATCCAGCATCCGGTTAATCCAAGACGTCAGGTCAACACCTTTGTTTAAATTGGCGGCAAACCAAAGTCCGGCAAGGGCACCGCCTAAATGGGCGATATGTCCTCCTCCGTTGCTTGAAGTAATGGATATTACATCCATACCGACAACGATTAATGCCAAATATTTAAGACGTACGGCACCGAAAAGAAAGAGTTGCACCCGATAGTTGGGTTCACGATAGGCCGTGGCCGCTACAATAGCCAGCACCGAGGCCGATGCTCCCACCAATGTAGAGCCTGCCACCTGCGGAGTAAACAGGGGAAATACATTGTAGGCTACCATATATAATAATCCGCCGCAGATACCGCCCAACACATACAGCCCTCTCAGATGCTTTGCCGAGAAGAAATAGAGAAACAGGCTTCCAAACCAGTAGAGCCAAAGCATATTGAACAGGATATGCAGGGTGCCGGCGTGCATAAACATATAGGTGAGCAGTGACCAGGGCTGGCGGATGAAAGCCATGAAAGAGGCCGGCAGGGCAAATATGCTGAATACGTCCGGTGCGCCGAGTGCAAACAGTTGCAGGAAAACGTGAATCAACATACCGATAACAAAAATACCGACGTTGATGTAAATCAGTTGGATAAAAATAGTTCCTCTTCTGAATGTCTCTTTTAAATCAGTTATAATATGTTTCATTGTCATTGCTTTTTTTTCTCCAAGATAAAATCAGAATCAGCCCGAACAGCATTCCTCCTAAGTGGGCGAAGTGAGCGACATTATCGCCGGGGTTATTGGCTATTCCCGACCACAGTTCGATTGCAGCATATCCGACCACAAAGAATTTCGCCTTGATGGGGAAGGGGAGTGGAAAGACAAACATCCGATGGTCGGGAAACAGCATACCGAAAGCCAGCAAAATGGCGTAAACGGCTCCCGAAGCTCCCATCGTTGTCATCAGATTCAGGTATTCTTCCATAGGGATGATGCCGGTACCTATATTCACCTGCGTGTAATGGCTGAGTTCGGTGACGTACCATACGTACTGTACACCTTCCTGTATGATTCCCGCACCGATACCGCAAAGGATATAGTAAAACAGGAAACGCCTGGGGCCCCAGGTTTGTTCGAGAATTGTTCCGAACATGAAAACGGCAAACATATTAAAGAAAATGTGGGAGAATCCGCCGTGCATGAACATATAGGTGATAAGCTGCGCCGGATTGAAATCGCTTGCAAGGAAAAAATGCAATCCTAAATAATTCGTTAAGTCTATACCGTATCGTTGGGCGACGAATGTACCGAAAAACATCAGTACATTGATAATTATCAAGTTTTTAGTTACAGTTGGCATCATTTTTAGTTTTCAATATTTTAGATAATAGTTGCAAAAGTACGAATAAATTCTGTTTTAAAGCATGAAAATGATTTCCTATTAGCTCTTTTTCAATAATTTGCTGCGTTTTTTTCATGTTTTTATTTGGTATGTGGTTTTGTTCGGCTATATTTGTGAAATCAATCCCCTGAAGGATAATCTTTTGTTTAACATATATATTAATTAATCATTTACGTATTATGAATAAGTCTGAACTTATCAGTGCAATGGCTGCCGAATCTCAAATGAGCAAAGCCGATGCAAAAAAAGCACTTGAGGCTTTTATCTCTTCAGTTACTAATGCTATGAAGGCCGGTGAAAAAATATCCCTCGTTGGTTTTGGTACTTTTTTTGTACATGAAAGAGCAGAAAGAATTGGCATTAACCCTGCTACAAAGACCTCTATCACTATCCCTGCGAAGAAGGTAGTCAAGTTTAAAGTCGGTACAGAATTGTCGGCGGCTGTTGAATAAGATACATCGTTGAAAGAATTTGGAAGAAGGAGACGCGACACGTCTCCTTTTTTTGTATCTTTGCGCGCAAGAAACAACTTGATTATGAAGATAGAAGATAAACTTGTAGCGTCCGTCATTGGCGGACTAAAGGCACTCTACGGTCAGGAAGTCCCTGAAAAGATGGTGCAGATTCAAAAAACCAAAAAAGAATTTGAAGGACATCTGACGCTGGTCGTGTTCCCTTTTTTGAAAATGTCGAAAAAAGGACCGGAGCAGACAGCGCAGGAAATCGGCGAATATCTGAAGGCCAACGAACCGTCAGTGGCCGCCTTTAACGTGATAAAAGGGTTTCTGAACCTGACTATCGCACCGGCCACCTGGATTCAACTGCTGAATGAGATACAGGCTGACGAACAATACGGGCTGGTACAGGCTACCGAAACTTCGCCGTTGGTAATGATTGAATATTCTTCTCCGAATACGAACAAACCGCTTCACTTGGGACACGTGCGCAACAATCTTTTGGGTAATGCATTGGCCAACATCGTGGCAGCAAACGGAAACAAGGTAGTAAAGACAAACATCGTCAACGACCGTGGTATCCATATCTGCAAATCCATGTTAGCCTGGAAGAAATACGGCAACGGCGAAACTCCCGAGTCGTCAGGCAAGAAAGGCGATCATCTGGTAGGTGACTATTACGTATCTTTCGACAAGCATTATAAAGCGGAAGTGAAGGAACTGACGGCGAAATATACGGCACAGGGAATGAACGAAGAAGAGGCGAAGGCGAAAGCGGAAGCCGACTCACCGTTGATGCAGGAAGCCCGTGAGATGCTCGTGAAGTGGGAAGCCGGTGACGCGGAAGTGCGCGGCTTGTGGGAAATGATGAACAACTGGGTATATGCCGGTTTCGACGAAACCTATCAGAAAATGGGTGTCGGCTTCGACAAGATATATTATGAGTCCAACACCTACCTCGAAGGAAAAGAAAAGGTGATGGAAGGGCTCGAAAAAGGATTCTTTTTCAAAAAGGAAGACGGTTCCGTTTGGGCAGACCTCAGGGCCGAAGGCTTGGACCATAAACTGCTTCTTCGTGGCGACGGTACATCGGTCTACATGACGCAGGACATCGGTACGGCAAAACTCCGCTTTGCCGATTACCCCATCGACAAGATGATTTATGTAGTAGGCAATGAGCAGAACTATCACTTTCAGGTACTTTCCATCCTGCTCGACAAACTCGGTTTCGAGTGGGGCAAGAGCCTGGTTCACTTCTCGTACGGAATGGTGGAACTGCCGGAAGGCAAGATGAAGTCGCGCGAAGGCACGGTGGTAGATGCCGACGACCTGATGGAAGAAATGATTGCCACTGCCAAAGAAACTTCGCACGAGCTTGGCAAATTAGACGGACTCACACAGGAAGAGGCGGACGACATTGCACGCATCGTAGGCTTGGGAGCTTTGAAATATTTCATCCTCAAAGTGGACGCCCGTAAGAACATGACGTTCAACCCGAAAGAGTCCATCGACTTCAACGGAAACACAGGACCGTTCATCCAATATACCTACGCCCGTATCCAGTCCGTACTCCGCAAGGCTGCCGAATCGGGAATTGTGATACCCGAACAGATTCCTGCCGGTATCGAATTGAGTGAAAAAGAAGAAGGGTTGATTCAGATGATTGCCGACTTTGCCGCTATTGTCAAGCAGGCAGGAGAGGATTATAGCCCGTCCATCATCGCCAATTACACCTATGACCTGGTGAAAGAATACAATCAGTTCTACCACGACTTCAGTATTTTGCGCGAAGAGAACGAAGCGGTGAAAGTGTTCCGTGTCGCTCTGTCGGCAAATGTAGCCAAAGTAGTTCGTTTGGGTATGGGTCTGTTGGGCATCGAAGTTCCTTCACGAATGTAAGAACAATCGGATATTTATCTGAAAAAAAAATCAGGGTGTCGGTCTCATATTGACCGACACCCTGATTTTTTTATTTCTTCTTCGCCGTCCGTTTTCCTCGTTTGGCAGAAGATGTTTCTCCTTTTTCGTCCTGTATTCTGACCAACTCCAAACAATTGGTTAAACTCAAGTCCTGCGGAATGATGTCCTTCGGAATTTTGTAGTTGTTACCTTTGTAAGCAATGTACGGTCCGTAGCGACCGTTCAGAATCTCCAATTCCGGTTCTTCCTCGAACTGCTTGATGTGGCGTTCGGCTTCTTTGGCACGTTTCTCCAATATCAACTGTTCAGCCTCTTCCAGCGTGATTGTCATCGGGTCCATTGTCTTTGGCAGCGATACATACACCTTGTTGTGGAGAACATAAGGACCGAAACGGCCGACGCCTACACTGACTGTCTTGCCTTCATACTCGCCCAATGTGCGGGGGAGCTTGAACAGTTCCAGTACTTCTTCTAAGGTGATGGTCTCTATAGACTGTCCTTTCTTCAGTTGGGCAAATCGCGGTTTTTCCTCATCGTCTACCGTACCGATTTGCGCCATCGGGCCGAAGCGGCCGATTTTCACCGAAACAGGTTTACCGCTTTCCGGGTCTTCTCCCAAGATGCGTTCGCCTACCTTATGCTCTGTTTTGATAGCCAATGTGTTTTCTACCGACGGATGGAACTTGTCGTAGAATGTTTTCATGATGGAAGTCCATTGCACTTCGCCTTCCGCAATCTCGTCGAAATCTTTTTCCACACTTGCCGTAAAGTTGTAGTCCAAAATGTCCGGGAAGTATTCGGTCAGGAAGTCGTTTACCACTATACCCGTATCCGTAGGGAACAGCTTGGACTTTTCGGCACCGGTGATTTCGGAATTGTTTTCGTCCTTAATCTGATTGTCTTTCAGGGTCATCACATTAAAGGTACGTTCTTCTCCGTCTTTATTTCCCTTTTCTACATATTCGCGCTGTTGGATGGTCGAAATGGTAGGTGCATACGTAGACGGACGTCCGATGCCTAACTCCTCCAACTTGCGTACCAGGCTGGCTTCCGTATAGCGTGGCGGACGCTGGGTGAAACGTTCGGTGGCAATGATAGGGCCATGTTTCAACGGCTGGCCTTTCTTCAAAGGTGGCAACAGGCGGCTTTCGTCTTCCTGTTCGCCGTCATCGTCGTATGATTCGCGGTAGACGCGTAAGAAGCCGTCGAACTTGATTACTTCGCCGACAGCAGTAAACACTTCTTTGCTGCCGCTGATAGCGATGGTAGCGGTGGTCTTTTCCAGTTCTGCATCTGACATTTGCGAAGCGATGGTACGTTTCCAAATCAGGTCGTACAGTTTCTTTTCCTGCGGCGAGCCTTCTATGGTCTGGTTTTCCATATACGTCGGACGGATGGCCTCGTGCGCTTCCTGTGCGCCTTTGGTCTTTGTCTCAAAGTGGCGCGGATGCACATAGCGGTCGCCCATCATTTTGACGATGGCGTCTTTGCTGCCCGTTGTTGCATATTCCGACAGGTTGACGGAGTCCGTACGCATATAAGTGATAAATCCCGATTCGTACAGACGTTGTGCAAGCATCATGGTCTGTGCCACGGTATATCCCAATTTGCGGGCGGCTTCCTGTTGCAACGTAGAAGTGGTGAACGGTGCGGGCGGCGTTTTCTTTATCGGCCGGGTGGTAATATCTTCGATGGCAAAGTCGGCTCCCTGGCAAGTTTCGAGGAAAGCCTTTGCCTCTTTTTTGGTTTTGATACGGCGCACCAGTTCGGCTTTCATTTCCACCGGCTTTCCGTCGGTGTCGGGCACCAGGAAAACGGCGACCACCCGATAGGCTGCTTCCGATTTGAAAGCGTGGATTTCGCGCTCGCGCTCTACAATCAGGCGGACGGCAACCGACTGTACGCGTCCTGCCGAGAGTGCCGGTTTCACCTTTCTCCACAGCACGGGCGACAGTTCGAAGCCCACGATGCGGTCGAGGATGCGCCGTGCCTGTTGCGCGTTCACGAGGTTGATGTCAATATCACGTGGCCGTTCGATGGCTTTCAAGATTGCGCTCTTCGTAATTTCATGGAATACGATTCGTTTTGTGTTTTCCGGTTTCAGTTTTAAGACCTCATACAGATGCCAGGCGATAGCTTCTCCCTCGCGGTCTTCATCGGATGCGAGCCATACGGTTTCTGCCTCTTTCGCTTCTGCTTTCAGGGTACTGACCAAAGCCTTTTTGTCTGCCGGAATTTCGTAGTTGGGTTTGAAATTCTTCTCTATGTCGATGCTGAAATCTCTCTTTTTCAGATCGCGTATATGTCCGTAACTTGAAAGGACTTTGAAATCTTTCCCAAGAAACTTTTCAATCGTTTTTGCTTTTGCCGGAGACTCGACAATGACAAGGTTTTTCTGCATAATACTTTCTTTTATAATGGCTTGTACCACAATATTCGGCGACAAAAGTAGAAAAAAAGATTTTCCTTACCTTATATTATAAGGAGATTCTAATGTTTTTTTGGAAAAAACAGGTTTTGAGCACTCTGCATTTCGTTTGTATGTGCAACGAATTAGGAGAGAAATCTCCTGCTGCCGGGGTGAATTTAATATAAAACAGTTTTATTTAAAGAGAATTTCCTATATTTACGCCCCCGTATGGTATTATGCGGCTACTTATGAGAAAAATCCTATTCGAAATATATCTATTGTTCGTCTTTATAGGAGTCACAACGCCTGTCCAGGGCCAGTCTCCTTATTATTACTACAAACAGCTCGGTATTAAAGAAGGGCTTTCACAATCGAAGGTACAATGTGTTTTAAATGACCACAGGGGTTATCTCTGGATTGGTACGGAATCGGGGTTGAATTGCTACGACCGGGATTATCTGAAACAGTATTTGCACCGGCCTGGCGACGAAAGCACGCTGCCTTCCAACAACATCACTTTTATTGCCGAAGATTCCTTATGCAATCTTTGGGTAGCAACGATGACCGGCATTTGCCTCTATGACAGGGGAAGTGATAGTTTCAGAACCTTGTCGGACAATGGCAAACCGATTTATGTGGCTTCCCATTTGCTGGTGGAAGGAGGAATCTTGTTCGGAGGTTCGGGTGCGATTTATAAATATGTGTATGGCACTGGCAAACTGGAACCTTTGTACTATACCAAAGACCCCGCTTGCTACAATCCCTTTTGGCAGATGATACGCTATGACGAAGAGAATATTTTGCTCAATTCGCGTTGGCACGGCATATATTCCTTCCATATAAAGAGCCGTGAAATGAAAAAGATAGAATCGTCTGCCGGAAAGAACTATACTTGTATCTACCTGGACTCTCACAGGCGTCTGTGGGTAAGTGTCTATGGCAACGGGCTGTATTGCTATCAGGAAGGCCGGCTGATAAAACACTTTACGGCATCCAATTCTCCTTTGACATACGATGTCATCCACGACATTACGGAGAAAGACAATCAGCTTTGGGTGGCTACCGACGGAGGCGGAATCAATATCATTTCGTTAGACGATTTCTCATTTGCCAGTATTCAGCAGAAGCAGGACGATGTTCACTCCTTTCCTGCCAACACCATCTACCGCCTTTATCTGGACTCGGCCAATAATATGTGGGCAGGCAGCATCCGGAGAGGGTTGATTGGCATAAAGAATGTGTATGCGTGTTCCTATCAGAATGTTCCTTTCGGCAATCTGTACGGGCTGAGCAACCAGACTATCAACAGTTTCTTTCAGGACAGTGACGGAATTGTATGGGTGGGAACCGACGGCGGAGGTATCAACCGGTTTGACCCGGCTTCGGGGACTTTCAGGCATTATCCTGCCACAAGATATGAGAAAGTTGTATCTATGGTAGAATATTCTCCCGACGAGCTGCTGTTTTTTTCCTTCAACAAGGGGCTTTTCATCTTCCACAAGCAGACGGGGCAGGTACGTCCCTTTGTGCTGGTTGACAAGAAAATGAATGAACAGACCTGTGTCAACGGATTCTCTGTCAATATCCAACGGATAACGGAGAATAAAATTCTTTTCAGCGCCCAGCATATTTTCATCTATGATATTGCCAGCCGCCGATTCGACATAGTTGCCACTATGGGAAAGGAGTACGAACGTCATTCTCCACTGATTATAGCTACGAAAGGTGCGAAGACATATCTTTCCGATTTGAAGAGCATCTGTGAGTATGATGCTTCGGAAGGTACTTTCCGTACGATTTACCGGGGACCCTATACCATCAATGATGTTTCGATGGACCAGGACGGTGTTTTCTGGCTGGCTTCTACGGAAGGCCTGGTGCGTTACGACCCACAGACGGGGAAGAGCGAACTGATAAATACAAGCCTGTTTCGCGACGCGTCTTCCGTTGTTGCCGACAACCAGTACCGCATCTGGATAGGGACGAGACGCCATTTGTTTGTGTACTCCTCCCGTACCTGCAATTTTACGACCTTAGAGGAGGTAGACGGGGTATTGCCCAACGAATACATCTTTCACGCTACCCTCCTTGCCCGAAACGGCGATGTCTTTATCGGCGGCACCACGGGCATGACGGTGGTAAATGCTGCCGTCCATTTTGATACCGAGGCGGATTATAAGGTCGAGTTGTTGGATGTGTTATTAAACGGCCTGCCCGTCCCGTTGTCCGAAGAGCGGCACGAAACGGCCGAGACCATTCGGATTCCCTGGAACTTCTCTTCCCTGCAACTGAAAGTCTTGTTGAACAAAGGCGATGTATTCCGCAAAAACTTCTTCCGCTTCAAGATAGAAGGGCTCGACCAGGAATTGGCAAGTTCCAATTCGAACTCATTGGTTATCAACAACCTCCCGATAGGAGAACATACGATAACCGCTTCCTATTATACCCGCGACGGGGGATGGAGTGCGAAACGTCCCGTTCTGCACATCGTGGTCACTCCGCCGTGGTGGAGAACCGGTTGGTTTTACATCGGATTGTATATCTTGTCGGGAGTTGCCGCCTACAGCATTGCCTATTACTTCTACCGCAAGAAGAAAGCCAAGCAGGAGCGGGAGATTATGCGTCTGAAAAGCAGGATGTACGAAGAGAAGATTAATTTCCTGACAAACATCAGCCATGAGCTTCGTACTCCCCTTACGCTGATTTGCGCACCGTTGAAACGTATTATCAACCGGGAGACGGACAGGCAGGAGGTGGAAAAACTGCTGGTCCCCATTTATAAGCAGGCGTATCAGATGAAGAGTATCATTGACATGGTGCTCGACGTAAGGAAGTTGGAAGAGGGAAAAGATATGCTTCATATTCTGCCGCACCGTTTGAATGAGTGGGTACGGTGTGTCGGCGATAAATTTGCCGATGAATATCGCGTGAAGGATATCCGGCTGGAATATGAACTGGATGAGCGCATAGGGCAGGTTCCTTTCGATGAGAACAAGTGTGAGTTTGTTCTTTCCAATTTCCTGATGAATGCGTTGAAGTTCAGCGAGCCGGGCACCACTACTACGCTGATTACCACGTTGTCGGAAGAGAAAGACCGGGTGCGGATTTCCGTCAGGGATGAAGGGATGGGGCTGAACATGGTAGATACAGATTCTCTTTTCTCCAGTTTCTACCAGGGAGCGCACGAGAAAGGCGGAAGCGGCATCGGGCTATCCTACGCAAAGAGCCTCATCACACACCACAGAGGTAAGGTGGGGGCTTCGAATGCGACGGGAAAAGGGGCGGTGTTTTATTTTGAGCTGCCGTTGTCTGCGGGCACGTCCGGACAGCCGGAAGCGGTTCCGGCGGAAACCGCCACAGGCGGCGTGGAAGTGAATGAGCCGGATAAAATTGATTACGACTTCCTCAAAACCTATTCGGTGATGGTGGTGGAGGACACTCCCGAGCTGCGTAGCTATCTGAAAGAGACGCTGAGCAATTATTTCACCCGTGTGTATGTTGCCAAAGACGGCAAAGAGGGGTTGGAGCAGATTAAAGACCGGTTGCCCGATATCATTATCAGTGATGTGATGATGCCCCGGATGAATGGTTTCGAACTTTGCCGGGAAGTGAAGACTAATCTGGAAATCAGCCATATTCCTTTTATCTTGCTGACCGCCTATCATAATTCGCAGAATATGTGCACCGGCTATAAGACCGGAGCCGACGCCTTCCTGCCGAAACCGTTCGAAGTAGACGGTCTGCTGGCACTGGTTCACAATCAGTTGAGGCAGCGCGAACAGATACGGGCAAGGTATAAGGACGACAAGTTGCTGATGCAGAAAGAGATGAGTTTCAGCAATGCCGATGAGACCTTCCTGCTGAGACTGAATGCGCTGATTGCGGATAACATGAGCAATCCGGAGTTGGATGTGGCCTTTATGGCTACCAATATGTGCATCAGCCGTTCCTTGCTGTTCAATAAGGTGAAGGCCATTACGGGTATGGGGATTGTAGACTATGTGAACAAACAGCGCATCGAGCGGTCGATTGTATTGCTTACCACTACCACCATGAGCATTACCGAAATCTCCGAGATGGTCGGCTTCTCCTCTTTGCGTTATTTCAGTAAGGTGTTCAAGTCTATCAAGGGGGAGATTCCTTCCGCTTACCGAAAGCAGGATAAGTAAATTGCACGGATGCATTTTCTTTTCCGCCGGTTGCCTGTCGGGACATCATCGGTTGGGTATGTTTATTGCGTCCCACTATAGTTGTCTTTGCGGAACACTATAGTGGTCCGCAAGGGAAACTGTAGTGTTCCGTTCGTTCCACTATAGTGGAACGAAAAAACAATGGAAGGAAAAGGGATTCTGATTGGGTAACGGATAAACTTTGACAGGAAGTGAGGCCGACTCGAAACAAAAAGAGGAATGAAAGTCATAGAAGGTACTTCTACGCTCCCATCCCTCCTCTTTTGGAAGTTCCTAAAAACTTGGTTCTTACCTTAAAACCTATTTATCTAATCGGGTTATTTTCACCCAGTCGATTTCCATGATGGCAGGCAGGTTGGCATCGTCGATAGGGCCTGCCCACGAGCCTGGTCTGTCTCCTCCCAGTCCCATGTTGAGAATGAGATAGAAGGACGAGTCTTTGGTAAACGGCCATTGTTTCATTTCTGCTTCATTCTCCAGTTTCAGGTTCGAATAAGAGAAAGTCTCCTGTCCGTTGACGAAGAAGGTCAGCTTGTCTTCACTCCATTCCACGGCGTAGACATTCCAGTCCTGGTAATTGCAGGTGATTTGTGCGGTATTGGAGGGGTTTTTGATGTTCAAATCATACGTGTAGTGCGTATGTATCGTGTGATGAATCACCGACTCCTGTTTCACGTGTTCCATGATGTCGATTTCGCCGCAATTCGGCCAGCCGTCGTAGATGTATTTCTTCGGCATCATCCAGATGGCGGGGAATGCACCGTTCGGCGAACTGGTGATTTTGGCTCTCACTTCTACGCGTCCGAAGGTAAAGTCGAATTTGCCTTGCGTTTCGATACCGCCAGCTTTGTATTCATTGCCCACTTTTTCAGCTTTCAGTATCAGTTTGCCATCTTCCACGTAGGCCTGGTCGTAGCTTTCGGACATTTCATCGTTCCAGTCGGAGCCGGCTTTTCGGCAGAGTACCCATTTGGTCGGGTCGGGATGGCCGTCTACGTCAAAATCGTCCATGAAAAGTACGTCCTTCATGGGGTCTTCAAACTTGGTCAGCACAATCGTGTAGGTCGTTGTCTGACTGTCTTCGGTGGTGACGGTTACCGTCTGCTCCTGTTTCCAGTTGCCGATAAATTCGGCCGGGTCGGGCGAAATGGTGGCGCCTTCGGTCATCAGCGTATAGGTTACGCCTGTGATGGCATTGGCGTCTTCAATCGCACCGATTTCCACTCTGCGGGTTGTCTGGTCTATCTTTCCATGATAATAGGAGGTCGTATTTGCCGACACATTGTTTACTGCTACGGCAAAGGCTGTGAGTGGATGTTTCTTATCCGAAGTGATGTAATTAGTCTCATCGTCCGAACAGGTAGCTGTGGAAAATCCAATGATTACCATGTTCAGTATAAGTAATATTTTTCTTTTCATCATACTCTTTTCTTTTTATTGATTTTTGAGTTTGTTAGAAGCGATTGCCCGGTTAGGAGAGTTCGGGCAATCACTATCCTTAGAGAATCAGTCTCCCCATACTAATGGAGCGATGTATTCCCATTTAGTCAGTGTGGCACTGCCACCGGAAATGCTCATTGAGAAATTACCGCCATCTTTGGTGTCTGCAAACGGTACTTTATAAGTATCACTTGTGCCGTTGGCGTCTGTCACACCGTCGCTGGTTGCTTTTCCTATGACTGTGCCGTTGAGAATCCATTCCGAATAAATCCATGACTGGGTCGGATCGGTGGCATCGATTGCTTCGCGTATCTCGAATGAGATTACGTTTGGCTTGCTGGTATCTACATCACGGCCGCTATTCTCATTGTATACGTCACCGTTCCACGGTCTTGTACTTAATTGAGTCCGTTTGCCCAAAATATGGAAGCGAAGTTCTACGTTTCCTCCGTCAAATGCTTTTCCGCTCCAAGAGAAGAAGGTGTTCAGATTTGCATCGCCAAGCGGTTCCCAGTAGAAGCTGTAATGGCCCGGCATCAAATTATCCGGTCCGTAGTAAGTACCGCTGATGGCTCTGTTTACTTCGGTAACCACAGGTCTTTGCGGATTCGCTTGTTTTATTTTGATTGTCTTCACTAATGGAGTAGCTCCTTCGGCAGCTTTGGTGCTCAGTACGATGATTCCGGTGCGGACAGAAGAGCCTTCGTGTTCGTCTACATTAATTACGACGTCGGCAGAACCGTTGAATGAAGTCTCTTCGAAGTGATACCAGTTGTCGTCTGCTTCGTTTTCTTTGGATACTTCCCATTCTGCATTCGATTCTACATGGATGGTGAGTTGCTGAGCTTGTTCGTACATAGCAAACCACTTGCCGTTTTCCGGTGTATCCGGTGTCAGCAATACACCGTTTTGTGTGCATTCTACTTCTTTGGCTATTTTTCCGTGCCGGTCGTAGATGGTTACGATACCGGTACGCTGTTCGCCTGTGTTGGGCGAAGCAGTGACGGTGATTTCTCCGTTCATTTCGCCCGATGCTCCGGATTGGAGGGAGAGCCAGACATCGCCGTCTGTTACTTTAGCAGTCCATTTCTGGTTGCTGAGCACGCTGAATGTTTCGCTGTTTCCTTCCTGGTCAATCATATCTACGCCTTCCACATCCAGGTAAGCAGTACCTTTCTGAGTAAGGACGAATCTTTTTCCTGTCCAATAGTCACTTTTTATGTTGAGCGTGTCTATACGGTCGTCCAATTCGGTGTTTTCTTTGCAGGTGACAGTTACGGTGTAGGTTTCACCTGCCTCACCCGTACTGGGTGAGACGGTGTACCAATCATATTGGCCGAATACTTCCCATGGGTCAGTCGACTTGACTTGGAAGGAGAACGGTTCCGGATTCTTCGCTTGAACCAGGTAGGAATCTTCTACTCTGTAGCGCAGGTCTACCCATTTCTCCGCTTCATTATTATCGCAGCCCTGCAAGAAAGAGAATACGGGCAGCAATGTAGCAAGAGAAAGGCCTGTAATTATTGATTTTCTGATATTTAATCTCATACTTTTAAGTTTTTAGGGTTCGGATATTATTCGACAGGCTCCCATGTGATGGATTTTACAGTGAAATTGGAAGCTTTATTTGTAGTATGCATCCTGAAGTATACAGGTGCTCCCGGTTCGGTTGCATAAGGGTCGGTTATGTTGTTGTCCAGTATGGCAACCTCAACACCATCAATAATCAGTTTAAGAACTAATGCGTTCGAACCTTCTTCTTTGTTGACAACAAGGAATTCGATTTTCTTCACTACATTCGTCTGTTCCGATGTCCAGGTAAATGTTTTCTGAGTCCAGTTTAAGCCTGAACCTCCACAAGTAAAGTTACTTTCTTTATTTGCATAGAAATGTAAATGGAGGTTTGTATTTCCTGAGTTGGGCCACATATTAAACTCAATCCAATCTTCTCCGGTTAAATTGATTGATTCGAAATCGAATGTGAGACGTCCTTTTTTAAATAAATAGTTGGTAACGATTCCACTGCCATATAAAGTCATGTAGCCGGTTTCCTCATCCACAGCATAGTTGTCCGCTCCTCCTTCTTTCCAGAAAGCAGTACCCTGGTTTACATCGAACGTAATACCGTCAAAGCCGTCAATAACTTCTTTGGTTTTCATAATGATGTGACCCACGCGGTTTACCATCAGGTTATTAGTCGTTGTTGTCGTTATTTTCAATTCTGTTTCACTCAGTGCCTCAGCTCTCAGCCAACTTTGATATTCCTTAGGAACTTCAACTTTCCATTCTTTGTTTGCACGAATCAGCACCGTCTTTTCCATATTATTGCCTGTGCCGGGCATACTGATCGTTGTACTTTCGGGATCTTCTTCCAGTTCAATGATTACTCCATTCTGAGTAACGGTAAAGGTGTATTCTTCAAACTGGGTTTTTACAGTCAGCGTACCTGCTCTCTTGGCACCTGCATTGGCGGGTAATGTCACAGTTACGGTTTCTGCTATGGCCTCTTCGTTGCCTGTACCCGATGTCTTGTCGATATTGGACAAGAAAGCGGTGGAAGGAATAATTTCCCAGGCCTTGTTGGAGGAAATGGTAAAGGTGATGCTGCCGCCTTCTGTCGGAACCAGTTCGTCGTAAGGAATCACCACCAAATCCTCTTTCGAAGCCTGCTCGATAGTCACCACCTTGCTTTCTTCGATTCCTTCCGCTTTGATGGTCAGTTTGGCTGTACGCGTTTTCTTTCCTTCATTGTTCTCCATCGTTACCACAATCTCCGAAACCAACGAACTGGCTGCACTCATCGAAGGAGTCGGCTTGCACCATTGCTGGTCGCTTTCGATGGTCCAGGGAGTGTTGGAACTGATGTTGAACACGACATTGCTTGGCGAAGTAGCCAAAGCGGTGTAAGACTCCAGCGCATCTGTCTGGATATTGAGAGGAGCTTCCGGTTGCGAGTCGATATCGAACTCCTGGCATGATACGAAACTGAATGTGCACAATGCAAGAATCAGTTGCATGAATGTGTTGTTATATAACTTTTTCATATATCTTTTAAATATTGGATTAGACAATTAATTACCATCCTGCATTTTGAGGATTTAAGTTTGTATTCTTGTATAGTTCGCTTTGCGGAATAGGGTAGAGATACATACAGTCTTTCCACGCACGGGTCTCATACAGATTCCTGTAGAAATTAAGGGTGCCGTCCGATTGTCTCTCTATCTTTATTCCGTATAGTTCACGCTGGGTCGTATCGGCAATCTTCCATCTCCGCACATCCCAAAAGCGATGGTCCTCGAAAGCAAATTCCACGCGCCATTCGTTGTAGAGGTGTTCCATGAACTCCTCTTTCCCCATCGAAGGGAGCAACGGCATCTCGGCGTTCTTTCTTACTTCGTTGATAGCCCACAGAGCAGAGTACGGATATGTTTCGTCCGTGTAATTGACATCGTTGAAGGCGTTGACCATAGACTCTGCATACGTGAGCAGGGTTTCCGCATAGCGGTAAATAATCCAATGGTGCTTGCTTTTCGATTCTTTGCCCGGTTCGAAGTTGGTGGCTTCCTGAATGTATCTGCGCAGGAAATAACCCGTAGGCGAACCGCCTTGCGACACGATTCCATCGTCGGCACCCCCTTTGAAGGTTTCGATGGTGTTTTCCTTAAACTCCATTCCATTGGCGAGAATGGTGCGATAGAACCGTTTGTCGCGGTTCTCGTAAGGAGCTTGCGGATTGAAAGCCGGGTCTTCGCAAACCCATCCTGTGTTCTCTAAGGTTACTTTATAACCGTTGACTGTTTCGAATGCGTCCACAAGGTTTTGTGAGGGGAAATTGCCGTAAGAGATGAGGCTGGAACTCCGCACTCCTTCGGTGAAACGAAGCGGGAAGTTTGCCAACTCGAAGTTCAGGTTTTCACTGTTGATTCTCATCAGTACAACTTCTTTGGATTCGAGGTTGTTGGCACTCTCTTGGGGGTCGAGAGAGTAAAGCCCTGTTTGGATGATGTCCAATGCTGCTTTGGCCGACTTTTTCCACAACTCGGTGTCCATAGAAGGATTGTGCAGTTTGCTGGCGGCATACAAAAGTGCTTTTGACTTTACTGCCAGGGCAAAGCCTTTCGTCACCCTGCCGATTTCGGCATACGGTTCGGTGGCATAACTTTCGGGCAGGTGATTGTCGGCAGCAGCCTCGTCGCACTCTTTCACGATGAAGTCGATTACTTCGCCGAACGGCGTCTTGCCGATTGTGTTGGCCTCCTCTTCGGTCAAAACCTGTAAAGGCATGGCGATGTCGCCGTAACGGCGGGCCAGTTCGAAGAAGTAGTGCGCCCGCAGCACTCTGGCTTCGTAGGGAAAATACGCAAGCTGTTTCATCCAGTTCTTGTATTGCCCGTCGTGCTCGTAACGAGTGAAGTCTGTCTGTGCAATTTCTGCGATGAAACTGTTGGCGGCGCGTACACCTTGATAAAGATTCCAGGAGTCGTCGTAGGTTTTGATGGCCGACCAGTTGCCGTTGTTGGTATATTGGATATCGGCTGCTACCGCCCCGAATTCGCCGTCGTCGCTTGCACAATCGCGCATGGCAAGTTGGTTGCCTGCGGGGTTGTTGATTCCGAACGAAACATTCTGCGGCATATATGAGTACACGTTTGTAAGCATTGATTTGCTGGTGTTGAAATACTTATATATGTCTTCTTTCGTCTTCAGGTTGTTTGTCTCGTCAAAGTCGAGATAGTTGCATGAGGCAAAGACCAGCGAAGAAAAAATACTTAAGAGTATGTATTTGGTTCTCATAATGTTCATTGTTACTTTGCATTAAAAATTAAGTTTGATACCTGCCCAATAGCTTCTTGTCGACGGGTAAGCGAGACCAAGTTGCTCGGGGTCGGCAAAATGGATATTGTCTGATGAGAACAGATTGGTTCCTTGTACGAATACTTTCAGGTCGGCAAAGCGTGTTTGCGATTTCGGGAAAGTATAAGCTACCGACAGGTTGCGCAGTTTCAGGAACGAACCGTCGCGGTACCACAGCGAGCTGGCGCGATAGTTGTTCAGATTTTCCTGCGTCGTCAAACGGGGCATGGTGGCGTTGGCTCTGTTTTCCGGTGTCCAGCTTGTTTCTTTGTTGAGGAATGTATGCGAGATATTTCCATTGTTGACAAGCGGTTTATAAAGCGGACTGTTGAGCAATGAAACGGTGACACCTGTCATTCCCTGGAAATCGGCGGAAAGCTCGAACCGTTTGTAGGCAAAGTTCAGGTTGAAACCGAAATAGAAGCGTGGAAGAGACGAGCCGAACATACGCACGACGTCTTTTTCGTCAATGCGGTTATCGCCGTTCTGGTCTTTGTATTTCACATCGCCGGGAGCCACGGTCGAGAAGGTCTGTTGCGGGCTGTTGTTGATTTCTTGCTGGCTGTTGAAGAAACCGATAGCCTCTAAGCCGTACTTCTGACCGACGCGGTTGCCTTTGGTGTACAAATAATCGTATTCCTGATAGGCCTGATTTTCATTGACTATCTCAGAGTTGAGGTAAGACATATTTGCGCCAAGACCATACCGGAAATCACCTATTTGGTCGTTCCAGCTTAAAGAAACGTCCAGTCCTCTGTATTTATAGACACCTTCGTTCACCTGGCCTACGGTAATGCCGATAATGCCGGAAGTGGAATTGACACCGGACACAAGGACATCCGAACGTTTTTCGTAGAAACCTTCTACCGTGGCGTTCAAGCGGTTGTCAAAAGCGGCAAGGTCGAACCCGAATGTGGCTTTCTGCGATTTCTCCGCTACCAGCCCGATGACCGGCAAGTTGCCTTCGCTGCTGCCGCTCTGTTCTCCTGCGTTGATACCGAAGTTATAGCTTGAACCACTGCCGTAGGATTGGCGCCATAAGTCGTGCGACAGGCTGCCGTCCCATCCGGACAAACCGTAAGAGGCACGGATTTTAAAAAGGTTGACAGGCGTAACTTTTTCCATAAATGCTTCGTTGGAAACAATCCATGCGGCCGAAACGGCAGGATAGTTGGAATATTTGTCTCCGTCGGGCAAGTAAGCCGAGCCTGAGCGGTTGAATACCGCGTTGAGGCTATAACGGTTGTCATAAGTATATGTGGCGTTTACCAATACGGACTGGTTTTTACGGGAGTTGTTTCTGCCGTTTTGGGAGACGGATTGCATATCGTAAATCAATGCTCCTCCCACTTGATGCAGGCCGAACGTACGGTTATAGTCCACTTTTGCCTGGAAATCGCTGCGAAGCATCAGTCTTTCAAACGGTTGGTTGTGCCCCAGCGTTTCGGAATCGGTTCCATAGATGACAGGGGTTGTCACCAATGTGCCGTCGTCGGTGATGCTGGCATTGCTGTTCATGTAGCGGTACTCTTTGCTGGTGGTTTCGTTCATTCCTCCGATATTGTCGAAAGAGATGGATGCTTCGGCCGCCAGTCCTTTGGTTACCATGCTCAAGTCCTGACGCAGACTCAGGTCGGCAAGCAATGTTCCGTAGACGTTGCGGATATGTCCGTAGTCTTTCAACAGGGCAACGGGGTTGCCGGTTCCGTAGACGGAACTACCGCCATAAATACCGTTTTCATAACGGATGGGGAAGGCGGCTGCCGGAGTGCCGTAGATTTTGTTGAAGATGGCGTTGCGTCCGTAGCGGCTGCCTCTGAGTTCTTGCAACTTGCCAACGATGCCGGCTTTCAGCAGCGTGCTTTCCGTCACCTCTACATCGAGGTTGGTTCTTACGGTCAATCGGGTGTCTGTCGGGGTAGTGTCAAAGCGTGTATCTTCCGTGTTTTTCTTCAACATGGAGCGGTCGCGATAGTAGTCTACTACGGTGTAGAAACGGAACTTGTCACTGCCTCCGCTAAAAGACATCTTCAGGTTGTTTGTAAATCCGGTGTTGTTCAATGTCTCGTTCCACCAGTCTACGTTCGGATAGTCATACGGATAGGTTCCCGTCCGGAAAGCCTCTAACTCCTCTGCGTTGTAGCGTGCTGCCAGGCCGTCTCCGCTCAGTGCGGCATTGAGCGAATTGGCATATGTGTAGGCGTCGGCAAATTCGGGAGAGCGGAATTGTGTGTTGACACCGAAATGATAATCAACGTTTACTTTCAGCCCTTTGCTTATTCCGCGCTTGGTGGTGATTAATATCACTCCGTTTGCACCCCGTATACCGTAGAGAGCTGCCGCCGCCGCATCTTTCAGTACGTAGCACGATTCGATTTCCATTGAAGTGATGTCGTTGATATCACGCGGGAATCCGTCAATCAGCACCAACGGCGCATTACCGTGTATAGAAAGGTTGGATACGTTGTCGGCAGATGAGCCTGTGCCCTGATATACGTTCAGACCTGCCACTTTGCCATACAAGGCCTTGCTGATGTCTATGTGCGGAGATTTTTCGAATGCGGAAGCATTGACTCCGTTGATAGAA
This sequence comes from uncultured Bacteroides sp., assembly GCF_910586915.1. GTDB lineage: Bacteria > Bacteroidota > Bacteroidia > Bacteroidales > Bacteroidaceae > Bacteroides. The sequence continues at coordinate 258,947 of NZ_CAJULN010000001.1, forward strand.
TAACTGCTGGTCTGGGAAGATACGTTCATCTGGTAGCCTATGCTCAGTGTATCTGCCAGTTTCGTCTCCGAAACGGCTTTCGATGTCTGTGCATACAGGGATACCGAACCTCCCAGGAGCAGAGCGATTAATATATAATTTATTTTATTCATTGTTCAAACAATATTAGTTAACGTGTCATTTACCAGCCCGGATTTTGGGTCATTCCATAATTCTTGTTGATTTCATCCTGCGGAATCGGAGCCAAATACCATTTGGTATCCCAGTTTGTAGCCCAATAGTGCTCTTCCAATTCGACTTTCTCGAAGGTGAACTCGGTCGGATGATTCAGGTCGTTGCCTCTGCTTCTGAGCCCGTAGAGCTTTTTCTTGAAGTCATTCTGTCGGTTGCGGCGCACAAGGTCGAACCAGCGCACTTCTTCAAATCCCAACTCCAATGCTCTTTCTCTCAACACGGCTTCGAGGAACTGGTCATGGCTCATCTTCGTGGAAAGTTCGGACAAACCTACCCTTTGCCGTACCTCGTTGACCATCCGGTAGGCTTCGTCGGTAGGGCGGCCGTTGACTTCGTTGAGCACTTCCGCATATCCTAACATGATTTCCGCCAGTCGGGTGTGCGACCATTGCACGGGTGCGCTCCGGTCGTTGTCCTCCTGCAAGATGTGTTTCATTATCAGGAAGCCGCTACCGTTTTTATAATCGGCATGATTGAGGTAAACAGGGGCGGTGGTTCCGTTGCAATAGGTATCTCCCGGACACGCTACGTTTTCATAGAGACGAGGGTCGCGGGTGGGCACCATTTCGCCTTTCGTAAAGAAGGGTTGCTTGGAAGGCGATTTCCAGTCAAAGTTGGCAGGGAAGTCGCTTCCGTCTTCCCACGGGAACATATCGACGTAGTTCAGCGTGGGTCCGCTGTAGTAACGTTGGCTGATAAAACTGCCGTGAATGTCGGAACTATATCCCTGGCGGGTGGAAATCAGAATTTCTGTTCCTCCACGGTTGTAATAGGCCTGACGGTAGGCCAGGCGTCTTGCCCGGTGTGTCTCCTCGGTAGGTTGAATCAGTTGGTATTCTTTTTGTCTGTCGACTTCGGCAAAGAAGGCGGCACCTGCTTCTGCGGCGTCTGCCCAGCGTTGTGCGCTGTAGTTGCCATAGCAGGTATATTCGTCGGCTTCAGGATGCCATTTGGTATCGGAGTTGAACGTCGGACTGGCTGCCCATTGTAGCACTTTGAATTTCAAGGCCATCGCTCCCGCTTTGGTCATACGGCCGTCGTCTGCGCTGCTTGCTTTCCAGGCCAAGTTGGCTCCGATAGCTTCGTCGAGCAGCCCTACTATCTTACTTACGGTTTCTGCAAAAGTCAGGCGTGGGAAATTCATGGGCTCGTTCACGTCTATATAGTGGTCTAACCATGTCACGCCGCCGACGTATCTCAACATTTCGAAATAACAGAGAGCGATTACTACTTTGGCTTCTGCAATGCGTTCGCTTTTCTCGTTTGCCGACATATCGGGCACTTTCTCTACGTTCTCGATATACAGCCAGGCATAACGGATGGCAGTCCAGTCGGATTTGTTTCCGTAGCGGTAGGCTGAGTTTCTGGGAACGTTGTTGGCGCTGAGCGATCCGTTATAATAGAGTTTGACCGGACCGTCACTGATGTTGTCACGGAAACTATAGCATAAGTCCGTGAGTGATTCGAGTATGTTTTCTCCCAATTTGAAGTCGGCACTCGTAGGCAGCCCGTAAGGCAATCCGGTATAGGCTTTTGTCAGCACCTTTTCGGCGTTTATTTTCGAAGAAAACATCTCTTCGGTAGTCGCTCCGGAACTTTCGGGCTGGTTGCCCAGGAATTTGTCTCCAAAGCTGATTTCAGAACAGGAGGCTGCCAGTATGCAACTCAATACAAGGCTGAGCCCTTTTATTATACTATTCATAAAGTCGTTTTTTAGAAGTTAAGATTTAAACCGAAACTGTATACCTTGATTAGCGGATAATCTCCGAATCGGTTAGGGTCGCTTTCCGGGTCAAGATACTTAAGCGGCGAGAATGTCAGCAGGTTGTAGCCACTGAAAGTAAATCCGAGCGAGCTGAGTCCCAACTTTTTCAGGAATTTCTTTCCGGTGAGTGTATAACCGAAGTTCAGGCTTTTCAGACGGAGATAGGAAGCATCTACCAACCATAAAGTGGAATCTTCGGAGTTCCAGGCCTCCGACTCTTCCGACGGACGCGGATAAACGGCTCCTGATTGATTTTCCGGTGTCCAGCAACCATCGTAGAAGTAGCTGAGCAAACCGCGTTTTCCTGCGTTGGTATAGGGGATACGGTATTCGATGTCGTACATTCTGTTCACATTCTTTGAGCCGACCCATTGCATGGAGAAATTGAATCCTTTCCAGTCGAAGCCCATGTTCATACCGAAGATGTATTCCGGACGGGTGGCAAAACCTGCCACACTTTTATCATTACCGTCGACGATGTGGTCGCCGTTGAGGTCGGCATACATGGCATCTCCCGGATATACCTTTTGATAAGGTTGCGGCAGTTCCGGTTTTAAAATCAGTTCGCCGTTTTCTCCGGTGATGAAGTCGCTGTATTGATAGAGACGGATATAGTTGTACAGTCCCGTTTGGCGTCCGGTAGAACCTCCCGTCTCGTTCATATAGTCGAATTGCTTGGGCACTTCATCCATGTAAAGTATTTTATTACGTGCAAAGGAGACGTTCGCATCTACATAATAGTTGAAGTCTTTGCCTGCTTTATCGTGCCAGCCAAGAGAGAGCTCGTAACCGTGGTTGTCTACCTTTCCGATATTCAGGTTCGGCAGGCCGGTGGCGATGATGCTTGGAGTTGATTTCGGAGAGAGCAGGATACCCGTGCGGTGTTCGATAAAGTAATCGAAAGTGGCAGACAAGCGGCTGTTGAAGAATTTAGCATCGATACCATAGTTCTGTTTGTCGGCTGTTTCCCAAGTCACTTTCGGGTTACCCATGCGTGAGATAGCGGCTGCCGATTGGGAAATCGGATTGTCTACGCCAAAGCTGTAACTGCCCGATGAGCCCCATACGGCCGGCATATACATAAAACGTGAGTCTACCCCTTTGTCATTACCTACGCGTCCCCAAGAAACTCTGAGTTTCAAGTAGTCAACGATTTTCTGGTTTTGCATGAACTCCTCGGCAGTGGCAATCCAGCCGGCAGAGAAGGAAGGGAATACACCGAAACGTGTACTGCCCGGAGCAAAGTTTTCCGAACCGTTGTAGCCTACGTTTACATCTAACAGATATTTGCTTTGGTAAGCATAGGTGGCACGTCCCACCAAGCCTACATAGTTACGTGGCAGGTAGGTGTAACTATTCGGATAGTAGTTGCGTGACTGGTTGTAAAGAAGCAAGCCTGATATCCTGTGGTCGCCGAAAGTACGGTCGTAATTGATTCGTCCTTCCAGATACCAGTTCTGTCCGCGTCCGTTGCTTTCTGAGTAAGAGAGCGGAGTATCGCTGCCGGTAGGCACATAGATAAGTGACTTATCGTAATCGGGGTCGGTCTGCAACATCGTGCCATTGGTGTCAAAGTAAGACTTATAGTACACAGTCTGTGCTTCTATGGCACCTCCGGTACGTATTTTTTCCAGTTTGAACTGATTGTCGTAGGCTCCTTTTACCGACGCACTTAATCCCGGAGTGATAAAATCGAGCTTCTGCGTAATGTCCAAATCCAGGTTTAATGTAGTGTTATAGGTCTGGTTGTAACCCTGTCCGTAAAAGACGAACATACCGTCGCGCATTACTTCGCCCAACGGAAGCATATCTTTGGGGACTAATGTCCGTACGCCATTGATAAATCCCGGTCCGGCAAACGGATGTGACCATATCTGTGCGATGACCCAGGGATTTTGGTCTTGCCCTGTTCCCGAAACAACACTGCGCGGCTCCTGTATCTTTCCTAATACACCGCCTACGCCCAATTTCATGGTAGTGGTCTTGGTCAGGTTGGCGTCGATATTGGCACGGTAGTTATAGCGGTTGTAACGATAGTTGTTATCGTACGACTGTCCGGGAAGTTCTTTCAGAAGTCCGTTCTGATAAGTATAACCGACTGAGATGAAGTATCTCACATTTTCACTACCGCCGGAAATGTTGAGGTTGTTCTGACTTTGAAGGTAGACATTATTGAAGATATACTTCTTCCAGTCCATACTGGGATACATGATAGGGTCCGAACCGGTACGGTAGGCTTCTATCTGTTCTGGAGTGAAGTATAGTTTCGGGTTGGTCACGTGGTCCATTTCCTGCTTTATATTCCAGAAACGTGCGAATTCGTAACTTCCGGTCTGCTCTACCAGCGAAATGGGTTGCTGTAACCCTAATTTGGTACTGGCGGAGATTTGTGTTTTACCAGCCTTACCTCTTCGGGTGGTAATCAATATAACGCCATTGGCGCCTCTTACTCCGAATACTGCGGTAGAAGAGGCGTCTTTTAATACGGAAATGCTTTCGATTTCGTTCGGGTCGATTTGCGAGAACTCACGTTCTATCCCGTCTACCAGGACCAACGGTTTGGACTGTGAATCGTTCAATGTACCTGCACCGCGCACATAGATAGCGGCAGCATCTTTACCGGGTTGTCCGGTGGTTTGTACGGAAGATACGCCCGGCAAGGCTCCCGCAAGTACGTTGGTGATGCTTGTTGCCGGCGATTTAATCAGCTCTTTGTTGTCGATAGAGGAGACGGCACTTGTCATCATACGCTTGTCCTGATTACCGTAGGCGATAGCTACAATTTCCACTTCGCCAAGATTCTGAGCATCTTCCTTGAGCGTGACATTGATGACGGTCTGGTCGCCGACTACAATCTCTTGGGTGACATAGCCGATGAAAGAGATGTTCAACACGGATTTTTTACTTGGAACAACGATGGTGTAATTACCGTCGAAGTCTGTGATAGTCCCGAGGGTAGTACCTTTCACGGTCACATTGGCACCGGGAACACCCTCCTTAAGAGTTTCGTCCGTTATCCTACCTTTGATGGTGATACCTTCCGGGGGAAGGGCATACACCAGTGGTATGAATAAAAGAAACGTAATAAGAAAACAGAGTCTTGAATTAAGCGTGTTTCTCATACTGTTTAATTTAATAGGTTAATAAATATGTTAATTTTGAGGTGAGGCCAACGAATGTTTTTGTTGTCTTCGAAACAATACCGCAAAGTTAGAGGAGGGGGTAAAAACGGACGTGCAATATTCACCAAATAAGGTGCACAAATAACTAAAAACGCGCTATAGTGGTGTGGATAGCCATTTGACGAATTTATGTATGCACATAAAAAAAGAGCACCCGATGATGTGGGTGCTCTTGCTATGGGAAGAGAAAAAGGAATTGTTATTGTAAAATCTTTTATCCGACAGAGATGCTCCGGTAGTTTAGAACCGGAAGCTCAATCCTCCCAAGAAATTGAATCCCTGGGCAGGATAACCTATGTAGTACTGGTATTTCTTGTTCAGCAGATTGTGTACCTGTGCATAGACCGATACTCCTTTGAATACATTGTAGCTGGCTCCGAGATGCAAATCGTTCACATCAGACATGAGTGGGGATACTGCTTCTTGTTTGCGCCCGATGTAATCGTATCCGATATTCACCCGGAGGGCGGAGATGGGGTGGAGAAAGAGTGATACACTTACTTCATTCTCAGGTTTTATACTAAGCAGGTATTCGTTTTGATTGCTGTGCCAGTTGCGGTAGGTGTAACGGAGTGCAAAGGAGAGAATATCTTTGTAGTCGTAGGTAAATTCGCTACCTACGTATACATTGTTTGTGTTCTCTTGGGAAAAAGCAAGCGTATTACCTATGGGACCGGTGTTGGAACTGATTAAAACCAGGTTACCATACATCAGGTCATTTTTCAAATTCTGATATCCTCCGAACAGGTGAAACCAGATACCGGTATAGGGGCTTGCCTTTAATCCAATAGCAGTATTGAGCTGCTCATAAGTGTCGAACGGACGGAGTGTAGCAGTTTCTCCGGCTGTTGTCGGGATATAGTAGTCTCCATAAAGGCATAGTTGCTCCAACCGGCGGAAATCATTCAGTTGCTTGCCGCCCGTGGCTTTTGCGTAAACCACATAGCTGTCGGAAAAGATATATTGTGCAGTAATATCCGGCGAGACACGGAAAGATTTGTCGAACCCGAAAGACAGGTCTACGTTGGCACCGACGTGCAGTTTCCAGTCGTCGTTGTCCAACTCATAATAGGGATTCAGAAGAAGCGTTGTATAGTTCTTGAAGTATTCGTCTCCAGTAGCGGCGTTTTGGGGATGTCCGTTGTAGAGAAGATTATTCATTTCCAAAGCGATGGTCACCGATTGTTGGTCATTGATGGCTCCGGTGACATCGCCTTTGGTACGTATGATTGTTTCCTTAAGTCCGACACCCGTTGCCTCTTCGTTGATGATATTGTGCTGACGGGCGTACATCAGCAGATTCGTTTCGGCGTTGAAACGTAATGGGGCGGTTTCGTTGATGAAATGAATGCCTGCATGAAAGTCGCCCGAAGTGAATTTCTGTTTGCTGTTCACACTTTCCGGCTTGAGGTTGAAGTTGCTCAGAGCGAAGTTTCCGGCGATATTCAAATCCAATTTATCAAATTGGTGCGTATAATCTACATTGGCACGCGTACGATAATGGAATGCTTTCCATTTTTCGTCGTTTATGAAGGGAAGAGCCAGCTTTCCGTTCATTCCGTCCATTTGGAAACGTGCATTCAGTCTGTCTTTATCCGACAGATGGAGCAGGTAATTGGCAAGGACATCCAAGTTGCCCGCATTACCGTATCCGGCACGAATATAGCCGGGAGCGATTCCGGGTTGGATTTCTTTTCCGGTATAGGGATTCATCAAGCCTGCCGGGATGGAAGTTGCCGGAAAGAAAGTCGTGGCGTATTCCACTTCTTTCTTGCTCACTGTCGGTTCTTCTACTTTGGGTAGGACGTTTATTTTTGAGGCGTCCATAATATCCGGATTATATTCTTGTTCCACAACAACGGTACGATTCATGGTCGTATCTTTGGGCTGGGTAGTTTGGGCTTGAAGACAGGACGGCATTGACATTGCCAATGCAAGCCCTCCTATTATATAACGAGTTCGTTTCATACTTTTCTATATTTTAATTCTCAACTTTCAACTTGGCAAGTCTGCTTTCAATCATATTTTCTATATCGTCATTGCCCTGGTAGTTCTGTTGCAGGCTCAGCAGATATTGGCGTGCATCAAGGTCTTTGCCTGTGGCGGCATATACGTCGGACAGAAGGACGAAACCGCGTGCCAGCCAATAAGCGTGCGGTGTACTCTGTTCGATGTAGTTGAGCAGTTCCTTTTCGGCGGCGGCATATTCTTTGGCATCGTACAATGCTTGTGCAACCTGGTATTTGGCTTCGGCTCCGTATGGATTACGAGTGTCTTTTGCCAGTTCGCGGAAGTCATCCATCGCTTTTTTGTCCGCTTTTTGTTTGGCGTAAGCCTTTGCGCGATAATAAAGGGCTTCATTTTTCAGTTCGGGACTGAGTTTGGCTTCTGCCAGCAAGTCGGTAGCGGCATGGATGGTTTCAATATCATCTCTCAGCAGGAAGGCACAACGGAGTATTCCCGTCTCGGCAAGCTGGCGGTGTTCTGCACCGGTTGCTTTTTCTTTCAGCATCTTGTAGCTTGCCAACGCTTCTGTTGTCTGCTGTTGGTTGAACTGTACTTCGGCACGTAAGATGAGCGCCTCCTCTGCAAATGGGTTATTCGGATATTCGAGCAACTTGCCGGAGTGGAGAAGAATCATGTCATAGTTCTTCTGCTCATTGCCAATCAGGCAGAGATAATAATGTGCATTCAGACTGAAAGCCCCTTCCGAGAAAGTCTGCAAATACTTGTTGAAACTTGTCTTGGCTTCTTCCATGCGTCCGCGCATATAAATCTTTTCTGCGGCAACATAAGTCAGCGAATCCTGCTCGTTGGCGTCGAAGCGTATATGTCCCGGCATGGCATTCGCCAAAGCTGCAAACTCGTCTATGCGGTTCAGGTCTACGTAAATCGACTTCAAGTCACGCATTGCCAGGCGGGCTTCTTCGCTGCCCGGATATTTTTCGATGACTTGTTTGTAGGCTTCGATTGCCTGATTGTAATTCTCTTTCTGATAGTACAGCAGACCGATTTCCGTCGCAGCTTTGCGGCTGACCGGACTTTCGGGATATTTGTTCAGCAGCTCCTTGAAGGAGGTGATTGCCTGACTGTTGTTGTCCATCAAGACATAAGACCGTCCTTTTTCGTAAATCGCATTTACGGCATAAGGAGAAGCGGGATATTTTCCTACCAGGCGGTTGAGCAAGGTAATCTTGCCGGTATAGTCTTTCTGCAGACCGGACACAAGAGCCAACTGATAGAAAGAATAATCGCCGGAAGGAGTGTTCATCTGTTCGGCTTGCGAGTAGTAATGTTTGGCTTCTTCGAAATTGCGCACATACAGGTGACAGTCACCGACGCGGTTGTATGCATCGGCTAAAGCCGTTGTGTTTTCACCTTTTTCCAGTTGGATGTATTTTCGGAAGTAGTTGCTTGCCTGTGTATAGTCTTTCCGGTGGAAAGCGATGTATCCTAAGTTATAATTGGCAAGTGCATACATCTCGTTATCGGGTTGGGCGGTCAGTTGCAGATAAGCATTGAAGTCGCGTGCGGCTTCTGCCATCCGGCCGAGACGGTAATAAGATTCTCCACACCAATAGTATGCATCTGCTTTGGTCTGACGGTTGTATTGTCCGAGGGCGATGGATTGGTTCAGATAATTCAGTGCTTGTTCAAAGTCGGCGTTAGCGAAAGACTGCGCACCCAACTGGAACAGAATCTTCTGCTTGGCTTCCAGTATTTGTGCACTCGGCTTGCTGATTCGGTCGATTGATTTCAAAGCCGCATCATAGCTGCGTGTATTCATGTAGACTTCCACCAGATAACTGCTCACTTTCTCGGCATATGGGGAAGTAGGAAATTCGTTGAGGAACTTTTCAAAGGCAGTGACGGATTCGCCGAAGGCGGAAAAAGAAGTCTCATGCAGGCAAAGTGCATAATTGTAGGCCGCCTGTTCTTTGATTTGCCTATTGGCATCGGAGGCTGCTGCCTGCTCAAAAGCCATGCGGGCTTTATTTTTCTCTGCCAGTTGCAGGTAAGAAAGTCCCATGTGCAGATAGGCATTCTGTGTAAGAGGGTCGTTGGCGGTGGTCACCTTACCGAGTGTTTCGGCTGCTTTTGAATAGACTTTCGTCTGATAGTAAGACAGCCCCAACATATAAAGAGCATCCCGGCGGGGAGCCGAATGGTCTTTATCCAAGTATTCGTTGAATGACTCTACGGCTTGGTGGTATTGCCCGAAGTGGTAATAAGCATCTCCGAGGATGCGGTACATCTCTGCGGCGTGCTCGTTGTCCGGATAAGCTGACAGATAATTCTGTGCTACAATCTGTGCCTTGTCATGGTTTTGAAGCTGTGCATAAATTTCGGCAATGTAATAAGGTACGAGCGCCTTGTATTTCGGATGGTCCTGCAATGGAAGAAAACCTTTCAATGCTTCGTCATAGCGTTTTTGGGTATAACGGATATAAGAGAGGTAATAATCGCAGTCTTTCGCATATTTGGGGCTGTCGGCGCGCAGGGTTTCAAAACAAGTGGCTGCTTCTTTCAGATTGTCGGTTTTCAGATGACAGGTAGCCAATTGATAAGTACGGTCGTCACGCTCTTCATCGCCGAGCCGATTGAGGTCGGTAGAGTTAAAAAGCGCAATCGCTTCATCATACTTTTCTTCGTAGAAATAGCAGGAAGCCAACAATGAATAAATACGGTTGGCAGAGGGAGTGTCGGGATAACGGTCGAGATAGTTGCGAAGCAATTCGATGCGGTTCTTGTCATTCAACTCATAGGCCGAGCAGACCAGCATATATTCCGTATCCTGAAGTAGGTTGCCTGTAGGCTTTTGCTTGGCAAATGCTTTCAGTGCCGGCCGAGCAGCCGCATAATTCTTTGCCTGAAAAAGTTCTTTCCCTTCTTTATAGAGGTTGTCAGCCGCGGTGTACTTGTCACCGGTCTGGGCAAATCCTATAATTGGTGCGCAGCAGATGGCCGCACAAATGAGTTTGGTAATTTCTTTTTTCATAATCGGGTGTTTATGCAAAAGTACTATATATCTGTCAATGACAGTCCTTTGAAAGTTATTTTATAATCATTTAATTTATTCTTCTACAATCCACTTCTCGATGTTCCGCGTCAGGCTGCTGAAGTTAATCCCTATCTTAAATAATTTGCGGGGGTCGGCAGCAAAAGGCTGTGCGTAATTCTTTTCGTTTATTTGGCTGAGGGCTTCTTCGGCACTGCCTTCCAACTTAAATTCCATGATATATATAAACGCATCGGTTTGCAGCACGAGGTCGATACGACCTTGCGATGTGTGGTATTCTGCCTTTACATAGAAACCGATAAGTTTGAAAACGATGAACAGTACATTTTGATAATGCAACTCCTGGTCGCGTATTAACTCATAGGGTGTATCGGCAAAGAAACTTTGCAGGCGGTGGAAGAAAGATTCATAATCGCCACTGCGTACTTCCCGAACGAATTTCTGAATTTGAAAAGGTGATTCAACTTTATCTGTATTCGCGTAGAAAGGCAACAAAAATTTCATAAATCCTTCTTCAACTTCGCGATTGGGAAAGCCTAATTGATAAGTAGCGAATTCCTGATCATAGTTCTTTATCGTAAGATATCCGCTTTGATAAATGACAGGAATGGGATTGGTCGAAGCCGAATCGACACTGTTGAGTATGTCCGCATCGGTTTCTATATGCGTCATGCAGTGCAGGTCATAGTGGTGGGCTTTTAATAATTCCACCAGATAAGTAGGAGTTCCGGTTTCAAACCAATAACTGCCGAACTTCATTTTAAAGAATGTATTGAGTACGCTAAACGGATTGTATATTCCCACAGAGTTTTCTACGAAATGATACCCGTCATAACACGTTTTCAGTTCACGGCATACTTCTTCATAACTCATCTTCTGTTTGCCGGCGAGTTCGAGCAGGTCTTCTTCCAGATTGTCATGGATTTCCTTTTCCGTCATACCGCATATTGCCGCATAACGCTCATCCATAGACAAGTCTATCAGATTGTTCAATGCACTGAATACACTTATTTTGCCGAACTTGGTGACGCCCGTCAGAAAGGCGAACTTTATGTAGCCGTCCATTGTTTTGATGGCTCCGTAAAAGGCCTGCAAAGTGTTGCGGAAAGCTTTTTGTAGTTCTTCATTGCCGATGGCTTGCAGCATGGGTTTATCATATTCGTCTACGAAAATGGCAACACGATTCCCGGTCTGCTCATAAGCACGGCGGATGATACCCTTGAAGCGGAGAGGCAACGAGGTTTCGGAAGGCTCAGTGCCATACACCTTTTCCCATTTGTACAGAGTATCGTTCAGGATATTTTCCAGGCTTTCCAGACTTTCATACTTTTCGGTATTGAGGTCTATGTGCAAAATCGGATGCTTTGTCCAGTCTTTTTCCAGTTTCTCTATCGCAAGTCCTTCAAAGAGTTCTCGTTTGCCTTCAAAGTAGGCTTCGAGCGTGGAGACTAACAAACTTTTCCCAAAGCGGCGCGGGCGGCTCAGAAAGAAGTAGCTGCCCGACTTTACCATTTGATAGACTAAGGCAGTTTTATCGATATAGAAATATCCGTCTCTGCGAATCTTCTCAAAGTTCTGTATTCCGATGGGGTAAATCTTACTCATGACCAGGATGGATTTAGAATTCTAATGCTACAAAGATACACCTTTTTCTGCTTAGAACGCAATTTGCATACCGAAAGTTTAGTGCGTATCTTAGTTAGTTGTGCCGGTTCAGAAACCGTATAAGTCCCTGCCGGATGGAGTCCAACCCGAAATCTTCCGGACGTATCTCCGATAAAGGCAGGAAGAAGGAATCCGCCACATCATCCATAGCCGAGAAATGGCTTATGTCTTCTACGGTACAAAGGAAGAACATATCAAGCGTATGGACGGGAAAACCGGAATAGATGTAAATATTGGGAAGCGAGAATTGGTAGACGGCTTGCTTCACTTTCAATCCGGTCTCTTCCAATACTTCACGGGCTACGCCTTCTTCTCCTGTCTCACCCATGTCGATAAAGCCGCCAGGAAGGTCGAGCGTCCCTTTGGCGGGCTCTTTGGCGCGGCGGCAGACAAGCAACTCCTTCTTTTCATTCAGAATCAGTGCCACGGTAGCGGCGGACGGGTTGAAATAATAGACAAAACCGCAGCCGCTGCACTTCTTGGATTTTTCGTCGTTGACTTCAAAGTGCGGGCAACCGCATTCGGGACAATATTGGAATTGGTGAAGAGGATGTTTCATAATTGTATATGCTTCCTAATTTTCGTTTCTACGGCAAAGTTACGAAATGCTTTTATTAATTTCATTTATCACTGCGCAGAATTATTCAAAGTGGCTTCCTTTATGGCAGAAGGGACGAAAACTGCACTTCCCCCTTTTTTGAAGCCGGCGTGCAAGCAGTTTTTCGGGACGATTCATCGCAGTTTTGTTTACTGTTATATAGATGTGTGTCTTGCTTGAATATTTATCTGTCTGATAAATAGGTTTATAAAAGAACTTTGCAAGTTTTGTATTTATGTAAACAGCTTAATATTTGCCGTTTTCTTTATAAGAAAACCGTCTATTTTTGTGCCGAATAGTAAAAAGAAATGTGATATGTATAAACTGCTTATTTCGATGGCTCTCTCACCGCTTGTCGCGATGGGAGGAGCGAAGGCGCATAAACCTTCTGCAAAACGTCCCAATATCATTCTGATTAATATGGATGATATGGGATATGGTGATTTGACTGTTACAGGCGCTCAAGGGTATAGTACTCCCAATATCGACCGTCTTTCTTTTGAGGGTGTCCGTTTTACTCAATTTTACAGTCCTTCTTCGGTCAGTTCTGCTTCACGAGCCGGATTAATGACCGGATGTTATCCGAATCGGATTGGTATTTATGGAGCTATTAAACCGGAAACCGGTATCGGCGTACATCCTGATGAGACGTTTATATCACAGATTGTCAAGGAAGTGGGCTATACAACAGCAGTGGTGGGAAAATGGCATTTAGGTAGTGAGTTTGAATATTTGCCTTTGCAACGAGGATTCGATGAGTACTTCGGATTGCCCTATTCGAATGATATGTGGCCTTATGGCTATTTGGTGCGTCCCGGGGAAGTGCCCACCGAGCGGGTGATGAAACGTCCGGAGTTGCCTCTTTATAATGGCAATGAAATCGAAAAGTACATCAGAACGATGGATGACCAGAACTCATTGACAGAACTTTATACGGAATATGCAGTTGATTTTATTCATCGGCAACGGAAAAATCCTTTTTTCCTTTACTTTGCTCATACAATGGTACACGTTCCGCTGCCTGTTTCGGATAAATTCCGGGGTAAAAGCGAGCAAGGGCTTTTTGGTGACGCAATGATGGAAGTAGACTGGAGTGTAGGGGAAGTGCTCAAAGCTGTTCGTGAAGCGGGTTTGGAAGAAAATACATTGGTCATATTTACGTCTGATAATGGAGCTTGGATCAATTTTGGAATGAGAGCAGGTTCTACAGGTGGGCTCAGGGATGCAAAACACGTTACGTACGAAGGGGGGCAACGCGTGCCCTGTATCATGAAATGGCCGGCGCAGATTCCTGCCGGATGGATTTGCAACCAGTTGGCGAGCGGTATTGATATTTTACCTACGATAACTGCGATTGTTGACGGGCAACTGCCTGAACGTAAGATTGATGGTGTCAATATCCTGCCGTTAATGCAGGGGGATAAAAGTTTTAAGCCTCGTGACTATTTTTATTATTACGATCAGAAGAATCAGTTGGACGCTGTACGCGACGAACGGTTCAAACTGGTCGAGCCTCATCTTTATATTACTTATGACGGTACGTTGCCTCACGACGACGGTACACCCGGACCGCGAACGAAAGCTTATACAGACTGGGCGCTTTATGATTTGCGGCGTGACCCGGGAGAACGATACGATGTTAAAAGTCTTTATCCCAAAGACGTGGAGCGGTTGAAACAAGCCCTTGAAGCGATGCGTAAGCAATGTGGAGATAGCAATATGCATAGGAAGGGGAACGAAGTTCGTCCCGTCGGAAAGATAAAATGATTAAAATAGTTCATAGGTATTGAAGTACAAACGTTTCTTCGTGTATTGGCATTAATGATTATCCGTTATCTTCTTTCACCTCTCAAATGCAGGCTACATACACTCATATTCAGCTTGTTGCAGCGCATATATCTCCTGCGTGCAGGACATATAGATGCTGGAAGTAGGATATATATGCCGTAAAAGCAGGAGCTATATGCGCTGCGAATCGGTCATATAGAGCCGTAAAATAGGGGGGATAAACGGGAATGATAGAAACTGAAAAAAGGTTGCAGCCGCTTGTGCTACAACCTTTTTTCAAGTGGGCCATCTTGGGCTTGAACCAAGGACCTCCAGATTATGAGTCTGTTGCTCTAACCAACTGAGCTAAAAGCCCGATGTATCCATTGCTGAATGCGGTGACAAAAGTAGTGCTTTCTGTCGAATTATGCAAATTCTTCCTTAAAAAACTGCAATCCTTCGTATTAAAATCGATACTTTCGTTTCGGATTCTTGGGAAACCAACCTTTTTTTACGCGCTCTTCCTGTTCGAACACCTCCTTGATTGTCCAAAAGGAAGAGAAAGCAAAGACACCCAACAGAGAGGAAAGTATCACATTGTCTATACTTAACGAGGCAATCACCCCGACGACGCCAAGCACTAAGAATATCCACCAGCATTTGGTGCCCCAATAATATTCGGCCTTTACCACGACAGGGTGAAAAAGGCCGATAATCAGAAAGGTGCAAATTCCGATGAATAACCCTGCAAGGTGGTACTCATTTAAAAATTCCATTGTATTTTATTTTTCTACACGGATGGGAATCTCTTTCTTGATGCTCTGTTCCAGGGAAATCAATGTTTCGGTGGCTACTACACCCGGTATCTCTTGCATTTTGTTGTTCAATAAATCCATCAGATGCTCGTTGTCGCACGCATACAATTTGGTCAGCATGGTGTACGGGCCTGTAGTGAAGTGGCATTCTACGATTTCGGGAATCTTTTGAAGTTCGGCTACAACAGATTTGTACATAGAGCCTTTCTCCAGTTTGATACCGACGTATGTACAAGTTCTGTAGCCCAAAGATTTAGGATTTACATGGTAACCTGAGCCTACAATGACACCTAAGTCAATCAGTCTTTGCACACGCTGGTGAATGGCTGCGCGTGATACTCCGCATTCGGCAGCTACGTCCTTGAAAGGAATGCGGGCATTCTGAGAGATAATCTCCAAGATCTGTCTGTCGAGGTTGTCTATTTTTTCCATAATTAAAAATTATAATTTCCAGTTGTTATCAAATAGTAAGCAAATATATGTATTTATTTTAATTATTCTTCTTTTTCGAGAAAGAAAAGAAGCAAAAGCAAAAAAAAGAGGCACAAATGCTTTGCACCTCTTTCTTCTGTTCAGGGAGAATTATTCTTATTTCTTGTCTTTTTCGATGCTTATCAATTCAACTTCGAAAATCAAAGTAGAGAACGGTTTGATTTGACCGCCTGATTCCCTTGAGCCATAAGCAAGTTCCTGAGGGATGTAAAGTTCCCATTTTGAACCTACAGGCATCATTGTCAGGGCTTCTGTCCAACCTTTGATTACTTGGTTGGCACGGAAAGTAGCCGGTTCGTTGCGCTTGTAAGAACTGTCGAACTCAGTTCCGTCAATCAAAGTACCTTTGTAGTTTACTTTCACTTTGCAGGTATCGGCCGGAATTTCACCCTTACCTTCAGTGATTACTTTGTATTGCAGACCGCTCGGAGTGGTTTTTACACCTTCTTTTGTTTTGTTTTCGGCAAGGAACTTTTCGTTTTCAGCCTTGTAGTCGGCATATTTTTCTGCTAAAGTTTTTGCTTTGATAGTTTCAATGGTAGTGCGTGTATAAGTCTGGGCTTCATCCATAGTCATCAGACCGCCTTTTTCCAAAGTACCTGCAATGAATCCTGCCAAGATGTTCTCTTTGTTGACAGTCTTGGTAGAGTCGTCTCCAAACAATTCGTGATTGAAGCCTTCCACCATTTGAGTGATTTGCTGGCCGATTTGCAGACCTGCTCTGTAGGCGATGTCTTTCTTGCCGTTCTTGGTGGCACCTTCGTTCAAACCTTTGATGAAATCTGCCAGATATGCAGTATCGACATCCATACGGCCTGTCAGATAGCCTTTCAGGCCTTGAGTCTGAGCCAAACCGAAAGAATAAGACAGTGAGTCGATGTCTGTTTTCATATTTGCTTTAGGAGATTGGGCTGTACAAGAAGCAAGGCTTGCAGCAGCAGCGATTGTCATAAAAACACTAACTTTTTTCATTTTGCTTTGAATTTTTTTATTTATAATACTTCGAGTAATTCTACTTCAAATACAAGTGTGCTGTGAGGAGGTATCATTTCTCCGGCACCTCTTGCGCCATAACCAAGTTCCGACGGAATGTACAGTTTCCATTTAGCACCTTCAGACATCAGTTGCAGTGCTTCCACCCATCCCGGAATTACCTGGTTGACACCAAATACGGCAGGTTCGCCACGTTGGATGGAGCTGTCGAACAGCGTTCCGTCAATCAGCGTGCCCTCGTAGTGACATCTCACCTGGTCCGTAGCTTGCGGCTTTTTGCCTGTACCTTCGTTGATGACTTCGTATTGCAATCCGCTGGGCAGAGTTACGATACCTGCTTTTTTCTTGTTTTCTTCGAGGAAAGCCTTTCCTTGTTCGATGGCGGCAGCGCTCATCTTTGCTTCCAATTCTTCGAAATATTTGTTTACTATTTCACGGGCTTCCTGATGGCTGATAGCCGTCTGGTTGCCTTCCAATACATCCTTGATAGCCTGTGTGAAGTCTTCTACTGAGAGATTCTTAATCCCCATGCTTAATAAGTTTTGACCGATTCCCAGGCCAATAGAGTAACTGAATTTATCCATATAATGTTTCTTGTTGACGATTGAAACGCGTCACCTCCATAGTTTTAGCTTTCAATCCATTGCAAATTTACGAGTCGCAAAAGTACGTGTTTTATTTGAATGATTTAGCATTTGGTATTTAAAAATTCTTATATCCGTGAAAGTTAGCCGCTTTTCTTTGAAGATTTTATTCTTTTGTTCCGGTGATTCTGATTACATTTGTGCATCTTAAAAGCAAACAGAAGGAGAAACGGATATGAAGAATCTGGTAATTTTGACGGGTGCAGGCATGAGTGCCGAGAGTGGAATCAGTACATTTAGGGATGCGGGTGGTTTGTGGGACCGTTATCCGGTGGAGCAGGTTGCCACTCCGGAGGGGTATCAGCGTGACCCGGCTGTGGTGATAAGCTTTTATAACGAACGCCGGAAGCAACTATTGGATGTTGTTCCGAACCGAGGGCACGAGTTGTTGGCGCAACTGGAAAAGGACTTTAACGTAACAGTGGTGACACAGAATGTTGACAATCTGCACGAAAGAGCCGGGAGCAGCCATATAATCCACCTGCATGGAGAATTGACAAAAGTCTGTTCCAGTCGCGACCCTTATAATCCCCGTTACATAAAGGAACTCGAACCGGAGGAATACGAAGTGAAACTTGGCGACAAGGCAGGAGACGGGACACAATTACGTCCTTTTATCGTATGGTTCGGTGAGGCGGTTCCCGAAATAGAGACTGCTGTACGATACGTGGAGAAAGCGGATATTTTCGTAATTATCGGCACTTCGCTCAATGTGTATCCTGCTGCGGGGTTGCTTCATTATGTACCAAGAGGAGCAGAGGTATATCTGATTGATCCGAAACCGGTAGATATACATACTTCACGTCCGATACACGTGATTCGGAAGGGAGCTTCCGAGGGTGTGGCGGAGCTGAAACAATTGTTGGGCGTCTGAATGCTTTCTTTTCTTGATTTTAGTTTGTGAAAAAGACTATGCATTGAAATATTAATTAAGTATTATTTGTATTTTTGTAGCCGCTAATCAATTATATAATACATGAAAAGAACTGTTATCTTCCTCTTGGGTATTTTAGGTATTATACTGGTGAATGCTAAAAACCATTACTTTAAACATCTGGGAGTTTCCGACGGTCTGTCCCAAGTTTGCATATTTTCTATCTATCAGGATGAACTGGGTGCTGTATGGTTGGGCACTTCGGAAGGATTGAACAGATATAATGGAAAGGATGTGAGGATATTCCGTCCTTCGCAGGATGGGGAAGGACTGACAAACAATGAAATCAATAAATTGTGTGGGGACGGGAAGGGGCGGATGTATATCCGTTCGGGGAATGATTTGATAAAATGCGAACTTTATAAGGAACGGTTTACCTGTTTGCGCCGTAATGATGTGCGGGATATTTTCTGTAAGGGAGACACATTGTGGGTGAGTTGCAAATCAGGTATTTATTATTGTACGGCAGAAAGTTCGGAGTTGACTCTTGCCGTACAGTTACAGAAAGGAGTCGGTTCCGGCGGAATGTTGTATGTAGATGATGACCGGATATGGCTTGGCACTAATTATGTGGTAGCCGTCTCACGCAAGAATCCGGAGGAGCAAAAGATATTGGCTTCATTTGGTAGAGGATGCCAGTGCATTTCGGGAGACAGCAACGGTAATATCTGGGTGGGCACCTGGAACGGTCTGTATAAAATCTCCGCCGACAGAGAAGTGGCTCATTACGCAAGTGTTGCCGTCGGGGACGGGGTGTCCGACAATCAAATCAGATGTGTGCAGGAAGATGATTTCAAACGTATTTGGATAGGTACGTTTCGAGGGCTTGATTGCTATGACCCTGCTGCGGGCAAGTGGGAACACTATATACGCTATGGCGATTCTCCCAATACACTGAGCCATCATTCGGTTTTGTCTCTTCATAAAGATATGCAGGGAAATATGTGGGTAGGTACTTACTATGGGGGAGTAAATGTCTTTAATCCAAGTAAGAACGGCAATCATTTTTATTATGCCGAGCCTTTACAGAAAGACTGTCTGAGTTTTCCTGTGGTGGGAAAGATGACGGAAGACGATAAAGGAAACTTATGGATTTGTACGGAAGGAGGAGGACTGAACCGTTACGACGAAAGTACGGGCACTTTTGCTCACTATCAGCATATGCAAGGCGATAAGGAGAGTGTCGGCAGTGATAATCTGAAGTCGATATTCTATAACAAGGAAAATGAGCGTCTGTATGTCGGCACTCACTTGGGCGGATTGTTTGTTTTGGACTTGAAATCGGACAGAGGACATACGCTTCATCATGTGGCGGGAGATTCGGCCTCGTTGCCGCACGAAATTGTGAATGACATACAGCGATATAAAAACGGGCTTGCCGTATTGACGCAGGGTGGGGCTATGTTTATGGACCCGGCTACCGAGAAGTTTTCACCTCTTTCGGACAATCCGGATGTCAGACGGCTGTTGAGCAAAAGATATGCATATGAGACATTCCTTATTGACAGCAGGCAGCGCGTATGGCTGGGACTTGCCGAGGGAGGAGTCATTTGTATAGATTTGACTTCCTCTCAAATCACCCAATATGTGACGGACGTCAATAATCCCTCCGCCATAGAGCGTTTTAAGGTTGTCCATATTTTCGAGGATAGTAAAGGACGGATTTTCTTCGGAACAATAGGTTCGGGTGTCTTTGAATATTTGGAAGATGAACAACGGTTCAAGTCCTACAGTACTTCGAATCAGAGCCTTCCGAGTGATTATTGCTATTATATCAGCGAGTCTGTCGAAGACCGTTGTCTGTTCATGCTTCATGGAAAGGGGCTTTCCGTTTTCAATCCCGAAGAGGGCAGGGTAACGAATACTTATCATTTATTCAATCAAACCTATAGTCAGGGGTCTGCGTTATATATGGATAAGAAAGGGACACTTTTCATTGGTGGCACAAACGGGCTGGCTTTGTTTCGTAAGCAAGCCTTGCATTCATTCCCTTCCAAAAACCTTTTAAACTTTGACAAACTGTTTATTTTTAATGAGGAAATCGGTCCTAACGACGGTTCCGATATCCTGACCGATATTTTAGCAAAGACATCGGATGTCTATTTGAGTTACAAGCAGAACAACATAGCCATCGAACTTGCCACCTTCAATTATGATAACGACCGCAGCCGTCTGTTCGAATATCAGCTGGACGGTTTTGATAAGGTATGGACGCAAACCGCCAATACCACCATCACTTATACAAATCTTTCGCCAGGCAATTATACGTTGAGAGTCCGTCCGTTGGATTCCAAAGAAAAGGCGAGGCAGGAAATCAGCGTCAATATACACGTGTCTGCTCCGTTCTACGCTACCGTTTGGGCATATCTTTTCTATTTCCTTTGCTTACTTGGGCTGATGATTGCATTCATTCGTTTCAAAACCCGCCAGGCAGCGTTGAAGTCTTCTTTGGAGTTTGAAAGGAAAGAAAAAGAGCGGATAGAAGAGATGAATCAGATAAAATTGCGCTTCTTTACGAATATATCCCATGAGTTCCGTACGCCGTTGACACTTATTCTCGGTCAGATTGAGGTGCTGATGCAGATGGATTTGAGCACGACTATTTATAATCGTATCCTTCGCATTTACAAGAACGCATGGCATATGCGCAATCTCATATCTGAATTGCTCGATTTCCGCAAGCAGGAGCAGGGTTACCTGAAGTTGAAAGTGGAAGAGCAAGATTTGATTGCTTTTACCCGGCAGATTTATATGTGCTTTTACGAATATGCACAGAAGAAAGAAATTACTTACCGCTTTGACCATGTGGAAGAAACTGTCTCCGTGTGGTTTGATTCGAAGCAGTTGCAGAAAGTTATTTTCAATTTGTTGTCGAATGCTTTCAAATACACCTCCGACAAAGGTAACATAACGGTGGAAATAAGAAAAACGGCGTCTCAGGCTATGGTATCGGTACGCGATACGGGAGTCGGCATTCCCGAAGAACATATCTCGAAGATTTTCGAAAGATTCTATCAGACGGACAACCTTACCTCTTCTTTCACTATGGGCACAGGCATAGGGCTGGCGTTGGCTAAGGGAATAATGAATATGCATCATGGAAAGATTGAGGTAGAGAGCACTGTCGGTAAGGGAACCACATTCACTCTGTATCTTCCTTTGGGTAACCGTCATTTCAGCGATGAAGAGATGGCGACGACGGAGGGCAAGGAAGTGATGGTTATTCAGGATTCGTTACCCGCTTTTTCGTTTGAGCAAAGAGTAGAAGAGGATAAGAAGGTGCAGGAAGAGAGTCCGGCGGTTGCAGAAACCTCTGCCAATGGGGAAGAGAAATCCACTATCTTGCTGGTAGACGACAATGAAGAACTGTTGTTCATGTTGGAAGAGCTGTTTCTGCCTACATATAAGGTATATATGGCGCACAATGGACGTGAAGGGTTGGAAATGGCACGCCAGATACAGCCTGACTTGATTATCAGTGATGTGATGATGCCTGGAATGTCGGGCAAGGAATTATGCTATAAAATAAAGACGAATGTAGAACTTTCTCATATTTCGGTTGTATTGCTCACAGCCCAAACCTCCATCGAATATATGATAGAGGGATTGATGTTTGGCGCAGACGACTATGTGACAAAGCCGTTCAATGTCAGGATATTAGTGACGCGTTGTAACAACCTGATTAAAAACAGAAAGCGTTTGATAGCCCATTATGCAGGCAAGCCTGTTGCGGAATCTCCGGTGCCGCAAGCTATCAACGAGAAAGACAAGGAACTATTGGAAAGATGCGTAGGTATTATTAAAAACAACTTTGAGAATCAGGATTTTGATGTGACCGCCCTTGCTTCCGAACTCTGTATGGGACGTAGCAAATTGTATGCGCAATTCAAACAGGTGACCGGATTGACTCCGAACGAATTTATTCTGAAAGTAAAACTGGACGAAGCAATGGTGTTGTTAAAGAAAGCTCCCGAACTGAATATTTCGGAGATTTCCTTCCGGTTGGGCTTCTCTTCGCCCCGTTATTTCAGCAAATCCTTCAAAGCCTTTTTCGGAGTGGCTCCGCAGGTGGTACGGAATAGGAAAGAATAGTTCGTCGTTATTCCGCCCGAAGATATTTGGAAACGTGTGGGTAAGGAAAGAAAATGTGTCCAAATCTTCCATGATGAGTGTTCAAATCTTCCATACGGATTTAAAAATGTTCTTTTCTTAAAATTAGGGTTTACAGATACGGTTTCTTATTTTTAGTTTTGGATTGGTTTTAATTCTTATATTAACTAATCTAATAACTTATGAAATTTGAAAAGCTTTATTTGTTGCTGTTGGCTTGCTTCATTTCGATGGGAGCATATTCGCAGAGCGAGCAACAGAAAATGACTGATAGCGGAAAGAGCCAGCAATCAGGTCATGCGAAAGTTAAAATCTCCGGACAGGTTTTTGATGAGAGCGGTGAAGGAATCCCCGGCGCGAATGTCAGTATTAAAAGTAATCCCTCTGTGGGAACCATCACTGATATGGACGGTAGGTTCATACTGAATGCTTCTGCTAAGGATGTATTGATAATCAGTTTTGTGGGATATAACACGCAGGAGTTTCCTCTCAATGGAAAGACAAATATTACCGTCAGTCTTTCGCAGAATGTAAATGAACTGGAAGGGGTGGAAGTCGTAGCGTTCGGTACACAGAAGAAGGAAAGTGTGATTGGTTCCATCACCACGCTTTCTCCTAAGAGCCTGAGAGTGCCGAGCAGTAATATGACTACTGCGCTGGCAGGTCAGGTGGCCGGGCTTATTTCCTATCAGACATCTGGAGAGCCGGGTGCGGATGATGCAACCTTTTTTGTGCGCGGTATCGCATCTTTCGGATTTAACACCAGTCCTTTGATACTGATTGACAATATCGAATCGACCAGTACGGACTTAGGCCGTTTGAATCCTGATGATATTGAAAGTTTTTCGATTATGAAAGACGCTATGGCAACAGCTCTGTACGGTTCGAGAGGAGCCAACGGGGTTGTACTGGTAAAGACAAAAGAGGGAGAAAGAGGAAAGACGAAATTCGATGTAAGAGTAGAGGGAAGCAATTCGCGTCCGACAAGCAATATCGAACTGGCAGATCCCATCTCTTACATGAAATTGCATAACGAGGCAATTTTAACGCGCGATCCCCTTTCGCCTGTCATGTATAGCGATGATAAAATAGACAGAACAGTGCCCGGTTTGGGTTCTGTGATTTATCCTTATACCGATTGGAAGAAGCAGTTGATGAAGAATTCTGCCTGGAACGGGCGGGCCAACATGAGCATTAGCGGCGGCGGAAATGCGGCTACATATTACGTATCGCTCCGATATACCAAAGACCAGGGTTTGTTGAATGTAGACGGCAAAAACAACTTCAACAATAACATCAATCTTCAAACTTACCAGATGAGGGCCAATGTCAATATCAATGTGACAAAAACCACCCAGGTAAGAGTCAATCTGAGCGGAATATTTGATGACTATGAGGGGCCTATTTATTCGGGTTCGGACATTTACTCAATGGTGATGAAGGCAAATCCTGTTCTTTTCCCTGCGGTATATCCCACAGACAAGGAACATCAGTACATCAAGCATATTCTTTTTGGAAACAGTGATGACGGAAGTTACATCAACCCGTATGCCGAGATGGTGAAGGGATATAAGGACTATGAGAATACTACGATGCTTGCCACACTGGGAATTACGCAAGATTTGGATTTTCTGACCAAAGGCCTGAAATTTGAAGGTTTCTTCAATATCTCACGCAAATCATACTACAGCCAGACCAGGCAGTACAAACCTTATTATTATGCGTTGAGTTCTTATGATTTCATGACGGGCAACTACTCCATTGAGAATATTAACCCCGATTCGGGAACTGAATACCTTGATTTTGGCAATGGGGATAAGACGGTCAACAATGTGATGACAATAGAAACAAGGACCAATTACAACCGCGATTTTGGAAACCATCGGGTTGGCGGGCTTATCGTCACTCAATATATCGACAGCAAGAACCCCAATTATACTACACTGCAAGAGAGTTTGCCCTCCAGGAACTTTGGTGTGTCGGGACGTTTCACATATGCTTATGCCGATCGTTATTTCTCTGAATTCAACTTCGGGTTAAATGGTTCCGAACGTTTCGACAAGGAGCACAGATGGGGCTTTTTCCCCTCCGTTGGCGGCGGATGGATGATTTCGAACGAGCCTTTCTTTGAAAGCCTGAGTCATAAGATTGACAAATTGAAGATAAGAGCTTCCTACGGTTTGGTGGGTAATGATAAGATTGGCGATACGTCGCAGCGTTTCTTATATCTGTCCAATGTCAATATGAATTCTACGGGAGCCTCTTTCGGATACGAGAACGGATACAGCAGGCCGGGCGTAAGCGTGTCGCGTTATGCCAACCCTGCCATTGGCTGGGAAAAAGCCTACAAGGCGAATTATGCACTCGAAGCATCCTTCTACGGTTTTGACCTGATAGCAGAATATTTTACCGAACGCCGCACCAGCATATTGCAGAAGCGGGAAAGCATTCCAGGCGTCATGGGATACGAAGTAAACTCATACGCCAATATCGGCGAAACAAAAGGACATGGGGTAGACCTCGACTTAAAGTATAACAAGAATATCAGCAAGGATTGCTATGTGATAGCGCGCGGTAACTTTACGTATGCTCACAGCGAATATTTGAAATACGAAGACAACACTTACGACAAGGAGTGGTGGAAATACAAAATCGGCTATTCTCCCCGACAGCAATGGGGATACATTGCCGAAGGGCTGTTCATAGATGATGCCGAAGTGGCCAACTCGCCCGTACAGACAGGCAATTACCAGGCGGGAGATATCAAATTCCGCGATATGAACGGCGATGGAGTAATCAATTCGCTGGATGAAGTGCCGATAGGCTATCCTACCACTCCTGAGATTAACTACGGTTTCGGGGCTACTTTCGGATATAAAGGATTCGATGTAAACTTCCAGTTTCACGGTTCGGCACATTCCTCATTTTGGATTGACTATGAGAAGATGTCTCCGTTTTTCCAGTCGACAGTATCCGGACAGAAGGGCAACAATCAGTTGGCGAAGTTCATAGCCGACAGTTATTGGTCGGAGAGCAACCGCGACCGTTATGCCACATGGCCAAGACTGTCGACCACCTCCATTGCCAACAACAAGTCCAGAAGCACCTGGTTCATGAGAGACGGTTCGTTCTTGCGGCTTAAGTTGGTGGAGATGGGCTATACCGTACCTCAGAAATTGGTTCGTAAATGGGGGATGTCCAATTTAAGATTCTATATGTCTTCCACCAATCTCTTTGTATTGAGCAAGTTTAAGGAGTGGGATGTGGAATTGGCGGGCAACGGTCTCAACTATCCGTTGCAGCGTGTATTCAATATCGGAGTAAGTGTAGGTTTTTAAAAAAAGAATGGTTATGAATAAAATTAAGATATACATATTGTCGTGCTTGTCGGTGTTGCTATCGGCCTCATGTGAACTGAACATCGTGCCGGATAACATACCGACCATCGAAGATCACGCCTTCTCCCTGAGAAAAGAAGCGGAAAAGGTATTGTTTACCTGCTACAGATATATGCCCAAAGATGGAAGCCTGAATGGAAATGTGGCGTTGCTGGGTGCCGGCGAACTTTGTATTTCCAATGTATTCCGAAGCTATTTGGGTAACAATTCCTGGTATATAGCTCAAGGCTTGCAAAAGGCCGAGTCGCCCTATTGCGCCCAGTGGAACAATTTATATAAGGGAATCGCTTATTGCAATATTCTGATTGAGAATATACATACTACTCCCGACATGGAAGATAGCGAGAAAAACCGTTGGATTGGTGAAGTGGAGTTTCTGAAGGCTTACTATCATTTCTATCTGATTAGGATGTATGGGCCGATTCCTGTGATGGACCGGTATGTTCCGGTGAACAGCGACACGGAAGAAATGCATCCTTACCGGGAGACGCTGGACAGTTGCTTCAATTATGTGACCGAGACATTGGACAAGGTGATTGCCAATCCCGACATCCCCGAGAAAATTGAGAATGAGGCGGAAGAGCTGGGCCGGGTGACCATCGGGATGGCTAAGGCCTTGAAGGCGAAAGTGCTGGTGACGGCTGCAAGCCCCCTGTTCAATGGCAATACGGACTACGAAGGAATTGCAGATAACAGAGGAGTGAAGATATTCAACCCCGTAAAGACGGTTGAAGAGAAACGCCGGCGATGGGCACAAGCCGCCGAAGCGTGCAAGGAGGCCATCGACTATCTCGAAGGATTGGGATTCGGCCTGTATTATTTTGACGACCCTACGCTGAATATCACAGCCTCGGATAAGATAATGATGAATTTGAGAGGCGCCGTTACCGAAAAGTGGAACAAAGAGGTGGTATGGGCCAATTC
Organism: uncultured Bacteroides sp.; assembly: GCF_910586915.1. Classification (GTDB taxonomy): domain Bacteria; phylum Bacteroidota; class Bacteroidia; order Bacteroidales; family Bacteroidaceae; genus Bacteroides. The sequence continues at coordinate 285,488 of NZ_CAJULN010000001.1, forward strand.
GCAGTCGTGGGTAGGCTCGGGCTCTTACGACAACTATCAGATACAGGCCATGCCTCGCGATTTGAATCCCAGCCTGAGTGCCAAGAACGCTCAGAACAGAACCAATCTTGCCGTTTCTCTCGGGTTGACCAACTCGTTCTATACTAAAAACGGCGTGCCTATCGAAGAAGACAAGACGTGGGATTATGCCAATCGGTTCGAGGTGCTGGCCCCTACGCCTTCGGCAAGTGAACCCGGATACGAGAACACGGTGATGCTGAATTATAAAACGGGAACCGTTAAATTGAACCTCGAACGCGAACACAGGTATTACGCCAGTTTAGGATTTGATGGCGGTATCTGGTTCGGGCAGGGAAAGACGGGACTTTCGGGCCTGTATTCGGTCAACGCGCGTAAGGGAGGAAATGTGTCGCCGATACCGGCCGACCACTCTCAGAATCTCACCGGTATCTGGCCGAAAAAGGTGGTGAACTACAAGACGGTAATGTCTGACGCCTCCACCGGATACACCTCGGTCACCTATCCGTTTCCCGTCATCCGCATGGCCGACCTGTATTTGATGTATGCCGAAGCCTTGAACGAAAAGGGAGAAGATTACGCCAACGTATTGCCGTGGATTGACAGGGTGAGAGAACGTTCGGGGCTGAAGGGCGTGAAAGAGAGCTGGGACCAATATGTAGGAAACAGCAAATATGCCACCCAGACGGGACTGCGGCAAATCATCATGCAGGAACGCCGTATCGAGTTGGCGTTCGAGGGACATTATTTCTGGGATGTACGCCGGTGGAAGACGGCGACCACCGAACTGACCGAGCCGCTGACCGGTTGGAAAGTACGTTATGGCGAAACAGACGTAGACTATTATAGCGAGAACCTGGTGCAGATTCGCGATTTTACTCCCAAAATGTATTTTTGGCCGATTGATATCAATGAGTTGAGAAAAGACCCTAATCTGGTTCAGAATTATGGTTGGTAACTAATTAAAAGAGACGTTCTATTTTATGAAAAAGATAATATACAGTGGCCTTTTGATGATGGCCGTTACATCGCTGTTCAGTGCTTGCGATAACGATAGTGATATGAATGCTCCTCACGGCAGTACGACTCCGCCCGAACAAGTGGTGCTGAATGGCGTGAAAAACCTGCCGGGAAAGTCGGTCATCTATTTCACACAGCCAAGCGACAAGAATTTCCTTTATATGAAAGCCGTGTATGCGACAGACATGGGCGAACGCTCCACCTGCGCCTCCTATTTTGCCGATTCCGTAGTGGTGGAAGGCTTCGACAAAGCCGGCGAATATGAGGTGAAGCTATACTCGGTCAGCCCCGGCGAAGCATACTCCGAACCATTGGAAGTAAAAATCAATCCGGAAGAGCCGCCTTATATCACCGCTTATAAGGAGATGGAGATAAAACCCGACTTTGCCGGTATCCGTATCAAGACATCCAATACCAGCAACGAACTGCTCACTTTCTATGTGTACCGGAAAGACGCCGCAGGCAAATGGACGGAAGCCGGAGCCTTATACACCAAGAAGCAAGAGATTAACGAACCCATACGCGGTATGGAAGCCGTTCCGTCCGAATTCAGCGTGGTCGTGAAGGACCGGTGGGGACACCTTTCCGAAAGCAAGGAGATATCGCTCACCCCCTACTACGAAGAGGAAGTGGACAAGAAGAAGATGGGCTACCTTGCCATTGGCGAATACAAAGGCTACCTGGCGCCCAACGCCAATACCCCGAAGAACCTGTATGACGGGATTATAGGCAACAACAATACGTTTATGACCCTCTCGACGGCAGGATACGATTTCACCAAGCCCAGTTCGGTGACCCTCGACTTGGGAAAGAAGTTCAAGCTGAGCCGTATGATTGTCTATGGCAGGCGGACGGGCACCGACTATTCTTCCATATTCGACGGCTTGTATCCGAAAGAAATCGAAATTTGGGGGCGCAACGACAACAACGTAACCAAGTTCGACCCTGAGAACGATGAAGGATGGGTGCGTCTGTATCAGGGCGTGTTGCCCCGTGCCGATGGTTCGGTGATTCCGGCAGCCGTAGTCCCGCTGACCGATGCCGACAAGGAGCTGGCAAGAGACGGAAACGAACTCGAATTCTCTGCCGACCTCGATGCTTACCGCTATGTGACGTTCGTTTGTATTAAGAATTACAACGTGGGCACATCCCGCATCAATGTCGCCGAACTTACTTTCTTTGGCACACCGGAGGATAAAATAACACAGTAAACCGCTATATAAAAAGACACTTATTATGAAGAAACTTCTATCTATATCACTCAGCATCCTGCTGTTGTGCTCCATGATATCCTGCGAGCCGATGGATGCCACTTATAAGGATTTTGTTAAGGACGGCCCCATCATGTATCTGACGCGCCTGTCGAAAGACTCGTTGATAGTACGCAACGGCTGGGAGAGAATCTCGATTTCCTTTCCCGTGGTCACAGACGGCCGCTCCACGCAGATTGCGCTTGCCATGAACCAGACCGATACGGTCAGGTATGAGCTGGCAAAGAACCAGCGCACAGACATCCTCTTGGAAGATATGCGTGAAGGCTCCGTCATCTTTTCCGCCTGGCTGGAAGATGACGAGTCGAATAAGTCCTTGCCGACCGACTTCACGGGAACCATCTACGGGGCGCAGTATCAGAATTACTTGCTGAACCGTTCCATTGTCTCCAAGAAGATGGTCGACGGCAATCTGGTTATCAGCTATTCCATGTTGCTGGATAGTACATTGGTTGCCTCCAGGCTCACTTGGGAAAAGGGAGGCGTGAAAACAACGAAGGTATCCTTCTACAATGCGGAAGCAAAGGATACTCTCTACGATTTTACGCAGGATTCCTTTGTGATGGAAACCTTGTATGTCCCGCAGGAAAATGCATTGGATAGTATCTGGTCGAAGCCCGTTACGTACACGAAGTAAGAGGGCGAAGAGGAACTGAATGGATGGGCCTATATGCGCTGTTTGCAGGGTATATAGGCCCTACTTGTAGGATATATATGTCCTGCGTGTTGCATCTATATCTCCTGCACGCACGGCATATATGTCTTGCAATCGGGAGATTCGTGCATTGGATGCCGCTCATTTATAGCTGTTTAGACTTGATGGTATTTCCTTCGATAGTCTGTAGCATCTTCTTTTGGTTTCTGAAAAGCAGCAATCGTATCGGTTGGCTGATGTCTGCCTGCCGGATGGCACGTTGCAGGTCTGTCAGGTTGTTTATTTCTTCCTGGTTGAATTCGAGAATAACATCATTCGCATACACATAGTCTCTCAAAGGGTTGCCCATTACGCGGACGGAGATGACGTACACGCCCCGTTCCGAATCCATTCCGGTGGCCGAACGTTCTCCCAATGTCTCTAAGTTTTTGAGCGATAGCCCCGACCACTCGAAGATGGATGACGCGTCCGCCGCACGGTGCCGTACCGAGGGGTGGGGCATTGGCGGGCGTTGCGCCAGTGCTTGCAGTTGAGGAGAGACCACTCCGAATTTGTCCGTCTCAAAATTCCGGAATCCGCACGATGAACTGATTGGAGAGATTCGTTCCACTTCAAAGTCTCCCTCGCAGGGATTACGGAAGGTGACGGGGCAGACGACGGAATGTTTGTCCGTACCATTTTTTCGGGCGGTTGTATAGGCTATGCTGTCGGTAAATACATTATAGTCGATTTCCGTCCCCCAATGAGAGACACCAATCGGGCGGTAGGGTTCCATGACGATGTTGCGTACAAAGACGTCTCCACTGTTCTTGAACCACACATGAGGATGGAAAGTACTGTTTACCAAAATATTATTCTCAACCGTGCGGTAAAAGCCTTCGCGTAGCTTTATACCGCCGTTCAGGCACAGGTTGTTGTAGATGTGGTAGTTGCTCGAACCGTCGTCCAGGTCGATGTCCCAGCCACGGTCGCATCTGAAACGGTTGTTGCGGATGACGGTGGTAGAGGAGGCGTCGGCAAGAATCAGGGCGGGATTGTCTGCCACGAGCCGGCTCATCTCCCGATAGGAAGCTCGCCAGAAACGGTCGCGTCCCCACGAGTTGAACGCTCCGTGGTCGCCTGTTTCCATCACTGTGTCAAACACATCGTTGTACGCTATGACGTGTCCTCCCCACGTGCCTTCGCTGATGTTGATACCGGCACGCGGAGTGTGGTAAATGCTGTTGTGGCTCACGGTGATGTGGCTGCACATTGACAGCTCCACACCGGCAGTCTGCTTCTCGAAAAGCCCGATGTGATGAATCAGGTTGTCATGGGCTGTGCAATGGGCGGGAAAGTCGTTGTTCCGCGCGCCGCGAATGGAGTCAAGTTCGGCTATTGCGACCGCTTTGCCATACTCGAAACTTGCCGACCTGACCGCCGACGGATTGCCTACGAAGCAAATGGCACTGGCGCCAATCTGCGAGAAGTGGCAGCCCGATACGGACGAGTGCCGGTTGTAGTTGGAGAAAAAGAGAGCATTTCCTCCTACATGATGGATGTGGCAGTTTTTGACGGTGCAATTCTCGGTACCTTCCAGCAGCAGGGCGGCTCCGCGGTATATCCGCCAGTCTGAGCGGAGCAGGGGTTCGTATTGCTCCATGAATGTGCGTACGGTTTGAGTGAACTCTATGTCTTGAATGGTGACATTGCGTACGGGAGACGACGGTTTGCCCCGCAATTCAATCAGATGCTTCAGTTGCGGTGTTTCGAATATGGTCTTGCCGATGTCTTCACCGTCTGCCGGATAGTAGTAGAGAGTGGCCTTCTTCGGCGAGTAGTACCATTCTCCCGGAGCATCCAGCTCTTCAAAAATGTTCTCCACCATTCGGTTTTGCTGATGCAGCCCCGACTGGCGGTTGTTCTGCCATCCTCCTTCCAGCTTCAATTTGCCTGTTTGCGGTTCTGTTCCGGTGATGCGGAAATGAAAATCTCCCCAGTCGTGCGAATGCATGGCGTGCAGGTATCCTCCGGCGGGATTCTTCCATTTTTTGATTCGTTGCGGAGAGGTGGCGTCTGCCGAGGTTCCGTTGAGGCGTACGGCGGTGGAGTCGAAATCCGGAAAGCGTGCCATCGGGCGGATATTACCGTTTGCCAACAGCATATCCATGATGCAAGGGCGGGGCAGGGTTGCTTTCATGATACTCTCCGTATGAGGTTGCCATCTTAATTGTAATTGGATACCACTGCTGAGGGTCACTCTTTCGCCGGGATAGGAACGAAGAATCAGTTGCTTTCTTTCCCCTCCGTCTTCGGGAGTGAGCACCAACGGATGAGTCAGGACATATTTCCCTTCTCTCAGATAGATGGTCACTGTCCCTTCTTTGTGGCGGCGTGCCTTTTCCAGTGCTTTTTGGATGTTTTTGAATGGAGAACGTATGCTGCCGTTTCCGGAGTCCTTGCCATTGACGGACACGAAGTAGTTTGTTTGTGCCGACAGCGTAGGACACGGAGCAAGGAAGCACAACAGAATGAGGATACGGAAGCGGGTAAGTTTTTCGGCCATAGCGCAATAGTATGTTTATGGAAATAAAAATAAGGCACGAATTACATGGATTTCACGATTCCGGTAAAGTGAATCGTGCCGGTCAGTGTAATTCGTGCCTGAATATATGAAAAAAGTATAAGGATTTGAAGAATCTCTCTTCTCTTTTTTACCTAAGAAGAATCATGGTTTTATTTCTTTCCTACGTTGAATTCTCCTATTTGCATGGAGCTACCGGATTTTGAACCACCGGCAATGTCACTCCATTTCACTAATTTCACTTTGATGTATCTATATGTGGATTCCGGGATTTCTATTTTTATCTCGTCCGTATTGTTGGCGTGAGGAATATCGATGTCCGACTCTATTTCCGTAAAGTCTTTGCCGTTGTTGCTTCCTTCGATAGAAATACCCCATACTCTCAGATAATCGCAACTATTATTGCCTCTGTGTCCCCACGTGAAATAGTTGAAACTTTGCTCTACTCCCATATCAACCACAAAATCTAACTGATAGCCGGTAGGTGTGGTACAGCCACTATATGTTTTGCCGGGTTTTACCAACGACAGGAAAGTAGTCGGATCGCCATCAAACATATCTTCCGGTTTACCGGTTTCACCATCTGCCACATATCCGTTGCCGTTGTTGTATTTGATAGATGTTTCTACACTCCATCCGTTGCGTATGAAAGGTTCTGTTCCGCTACAGATAATTTTCAACTCTGCCGTTACTCCGCTACCGTCGGTGGCTGCTACTTTGATAGTGGCTGTTCCTTCTTTTTCTATTTTCAGTATGCCGTTTGCTATGGAAACAGCGTCTTTGTCACCCTCTGCCGTGTAGTTCAGTGTTTTGTTTCCTGCGTTTTCGGGCAAAACTTCGACCAATGAATTCAGGTCGAATGTTTGTCCTAATCCGATAACCTGATTATGCAAGGAAGCGGGTAATATGATTTCGCTTACTTTGGCGGCAGGAGCGGCTGCCTGCGTGACGGAGATTTCCTTGCGGTGCGCTTCGTCGTAAATCAGCGTCACGGTGCTGTTTCTTTCTTGTGTGACGATTGATTCTGTAATATCCAGGTTGACGATGCTGTTTTTGATGGAAGCGCGTACCCAGTTGGATTCGCTGACAATGTAGATGTGTTCGGGATTGACAGCTTCCGGTACGGTAAAGTCGCGGGTCAGCGAGCCACCTTCGTAGCCGATTGTAAAGGCTTCGTCGGAGATGTTAATCCAGTTGTCAGGCACGGTTATTGTTTCGTTATCGCTGCTACAGGAAGCGAAGAATGCACACAAGATGCATATGAGATGAAATACGTTGTTTCTTGTATAAAGTTGTTTCATAACAGTTCTGTTTAATTTATATATTCCAATTAATAATTGCTCAGGTTATTTTCCGTAATCAGGTGCAGGTTTGCAGGAGCCTGCTCGTATCCTTTGCCGTTGATTTCCGCTTTTAACGCGTCAATCTGCTTTTGGGTGATAGTGAACTTTTTGTTTCCGTAGTCGTTCAGGTCCGTGTCTACGGGCGTCAGGAATCCCCATTTCTCGAAGAAGTCCAGCAAGTTGATTCCGGAGATGGCGCAAGCCTGCCGGACGAAGTCGAGTTGGTTCATTCCCTGGTTCTCGCCTTTGTCGCTCGGGCTTTCGTGTGTGCGGAAGTACTCGTAGAGATCATAATAGAAATCGGATTCGTAGCGCACATGATGCATATAGAGTTTCAGTTGCCAGAAAGGCACAAGCTGCGTTTCTCTGACTATGTCTGCTACTCCCGGCAGGCAGTGTGCACGTTTCCCGTCAACGATGAATGCGATGGCTGCTTCGTAGATGTTCTTGAACGAACCGCTGATGGCTTGTCCGTTTTCATCCTTAGGCGTGCAGGAATCCACAAGTAGCTTGCATGGCTTGCCGAAAGACGTCTGTACGTAGAGCGAGTGGATGTTGTTGGTCACTTCGGTCGTTCCCGACCATTTGATGCCGGGGCGTGTCTGGTTGCAGTGTCCTACTTCGTGTGCAGGTCCCCAGCAACGGTCGGCAAAGCGGTCGGGATTGCAGAACGGTTCCGCGTAGTAGTCGCTGGCGTTGTACACGGTGCGGTAGTCGGTAGCATTCGGACTTTTTGCCTTGTAGTCGATGCAGAAATGCATCCGGTTGTTGAACATCCGGTTGTATTTGACAAGCCCCATAAACTCTTCTTCCAGATAAACCAGGCGGTCGTAATTTTCGATAGTCCGGGTGATTTCCGTATTGTATTTCTTGAAATCGGATACTCTCCATGTGATGTGCGAGTACTTGCCCAGCACGTCGATGTCCTGATATGCTGCGTTGTCACGGATTGTAGCCCAGTCACTCTCTTTGTTTTTGGCTATGTCGAAATAACCGTTCACTTTGCCCATCGCAAAATGTATCTGTACGGTCTTCTCTTCTACCAGTTTGCGGACGGTATTGTCTGCTTCGTCGAGTGTGAGCGGGAGCGCGTCGTTCACGTGGTTCAGCACGTAAATCAGGCCTCCTACTTCGGCAGTGATTTCATTGTATCCTTCCTCCAGGTCGTATGTTTTGAAGTTATTGTATCCCCCGTTCAGGTCTTGGATGATAAGGGAGATTTTTCCTCCTTTGTATATCTTTCCGACCAATACGGCCAGTTTCTCTCCGCTTTTGGCGTAAATACCGGTAGGATTGTCGCGCAGACTGTACTTTCCGGTTTTGTTGGCTGCTGCCATTATTGACGGATGCTGATAGGGGCGGTAGCTTGCCAGGCGGTAAGATGAATCGTAGTCTCCGTTCAGAAGGGCAAGTCCCAATTCTTTCAGGTATTCGTTGGGAATTTGCTTGATTTGCTTTTCCGTTACGTTCGGTTTGAGTTGCGTACACATTGCGTCGGCAAATATCGAGTAGGGGTCGAACTTATGTGTACTGGCTTCGAAGAATTCCATTTCTGCGCAACTTACCCTGTCCTCGTAGGCTTTGTTGATAACGAAACGTACTTTCTTTGCATGGGGTATGCCGTTGGATAGTTTCATGGTGAAAGGGGTAAGTACTCCGTTTCCCCTTTCATAGTTGCCTACTTCGGTAAACTCTTCCGGATGGTCGGAAGTGGATACTTCGACCGAAAACTTGTCGAACGCTCCCCATTTATTGCCCGAGTCTGTGCGTGGAGTATATACGATACTGTTCAGTGTGCTCCCCTCTTCCAGTTCGTAGGTGATGTAGAAAGGATAGGACACGGCTCCGAATTTGGAATTGAAATAAGTTTTCTTGTTTCCATCCCACGTCATGTTTAATGTCAATGGATTTCCATCACCGTCTTTGGAAGTTGTCTCTTCCGATGTAGCTTCTCCGCCAACTACTTTGATGAGTTTGTCGGCAGTGCTGGGAGCTGCATCTTGAGTCACGCGGATGGTACATTTGTTTTGTGTGGCATAGGCAAGTGTCAGCGTGGTAGAGCGCTGCCGTTCGCGATATGAATATTCGGCCGATAAGATAAGCCGGTCATCTTCGATGGTGGCGGTGCACCATTCGTCTCCGTCGTCACTGAAAGAACAAGACACCAGTGAGAGGTCTGTCTCTTTGTCGAGTGTGAAATTACGTCGTTCTGTGCCTCCTTCATAGCTGAAACTGACCGCTTCCGTTGAGATGTCAATCCAGTTGCCGGGCAAAAGAACTTCGGTCTCCTTTTCATTGCTGCTGCATCCGACGAGAGAGAAAGAATACAAGACGGATAGCAGAAACAGGAAGTGTCGCTTATGTCTTTTTATATGTTTCATAGTAACTTGTCTGATTTAGTTGTTTGTTGCAAATAAGGGTGTCCAAAGTGAGTTGAAGGATACCCTTATTTACAACAAACAATCAATTTTACCATAATGGGTTCTGTACGAAGAGCTTGCTCTTTTGTACTTCGTTGTATGGCACCGGATATAACAACATAGCACGGTTCCATGCTCTCGTTTCGATGTTCACACGGTTGTAGAACGAACCGGCACCTATCCGGTTTGCCTTAGGAGATTGCATATCCATACCTGTGCGGAACAACTGCTGGTCGCGTTTGTTGTTGGCATCATCGGCTGTCATCCAGCGACGTATGTCGAAGTAACGCTGTCCTTCGCAGAACAACTCTACCTGGCGTTCTCTTTGTATTGCCCAGCGTTGTTTTTCCTGGTCGCCGATGATGTTCTTCTTGCCTTCGTCGGCAAGTTCCTGATAGCCGGGGATACCAGCTCTTTTGCGAACTTTGTCAAGGTAAGTGATGACTTTCGTATCACTTGGGTCGATTTCGTTGCAGACTTCTGCGTAGTACAGATAGAAATCAGCCAGACGGAGCAGGATAGACGGGCGTGCCCATTGTTTGACTACGGCAGGTCTGTTCTTGCCTGAATCTGCCGCACGGGTGTAATACTGCAAACTGCGGTATTTGAATTTGTAGAGCATATAGCCTGTGTACGGATTTTCCGCCTTCGAGCGGTCGTTGCCTTCTCCTTTGGCAAATCCTACCGTATAGTCGGCTTTGTTCTGTGGCTGTACGTGCCAACTTTTACCTTCATAGGTGACGGCTGCATAGAAACGCGGCTCTCTGTTGTGATACATATTGTAGATGTCCTTGTCGGTGCGTTGGTCTTCGTTGCACACGTTTTTCCAGTCACCGAATCCGTCCTCTTTGTATCCACTATTCAGGTCATCTATTTCAAGTCCGTTGTTCATAAAGAATGCATCTACGCTTTCCTGAAATACTCCGACGTTACCGAATGAATTGCTTGAATACAAATCTCGCGGATTGGTACGTGGCTCCATATTGGTGCTGACGCTGTAGTAATGGTTGTAAGGTCCTGCCCAGATGATTTCATCGGTATAATACTGGTAAAGCTCGTAAATGGATAAATTGGCATCACCTGTTTTCGACTCATACAGTGCATAACCTTTCTCTTCGGCGAAGTTCAGGAACTCTTCCAATCTTCTTTTGGCGATTTTCCATTTTTCCGGATCGTAGTCGGGGAATAAACGTTCGCCGTCGTGATTGGTGAGGCTAAGTGCTTCCGTATATTTTCCGTTGAATAGAGGAGAGGCAGCATATACCCATAACTTTGCTCTCAGTGCCAGTGCCGTAGCCTTTGTGGGACGTACCATTTCCGCCAAATTGTATTTGTCGTTGTTATGGTCGGTATGGTCTGTCGGAGTTGTATTGAAAGTTGTTTCGGGCAAGTAGCCTGATTCGATAACTTCTTCCAAAAGTTGGTCGATATGGTTCACAAGTTTGTCTACCGGAGCACGTGCATAGTCAATCTGATTCTGGTCTTCCGGGTCGGCAATTTCTGTGACGATGGGTACCGGACCGTACAGCTCGAACAAAGAGAAGTAGCTGTATGCCATCAGGAATTTGGCTTCGGCCTTCATTCTGTTCACGTCTTCTTCCGAGAGATAATCAACGCCGCCGCTTTCATTCGGGTCGCCCAGCGGTTTTGCATTTTCCAGGAAAATCATGGCTTGGCGAATGTAGATGTAGCATCTCCACCAGCGATGGAAAGGAGCCGTGTTTGATGTGAATCCGTTGGGCAGTGCTGTATAAGCAGAGCCCTGACGTGCCGTGATTTCACCGGCCAGCAAGTTCCATCCACCTGTGAATGCACCAGTGTTGGAATTGACTCCCAATCCCATTTCAGAGTAATCGGAGATGACGTTGAATGTGTTTTTGTGCCATCTTTCCATATAGCCTTTGTTGTTGAATACAGCTTCTTTGTCGATTACGTCTGCCAACTCTTTCGATACGTCCAGATAGTCTGCACAGGAAGAAAAACAGTTTATTAACCCGCAGCCAATGAGTGAATAGAGTATATTTTTGATTTTCATAATTCTGTTTTGGTTTTTAATTAAAATGCAACTTCAAGTCCCATAGTCCAAGTTCCGCAAATCGGATATTTGGAACCTGATGAACTGTCTCCCAATTCCGGGTCCCACATCTTGATATGATCCCATACGGCAAGATTGGTTCCTTGAACGTAAATTCTCAGGTTTGACATCTTTAGTCTTTGAATCAGTTTCTTATCAAATTGATAACCTACTTCCACATTCTTCAGACGCAGGAAGCTGGCATCGCGATACCACCACGTACTTTTTTCGTTGTTGTGGGTGAAACGGTTGGCGTGCGTACGCGGATACATGACATTCTGGTTGAAAGGATCGGCGGCTGTCCATCGGTCCATAGCTTCTGCACGTGCGGAAGAACTGTCTACACCGTTATAGAACGGAATGAAGTTGGATGTTTTTGCCAGCAAGTTTGTAGATGCTTTTGCAACTCCCTGGAAGAAGATACCTGCAAAGAAACCTTTGTAATCGATGTTCAGGCCGAAACCGTAGACAATCTGGGGATTGTTGGGGTATAGCCCGTTTTTATATCCCATATCGTTGGCATCAATCGAACCGTCGTTGTTCAAGTCTTTGTATTTGATGTCGCCGGGAGCTACCTTTGCCGCAGGTTTGGGAAGCCCTTCTTTCAGTGTGTATGTATATCCGCCCTGTCCGTTTGAAGTGATATAGAAGTCGTTGGGAGTGTACAGTCCTTCGGCGATGTAAACCTTCGGTTGTCCGATCGGATTGCCGGTGTAGTACATATAATCTTCTACTTGTTCAATTTCATCATACTCTGTAATTTTATTCTTGGCGTATGTGAAGTTACCTCTGGCAGACAGATTCAGCTTTCCGATGCTTTGTTTCAGAATGACACTTCCGTCAAATCCTTTGTTGGATGTCTTACCGTAATTTTGGTAAGGATTCTCCCGATAACCCAATACGGTAGGGATGGTCTTACGTTGCAACAGGATTTGTTCGCGAGTGTTGGAGAAATAGTCTACAGAGATATCTACGCGACCACGGAAAAGCCCTAAGTCGATACCATAGTTCGACTTGTACTCTTTTTCCCAAGTCAATGAGGGAGCGGCAAATAAGTCTTCAACGATACCGTTCTTGGAAGGGCCGTCCTTACCGCCACTTGTACCTAACGTCATACCGTAGTCGTAGCCTAAGTCGCCTGTGCTCAATTGTTCGCGATAAGCGAAACGGTCGCCGCTGATAGCGTCGTTACCTGTAACACCATATGAAGCTCTCAGTTTCAGTTTGCTGATGACATTTTCGATGTTGTTTTTCTGCATAAATTTCTCATGGCTGATATACCAGGCACCGCCGATAGCAGGGAAAATACCCCAGCGATGTCCTGCCGAGAAGTTTTCACTACCGGATGCACCGAAGCTGGCTTCCAACATATAACGGCTGTCGTAACCGTAGGATGCACGACCTACTACGTTCTGTTTTCTATAAGGCAATGAAGTGCCCATATATTGTGTCTCTTTCTGGTTATACAAAACCATAGCAGTAAGATCATGCTTTTGGGCAAATGTGCGTTTATAGTTTAATGAACCTTCAATATAGATTTTTTTCTTTCCACCGGTGGCGGTTACTGACATATCACCCAGTTTACTTCCTTCGTTGACTGTTATAAATTGCAGTGAGTTGTCTTCGTTGCGTCCGGTTGCAAAGACGGTGCGTGCCGTTTTTGAACGCAATGAAGTAGAGTAGAAATCGGCATCAAAACTGATGCTTCCCTTGATGGATAGTCCGTCGGTAATAAAATCGAGTTTCTGTTCCAGGGTTACTTTACTTTGGAAGGCTGCATCCCATCTTTTTGAATATCCTGAATGGTTCAGCAGGTTGTACGGGTTGTAACGGTTGGTAGCTGCTCCTTGAGGATCGGCAAGCGAACCGTCGGAATAGTACATCGGAACCAAATGTGTCGGGAACAGTGTGATAGCACTGAATATACCGTCGGAACTATAGTTCGGGTTGTTTTTCGTTTTATACTGTCCGCTCATGTCCACAGACAACTTGGTAGTGGATGTGATATCCATATCAATGTTAGAGCGCAGGTTGTATCTTTGCAGACCGATGTTGGCATCATACTCTTCTACCGTATTTGATTGGAAGATACCGTCTTCCGAATAATATGCTCCCGAAACAAAGAACCGTGTCTTTTCCGAACCACCTCTGAAGTTAATAGTATATCGCTGGTTGTGAGTGTTTTTTGCCAATAAGTCTGTCCAGTCTACGCTGGGATACAGGTCACGGTCTGCTCCGGTACGGTATTTCTCAAGAATATCCTGTGAGTAACTGCCGTTATATTCGTTAAGGAAACCGGGATTTCCTGCTTCGTTCCATTCTCCTTCGTTGTAGAGAGACAGATAATTGTATGCATCCAGCAATTCCGGCATACGAGTAGGAGTAACAACACTATATTGAGCATTGAAACTGACTTTCGTCTTTTGGGCGGCACCACGTTTGGAAGTAATCAATACAACACCGTTGGCACCTTCTGCTCCATACACGGCAGTAGCGGCAGCATCTTTCAGAACGGAGAAGGATTCGATTTCATCCACATCAATGTCATTCATATCACGTGGCACTCCGTCGACCAATACCAATGGATTGGTTCCTCCGGCATACGAACTTTGACCGCGAATCCAAAACGCGGCATCGTCATTGCCAGGTTCTCCACTACGCTGAATGGCAATTACACCGGCTATTTGTCCGGAAATTGAGTTTGCCAGACTTCGGGTTGGTATGGCAATGTCTGCCGGTTTCAGCGAGTTGACCGATGCTACTACGCTCTCTTTCTTCTGCTGTCCGTAACCTACAACCACAACGTCGTCCAGATTTATATTAGACTCTGCCAACGTGACGTTCATGACATTCTCTTTTTTTACTTTCTGTTCAAGACTCTTATAGCCGATGTAGCGAAACTCCAGTGTTTCACCCTCTTTGGCTTGAATAGAGTACTTACCATCAATATCGGTCAATGCACCGTTGATGGTTCCTTTTACCAATACGGTAGCTCCGATTATCGGTTCTCCCGTTTCATCTTTAACGATACCGGTAATGTTTTTGCTTTTTCCTTTCTTTACATTCTCAACTTCTTTGGTCGATAGTATAATCTGCTGTTTTTGAAAGCGGAACGCAACATTCGTTGGTTCAAACATTGTGCATAGTGCCAGACGTATTTCCTCATTCTGGACGCTCAGGCTGACTTGTTGTTTGATGTCCGTTTCTGTCACATCATACGAAAAGGTGTACTTGGAGACTTTTTCTATTTGCTCCATTGCATCTTTTAACGGGATATTCTGAAAAGAAATACTAATCTTTTCCGTGCCGCTTTGCGCTGCTATTCCTAAGGCAAAGAGACTAAAAAAAATAAAGAAAAAATATTTTCTGATTTCCATAAGTTATTTAGATAATTATTTAAGTGTTAAAAACATACTATTTATTGATTGGTGTAGGTTTACTTCATAGGCATTGTTTTTTAGAATGTTAATATACTATGTTGTTTATTCTCTTGTGCAGGGGGTTACCATCCCGAATGCTCGTGCTTGTTTTCGCTTGAATCGGCATTTCGTCTTTTTTCTCCCGTGTAGTTCCATTTAATTTCATCCGTGTACTCTTTTCCGTTGTGTGTCGTGACGGCTTTGATGATGTTTTCTCCCTGTTGCAATACAACATTGTCGAAAACATAATGTACGTCGGTATATCCCTTGCGGATACCGTTCAGTTCTTGTCCGTTTAGATACACCTTCGGAGTACCGATGTTGGAATATACGGTCACAGAAGTCTGTTTACGTTCGCGGTCGGTATTGCGGCGCTGGGTAAGGTAGAGAACCGGAGATTCACTCCAGTTGGCTTTGTACCAGTAGTAGGAGTCTTTCTTTGTTTTCCGGTCGAAAGTTATCAGCCCCTTCAAGTTGCGGGCAGGTACGCCGCCACGGCTCCACATGGGAACGGCAAAGTCGAACATATTCCAAAGATAGGACGCGATGATATAAGGATGCTGTGCGATGACGCCCCACTGGTATTCGTGAGTTTTGGTTTGGAATGTTTCCGGATAAAACGGTTTGCCCCAGTTCAGGGCATCGCCGAGGTATTCGGTTTGGTGCGTTAGGTTAGCATCCGCACCGTATTCGGTCAACATCAGTTTTTGCCACGGATATTTTTCTTCCAGGTTTTTCACCCACGGTTCGATGTCTTGTATTTTTTTCTCGTACCATCCGAAATATCGGTTCATTCCCTGAATATCCGTGTTTTGGTTTATTGCATGATCGGCATGGCCGTAGCCGTTTACTGCTACTGTAAAGCGGTCGGGGTCTTCCGTCTTTGCCAAGTCGTGAAGAGTCTGTGTCAGTCCGGAGGTGTATTCGTGGGGATGATACACTTCGTTGTGCAGTCCCCATACGTAGATGGAGGGATGGTTGAAACTCTGGCGAATCATTTCGCGGAGTTGAGACTGTGCGTTTTCAGATTCATATCCTGTCACACGGTTGACAAACGGGATTTCAGCCCAAATCACCAGTCCCAACGAGTCGCAACGGGAATAGAGATAATCCGATTGCTGGTAGTGGGCAAAACGGACGGTAGTAGCGCCGATGTCCATGGTTTGTTCCAGGTCGAAATCATGCTCTTTGTTAGAGAGCGCACTTCCCAGTTCCCACCAGTCCTGATGGCGGGTTACGCCATACATGGGATATTTTTCGCCGTTCAGGTAGAAACCTTTTCCGGCAACTATCTCGTATTTACGTACACCTAAAGGTTGGATAACCTCGTCAATGACTTCTCCATCCGCCAACAGACGCGAAACGACCTTATACAAATAAGGGTCTTTGCGCCCTTGCCAAAGATGGGGCTTATTCAGTTTGAGAGTAGAGACATAGGTCTGTGTGCCTTGCGGAGTAAGTACCAAAGGCAGACGCTGGGAGGTTACTTTTTTTCCTTCCTGTGTATAGAGACTGTTTTCCAGCACGAGGTTGGCGGGGGTAAGGCTACCGTTGTCCAGCTTTACTTTTATGCGGATGTCGGCCGAATGTTTCGATACGTTCTTTTGCGTGATGTATACTCCCGGAGATGCACAGTCGGTAACGGTGATATTGTTTTGCTCTGTTACGATAAGCCATACCGGGCGGTAAATACCGCCATATACACCAAACAGGCTGTGGTTTACGGGGATGACGTCCGGACGTGAGGCATTGTCCGCTTTTACCAAAATCTCATTCTCGGTACCCAATTTCAGGGCAGTGCCGATTTCAAAGGCAAAAGCACTGTAACCTCCTTTGTGGGTTCCGACAAGTTTGCCATTGACATACACTTCGGTGTTTGTGCCTACGCCCTCGAAGCGAAGAAAAACACGTTTCCCTTGCAAGTCTTTACCGAAGAATTGTGTTTTCTTGTAATACCCTGTGCCCGCATAGAAGGAGGCTGTTTTAACCTGCATATCTTTGGCATTCCATGTGTGGGGCAGGGTTACAGTTTCCCATTTCCCATTCCATTGAGCAGCGGCTTGGGACGGTTCTTCTGAAAAAGGACCACGTTTGAATGACCATCCTTCGTTGAAGGAGGTTACTTCGCGGGCAGCAAGAGAAAAGAACTGTCCGAATAATATCAATAAGATGAATACAAATCTGGTTTTCATGTTTTAATCTTCTTTGGGTTTATGTTAAAGCATCACGGTAGCTTCCTTTAGAGCCTTTGTTTGTTTGAATTTGAAGCCGGATGACGTAGGGTTCGGACGGATTTTTCTTAGGTACGGAAACATTATATTCGTTCCGGGCTGTTTCCACTACTTTGATATTTTCCTTTGTGCCCATCAGTGAAGCCTTTTCAACAGATACCCCTTTGGGAGTTTTCACAATCAGTTGCTTGCTGTAAGGCTGATTGAATACAATCATATACACTTCTCCGTTTTTACCGCGTGTGTAGTATCCCCAATCCTGTTTCTCGAATCCGGCATAGTCGCAGGCATACACGGCTTCTCCGTACCGTTCCATCCATTTGCCGATGGCGGTAGCCAGTTCTTTCTCTTCCGGACGGAAATCGCCGTCACCTTTAGGACCGAAATTCACCACCATATTGCCACCCATCGAAACGGCGTGCACGATGCGGTCGATGACTTCTATCGGGGTCTTGACGTAGCTCAACGACCAGTCTTTGTGGTATCCCCATTGGTTTTCGGGGATGGTCATGCAGGCTTCCCAGTCCCATTGTGTCACTTTCAGGTCTTTCACCGGGTCGGGCAGGCGGCGTTCGTAGCCCGACTCATAATCGCCCATCAGGCGGCCGTTGCTGTCGAAATGACGTTTTCCGTTGTCGTCCGCACGCAGGTGGCTGTTGATGGTCACGCCCGGGAGCATCTCTTTCAACATCTGTTCCACATGAGCCGTCCACCAGCCGTTTTGCTTGATGCTGGCGTCCCATGTGCCATCAAACCAAAAGTCTTTCACTGTCGGATAGCGCGTGGCAAGTTCTTTCAACTGATTGTCAGTAAACGTCAGGAAGCGGCTGAAGGCGATACTGTCTGCTGCCGATTTGATGCTGTAGCGATAATCGGGATGACTCCAGTCCATCACGGAGAAGTAAAAATGCACGTCGATACCTTCGTCGTTGTAGGCTTTCACCATTTCTCCCAACAAATCGCGCTTGCAAGGAGTATTGGCCACTGTGTACGAGGTGTATTTACTCGGCCACAAACAGAAACCTTCATGGTGCTTGGTGGTAATTTTTACGTACTTGGCGCCCATCTCTTTTGCCGTTTTCGCCCATTTCTTTGCATCAAACCGAGTTGGGTTCCATTGGTCCATCAGTTGCATCCACTCGTCGGAGGGAACTTTTGCCCAGCTTTTCAGCCATTCGGCGGCACCATTGTAAACTTTCCCGTTCCATTCTCCTCCGGGGATGGCATAGAGTCCCCAGTGTATAAACACTCCCAGGCGGTTGTCGCGGAATTTTTGCATGGCAGGGTCTTGACGCTTGCCTTCGTTGGTGGCTCCATATTTCAAAGGAATCTCTTTCTTTGTTTCCTGTGCGGAAGATGAGAAGGAGATGGCAGTAAGGAGTGCGAATAATGTGATGATTCTTTTCGTGCCTTTCATTATTTCTGTTTTAATTAATATTGATTGATAAGTGTGACGCAAACGTATAGTTTATGAATTAATGTGAAGGATGCTTTGGGTTATAACAAATGGATATTGAGTCTTTATGGAAAATAAGGGCAGGTCTTTCGGACAATATGTGTATGTGCGTCGTTTCTCAGGCTCGATGAATAGGGATATGCCTGCCGGAATGTTTGTTGAGAAGCCGTATTCGGAAGGTTTGTCTTGAGGTATTGGCGATATGCGTAATTTGTCCATAATATGTACCTCTATTTTCCACGATATTGTAAATGCTCTTTTTAAGAGCTATTTTATTGTATGTTGCATTGAACACTTCGTATTTTTACCTCAGATTTCTGATATTCTTGGAAATGACTGACAGTTTTGCCGATTGATGAAAAACAAATCCTATAAATAACATCATGCAATGAAGAAATTATTTTTAACCCTTGTCCTATGTACGGGCTGTCTGTGTACGATAGTGGCGCAGACATTAGTTAAATCGGAAGTGAAGCAGTCGATGCGGCGTGTTGCCGACTGGCAGATTGCCTACTACAACAAAGCTATTTACGGCGACCTTAACTGGGTGAATGCCACTTTTCATTTGGGACTTGTCCACTGGGCTGCGATAGCCGAAGAGGCAGACAACGACGATTCGTACTATAAATGGCTGCTACGCCTGGGAAACCGCAACTACTGGCAGGTAGACAAACGGATGTATCATGCCGACGACATCTGTGTGTCGCAGATGTACTTGTATATGTACGAGAAATACAAAAGAAAAAATATGCTCATTCCCACACAGGCACGTGCCGAGTGGGTGGTTGCCAATCCTTCTTCCGGTTCGTTCGAACTGAACTATGGCGATGCGAGTACACTGGAGCATTGGACCTGGTGTGACGCCTTGTTCATGGCACCTCCTGTTTATCTGAAACTCTACAATCTCACAGGCGACAAGAAGTTCATCCGTTTCATGGATAAGGAATATAAGGCTACTTACGATTTCCTGTTTGACAAGGACGAAAACCTTTTCTTCCGCGACCATCGCTATTTTACGATGAAAGAAGCCAATGGTGCAAAGGTGTTTTGGGGTCGTGGCAACGGCTGGGTGCTCGGAGGACTTGTAGAGATGCTGCGCGAACTTCCCGCCAAGAGCAAATACCGTCCGTTCTATCAGGAGTTATTCCAGAAGTTGTGTCGCCGCATCGCCCCGTTGCAGGGAAAAGACGGCTTCTGGCACGCAAGTCTGCTTGACCCTGCTTCCTATCCGTCGCCTGAGACGAGCTGTAGCGGCTTCTTTGTTTACGCTCTTGCCTATGGAATCAACGAGGGGCTTTTGCCGAAGGAGGAATTTCTGCCTGTGGTGGAAAAAGGCTGGCAAGCCTTAGTGTCGGCTGTGGGAGAAGACGGAAAATTAGGATATGTGCAGCCTATCGGTGCCGACCCCAAAAAGGTGACTCCCGATATGACCGAAGTGTATGGTCCGGGTGCTTTCCTGTTGGCAGGGACGGAAGTTTACCGTATGGCACAGGAGGCCTCGAAACAAAATGCGAATATCCCGCAAAGCCGTATCCGTGAAATCGCTGCCATGCTGCCCGACAAGCCGGAAGGGATGGTTGTTTCCTATAAAGACCGTGCTTTCTGGAACAAAGTGAAAGAGAGCCGTGGAGCGGAAAAACTGCTGAAGGAAGAAGCACCTGCATTGCTGAAAAAAGGTATGCCTCTTTTCGTCGATTCTTTATACTTGCACTTGAATAAGACCAACGTCCGGTTGCCGGGTGAAAACATGATGAACGCCCGCTATCGTTATCTCTTTCGGCTGACGCTTGCCGAATGTCTGGAGAACAAGCGGCGTTATATTCCTGCCATCGAAAAGGCTTTGACAGACCTCTGCAACCAGAATTCTTGGTCGATTCCCGCTCACGACCGCAACCTGAATAATTATTATGGTAAGGATTACTATGTCGACCTCGTGGTTGCCACAGCCGGCAACGGGATTGCGCAGTGTGTCGCCATGCTCGACGACCGTCTGTCGCCGGAGGTGAAAGCCCGTGTGCAGTGTGCCTTCCGCGAGAAGGTGTTCCGTCCCATACACCGTTGTCTGGAGGAGACAAAACCTTTTTGGTGGTTTACGATGACGAACAATTGGAACTCGGTGTGCCTGGCGGGCGTTACCGGAGCCGCCCTTACGCTATTAGCTGATAAGGAAGAGCGTGCCTACTTCGTTGCTGCTGCCGAGAAATACAATGTGTACGGGATGAAAGGTTATGCCGACGACGGGTATTGCAGCGAGGGTGTGGGTTACTACAATTATGGTTTCCGCGCTTATATTCTGCTCCGTGAGGAGGTGTGCCGTGCCACACAGGGCAAGATAGACTTCTTCCGCACTCCCAAATTTGTGCGCATTGCACAATATGGTAAGAAGATACAAATGAACGAAGGTGTCTGTCCGGCTTATTCCGACTGCCGCATCGGGCTTTCTCCCGATAAGTTCATTCTCGACTATTGCGACCGTGCGTTGGGTGCGACCGTTGCCGAGGAAAAATACAAACTTCCCGCAAGCGGCAATTTCTCGCTTTATCTCATCGAATTGTTTCCCCGCCAAGTGTGGCAGATGGAGTTGACGGACGACATTCGCCGTGCGATGCAGGAAGAATCCGGCAGCCTGCGTGCTTACTACGAGCAGGCGGGAATCTTGGTATCCCGTCCTGCTGGCGGCAGTTCTTGCCGGATGGCGGTGTCGGTCAAAGGCGGTAATAATGCCGAGAATCACAATCACAACGATATCGGTTCGTATGCCGTCGCTTTAGGAAGTACTACGATGGCAGGCGATCAGGGAGGGCCTTTCTCCTATCCCGGCGATTATTTCGGTGCGGAAGCTCCTGTGAAATATAAAATCAAAGGTTCCTTCGGACATCCTGTTCCTGTGGTAGACGGCCAATGGCAGTCGGCCGGCAAAAAGGCGAGTGCCGTTGTACTTAAAAAAGAGTTTACGGAAGAAAAGGATTTGTTCAGCATTGATTACACATCAGCTTATTCTACCCCCAATCTGGATAAACTGATTCGTACATTCGTCTACAGCCGTCAGGGTGAAGGCAGCTTTACCGTCGGCGACGAATTCACCGCTCATGCACCCGTCCGATTCGAAACAGCCATCACAACACAAGCCGACTGGAAAATCATGGACGATACACACCTGTTGCTCACCGCCGGTACGGAACAGATGGTGGTAAGCGTCGAAGCCTCCGGAAAGGTTGCATTTACTTCCGAAACCATCGAGGTGAATGCTCCTGCCTATACCCGTATCGGAATAGCCTTGAAGGAACAGTCGAAGAACGGATATATCCGTCTCACGATGCAGCCGAAATAAAAGGAACGAAATGTATGAGTAAGAATATTCATAAGTTGGCAAACTTCCGGCTGACGGTTGCAGATTGGCATTGCCTGTTTGCCCTTATGGATATTCTTTACGGCGATATGCTGAAAACTGGCTGGCAACGACGTATGTCGCCCTGTCCGAAGAGGAGAAGGCCCTCTGCTACTTCTGTTGTCTCGGAGTGAAACATAAGAATTTAGCCATCTTCGTAGCATCATACCTCTTCCATCCGCTCCAGCTCCCATCCCCGAAACTGCATGACGATGCAGTGCAGTTCTGTTCCGTGCACCATTCGTTGTACTTTAGGTCCATCGGCATATTTCTTTATCTGTTCCACCGCTTCCTTCCACTGTGCTTCGGCTTTCGTTTCCGTTTCCTTCGCGGCGAGGTATTTCAGTTCGATGATGTAGCTGTGCTTCACGTCATATCGCATCAGGTCGGGCATCAGGAAGAGGTCGCAATAGCCGTGGTTCAATTCCACTTCGGGCGCTATCAGATAGTAAGCGTTCGTGCTCAGGTAGGCGGTGAAGAAGCCTTGCAGGTTGCGCTCGCCTTCGATGGCACTGCGCACAGAAGAGTTCTCCTTGTAGGCTTGGGCGATAAACTCCAATGTTTCGCGCCAATGGCCTTCGTAAGCCATATCGTCAAACAGGTCTTCCAAATCATTTAGATTGATATGTTCCTTGTTCTGATATTCTTCCAATAGGAATTCGTAATACTGCTTACGCACATTGTTGTTGGGTATGCTTAGCACCATACGTTGTCCGCGCGTGGCGGTGATGGTAAGCATACCGTAATAGAAGAGCAGACTTGGGAAAATCTCCGGTTTGGTGATGTCGGTTGCGGGGAATGTAGTCGTCAGCGTGGTGACAATCTGTCCTTCTTCGATAATCTTTCGCAATACGCCCTTGCGGTTACCGTCCAGTCTGTCCAAACGGATGAGTTTCTTCATCTTGTTGTAGTCGGTACGGGTATTGGGGTCTATCATCTCTTTAGGCGATTTGCCCAAATCCATGTAATTGCGCAAATAGTAAAGCACCATGTCACAATTGAACATCTTCGGGTCGCGCTCCAGGCTCTCTTCGGCAAAACAATAGTTGTCATACCACGGTCGCATTTCCTCTATCATCGCGTCTATGTCCGCATTGTCGGGCAACTGTCCGGCCTCCTTATAGTACCGGAGCATTTCGCGCACATCTGTCTCGCTGAATCCCAACATCATGTTGAACTGATGTTGGGTGCTGATATTCCAGCCGATGTTGAATCCACTGGTGAGGTCGTCCAATGTCACGGGGCTGACTCCGGTCATGAAGATGCGTTCGAACATTCCTTTGAATTTCTTGAATACCTCGCGGTAAAATCCGCTGGCGTGTGTCAGGGCATGATATACCTCGTCGCCCTGTTCGTTGAGCACTACGTTGGTGAAGTTGTCGTACTCGTCCACTATCAGATAGAGCTTGGCGCTGTTATTGCGTGCTTTTCGTTCGAGGAAATTCAGCTTGTTGGTAGTGCCGTACTGTGCTTTCATCTCCTGCTCGAAACCGGGATAATAGTAAGGCTCGTAAATGGAAGCGAAATCGTCCAGCCCCCCGCAACAATAATCGTCGAAGTTTTCAGCAAGCGTCCTGTCAAGTCCTCCCACCCGTGAGAAGTCGAGGAAGAGTATCTGAAAAGTTCCTTGCAACGGCGTGGGGCGGCTGCCTATCCACAGCTTGCCGAACCTTTTCCCGAACTTGTCCTTTTGGGCAATGTCGTAGTAGGCCCGGAGCATACTCAGAAAGATGCTCTTGCCGAACCGGCGCGGTCGGATAAAGAACAGGTTGCTGGGCTGCTCTTCCAGCAACGGCAGATACATCGTTTTGTCGACATAATATTGGTTCTGCTCCACCACTTCCACAAAGTTGGAAACTCCATAAGGGATTCTTTTCACTTTTTCCATACTACTTCTTTTTTTCTTTCGTCCTCATATTCATGGGAGTATGCAAAAATAACACATTCCTGTAGAAAGAACAAAGAAAGGGGAAGTAAAGTTGAAGTTTCTCCCTCTCTTGTGCGTGTATCCGTTTCGCTCTTTCAGCAGGGGAGGCTGAACTCCGATACATTCCTGTTTTTGTTTTCATGCAAGAGAAATTTTTCTTTGCTGCAATGAATACCTGTGTGACACCCGGGTGTCAGCACTTTCGAGACCCGGGTGTCGGATAGGTTAAGACCCGGGTGTTGATGATGCTGAGACCCGGGTGTCAGGTAACACGCTGATGCAAACGGGAAAATAATATATTGTATGTGTGATAATCTTGCTAAAGTTGCAGGGCAAATAAAAGAAATCTGCGGCATCATTTGAAATGGAAGAATATGAAAACATCGGTTTTATTTAGCTTGTTATTTGTTGTCTTGCCCATATTTTCTCAAAACGCAGAAAAGATACAACTTGTAGGCTCCATTGAAGGCCCTGATATAAAAGAGTTGGGCATACAGTATAAACCCAATCCTTTCGAATATAGTGAGTTTAATCAGTCTTTTCCTTTTTATAAGGATATTGCTAAAAAGGGTAATATGTATGTAGAAAAAATTGAGAGCAAAACACCTCAGGTAGCCTTGTTGGCAACTCCCGGTAGCTTGATGTTGCCTGTATTTATGACTCTCGGCGATTCTGTCTCCTTTGTCGTAAAAAAGGATGACGAAGGGAGACCGCTTTTTGAGTTTTCCGGGAAAAACACTTCTCATTACAATTATTCTTTCCAACAGTTTAGGGCAGTCCGCAATTGGCCTAAATTATACGAAACAGGTAATGACATATTGCAGCACAAACAGGCTGCCGAGAAATACAGAGATTCCCAACTAAGTTTCTTAGAAGATTACCGTTGCCAGCATCCTGTTTCCGATGAGTTTTATGCTTATGCGAAAGCCTCCATTGAGAACCGGTATATTTACAACATCTATTATCCTTTAGCTGAAAAGAATATTCGGCGAGAGGAAATACCGGATGGCTATTTGGATGATAATTTGCGTGCTGCCAATCGTTTGATTTCGTTGGAATGGAATAAGAATGAATAATTCAATAAAAATGATGAAATGGCATATAATTATGGTGAAAAATAATATATTGTTGCGTTTTTGATTTATCCTTTTATATACTGCAAACGAAAAATAAAACGCAGATATTACTGATTTAATATTTTTTTATAGTGTATGGTGCTATAGAGCTTATGTCAATGTTGAATTAAATATGCGGAGTATTAATAAATGAGAACAATTTTAATTTTCTTCTTTCTTTCCATAATGGTGCAGGAATTGATTTCGAACGACTCTACAAGTATGAAGGTCGATTCTTTGGCATTTAATTATCCGGTCGAAAGAATCTCTTTTATGCTTGACGACCGACTTGTACCTTATTCTGTGATTTTCAAGGAAGGCAAAGCGTTATACCAGTTTGCGGGTGGAACGATGGAGCCGCTTGACGCGATAAGGCTTTTTGGCGAAAAATTACGGTTCTCGGAGCAAAAAAGGTGAATTTCTGCGTTTTGAACTGAGCCATAACGCATTAAACAGAAAACCTCAGAAATAGTAACGATGGCAATTTAGCAAAGAAACGCAAGGTAATGAAATAGAATGGTTGCCAAGTCATTACCTGATTATGTAGTAAAGTTTTTCTTTGTGTCGTCACGTTTCACCGTTCTGCGTCAGTTTGCATATCAATGTATAACTCGCTGATAACTAATTTTGTAACAAAAAAAGATTAGATTATGCGAAGTACATTTAAGGTGCTGTTCTACGTGAACGGAAGCAAAGAGAAAAACGGTA
The DNA here is from genome assembly GCF_910586915.1 of uncultured Bacteroides sp. GTDB lineage: Bacteria > Bacteroidota > Bacteroidia > Bacteroidales > Bacteroidaceae > Bacteroides. Next base: position 311,096 of record NZ_CAJULN010000001.1, read on the forward strand.
TTGTTCCTATTATGGGACGAGTGACAATCAACGGTTCTGTGGCTCAATTCAGTTGCAAGCAGAGCATCCACAAAGACCTATGGGATGCGAAAGGCAACCGAGCCAAAGGCAAGAGCAAAGAATCGAGAGACATCAATTTGGCTTTGGATAATATCAAGGCTCAAATCATCAAGCACTACCAACGAATTTCGGATAGAGAAGCATTTGTAACTGCCGAAATGGTACGCAACGCCTATCAAGGCTTCGGAACGGAGTATGAAACATTGCTCCGAGCATTTGACAAGGAGAACGAAGCCTTTGCCAAACGAGTTGGCAAGGATCGTTCTTTGAGTACATATCAAAAGTACCTCACCGTAAGGAAATATCTTGCCGAGTTTATCAAAGTACACTACAAACGTACCGATATTGCGATGAATGAACTAACAGAGGATTTTATCCGTGATTATTGCTTGTATCTGAGAAATGATGTTGGATTAGCTCGGTCATCAGTGTGGATATACTCCATACCATTGAAGCACATTGTAACCACTGCTCACTATAATGGCAAGATTGCACGCAACCCATTTGCCCAATATAAGGTTGACCCCGACCATAAGGAGAGAGGTTTTCTAACCGAAGATGAGTTGCAAGCCTTTACAACTATTGAATTGAACAATCCCGACTTGGAGTTGGCAAGGGACTTATTCGTATTCGGTTGTTGGACGGGAATATCATTCATTGACATTAAGAATTTGACAACGGAGAATATCACAATGTTGGGTGGTTCTCCTTGGATTGTATCAAAGCGACAAAAGACAGGCGTACCGTTCCAAATCAAGTTGATGGATATACCTATGCAGATTATCAAGCGATATGAGCCATACAGAATAAGCAACAATCTATTTAATATCGGTAGCCACGACACTATAAACAAACGCATAAAAGAAGTGGCTAAATTATGCGGTATCGAGAAGCGAACTTCGTTCCATCTGAGTAGGCACACATTCGCAGTGTTAGCCTTGAACTATGGAATGCCAATAGAGAGTGTAAGCAAGATTCTCGGACATACGAATATTACCACAACACAGATTTACGCCAAAGTAACCAATACCAAGCTTGAACACGATATATCAATGTTTGAGGATAGAGTAAGCGGAAGATTTGCCATTTAATTATGTATAGGTATGAAACGAGCTATTGTAACAATTAGCGAAAACGGTAGAGTGAGTATCCCAAGCGGTAATGTTTGGATGTCCGAAATGGAATTGGTGGAGTTGTTCGGGGTGATAGCCCCGACACTCCAATCCGCCATCAGAGCGATATACAAAAATGGAACGCTTAACTTGTCAACAACTCAACGATGCGATTTGGCTATTCCTAAAAGTTGGGCTACATTCTACAATCTTGAAGTAGTTATTTCCCTCGCGTTTAGGTTGAACACCTATGAAGCGAGTAGAATAAGAGAAAAGGTATTGGAAGGTTTGTATATGAGAAATAAGAGTGAAATTAATCTGTTTATAACATTAAAAAGTGAGAGGAATGACAAATATTACCAAGCAGAACAAAATAATCTGCAATGAACTTGCGATAATCATCAGAAATTGATTATATTTGCAATCGTATTGCAGAATATATGAAACAGCAAGATTATAGTATATCAGATTGGATTGATGAAAAGGTAATGAGAGGTTATTACACTTTCACTATTGAGGATGTTAAAAAGAACTTTCCTCAATTTGGTGATGCCTATGTAAGAACCTCTTTATATCGCCTAACTATAAAGAAGAAAATTATTTCTCCTTGGAAGGGGTTTTATGTTATCATGCCAATTGAATTTGCCCTAAAAGCAATTATACCACCTGTATTTTACATTGACGCATTAATGTCATTCTTGAACAAGAAGTATTATGTCAGTTTGCTTAATGCTGCATCTTTCTATGGAGCATCACATCAAAGGGCGCAAACCTTTTCTGTTATGACTGAGGCTCCTAAATTGAGAAATACAGTCAAAACAGGTACATCTATTCTTTTCTTCTCTAAGAAAAATATTCCTGAGAAGTATATAAGAAGCCATAAGGCTCAATCTGGTTATGTGAAAGTGGCATCTCCAGAATTGACAGCCATAGATTTAATAGAAAATGAAAAACACATCGGAGGTTTAAATAGGGTTTGTACTGTCCTAAACGAATTAGTCGATAGTATTGATTTTGACAAATTAAATAAAGATTTCTTCGACCTTGCACCGACCCCTATTTATCAAAGATTAGGATATATATTAGAATCCGTTCTAGAAAGAGAAGATCTTGCAGATATATTTAAATCCAAGTTCCCTCTTTCCTTAACAACGAGAAATGTTCCATTCAAAATTGGTAAATCAACAGAAGATTGTGAGATTGACAAGAAATGGAAAATAATTATTAACCAAGAAATAGAAATAGACGAATGATACCCGAATTTGCGATTAGAGAATGGAATGAAATTGTTCCCTGGACAGAATCAGAACAGGTAGAACAAGATTTGCTTATATGTAGAGCCTTAACTGAAATTTATAAAGATGAGTACTTGGCTTCTCATCTTGCATTTCGTGGTGGTACAGCTCTGCACAAGCTATATCTTTCGCCACAACCTCGTTATAGTGAGGATATTGACTTGGTTCAGATTAAAGCGGAACCTATTAAAGAAACATATGATCATATTAGAGAAGCATTATCTTTTCTTGGAGAACCAAAGGTGAAGCAGAAGAAAAACAATAACACTTTGATATTTAGGATGGAATCTGAAATACCTCCCGTTGTACCTATTCATTTGAAAGTGGAAATAAATTGCAAAGAGCATTTTAATGTATTACCTATGCAGGAAGTTCCATTTTCTGTTTCAAATAAATGGTATCAAGGAGAATGTAATGTTCTTACTTACCAACTAGACGAACTTGTAGGTACAAAACTTAGAGCACTATATCAGAGACGAAAAGGAAGAGACTTGTATGATTTATATAAAGCTTTGACAACCAAAGATCTTAATATTGATAATGTGCTGAAATGCTATCATCAATATATGGATTTCGTGGTTGATCATATTCCTACATATAAGGAGTTTATTATTAACATGGAAGACAAGATGCAAGATGAAGAGTTTTTGGGAGATACTCAACAATTGCTTCGTCCTGATGAAAACTTTAATCCTCAAGAGGGGTATGAGGTTGTTCGCTCTGTGTTAATAGATAGGCTGCAAAAATAAAATAATATTAATATGTAACATTCTAGATCGGATAACACGAAGATAATACAAATAATAAACAAGATGTGTGGTTTAGAGTTGAAAAATAAACAACAAAGATATGACTGAATCTGAAGTAAAAGAAAAGTTATCACATCTTCTAAGTCAAGAATACTTAGACTATAGTGCAATTCTATCTTTATCTAGTGAACTCATTAAGTTCGATAAAGATAATGTTCGCTTTTCTGTTGATGCAGGTGTAATTGATAGATTGGGAAGTGAACTTGTTGCCAAACAAGAAACAGCAGTTTCTGAATTAATTAAAAATGCATATGATGCTGATGCAACATATGTAAAATTGGAATTTAAGGATTCAAATGATTTAGGTGGAACATTAACGATATCAGACAATGGCATTGGTATGTCAAGGGATGAATTGATTAATGGCTTTATGCGTATATCTTCTACAACTAAAATTCACCATAAATTTTCACCAGTTTTTAATAGAAGTAGAGCTGGACAAAAAGGTATTGGACGTTTTGCTGTTCAAAGATTAGGAAAGAAGTTATGTATTAGAACACAATCTAAAGATAATCTGTCAATTGCATATGAATTGGAAATTGACTGGGATAGTTATATTAATGATGTAGATTTATTTTCTATAACTAATAAGATAAAAGAAATAGCACCAATGCCCCAGCCTGGAACAATTCTTATTATTGATAATTTAACCGACAAATGGAGCAAGGCCTCTATTAAAAGAATTTACAAGTATATATCAGAAATAATACAACCATTTTCTCTTTCAGAAGAATTGTCTAAGAAAGAGGAATTTAAAGTGTCTATATCAAAAATAGACAATGATATCTCTGAAGAAATACAAGAGAAACAACTAAATGTTTATGATTACGCAACCGCTATATTTGATGGGGAAATAGATGAAACTGGTATTGGTAAAATTCACATCTCAAGTGATAAACTTGACATAGATGAAGAATTCTGTATTGGTAATGATTCTAATAATATCAATATTCCTTTTGACAAACTTAGAGGAGTTAAATTTAGAGTGTATTATTTTATATACAAAACAAATTTAATTCCCAAGATGCATGAGACAGCTATTCAAAAATTAGCGTCTCAAGCTGGTGGTATTAAATTGTATCGTAATGGATTTAGGGTCTTGCCTTATGCAGAACCTGGAAACGATTGGTTGAAATTAGATGCATCTACACGCCGAAGAACTCTTTTGCCCGTGCATGCCAATATTAATTTCTTTGGATTCGTTGAAATAACAGATGAAAATAATTTATTTCAAGAGACTTCCAGTAGAGAAGGAATTATAGAGAATGAAGCATTTGTTCAATTACAGAACTTCATCTATAGATCGATATTAACAGCTGTTGTACGTATTGCAGAGATACGAAATATTAAAATCGTATCCAACCAAAAAAAATATGACAAAACTCATTATGAAAAAATTGAAATAACGATTAACAATATTGCTACAACTATAGAAGAACTAGACAAATTATGGGATGATGAAATAATTGGAGCTGTTAATACGAAAAAAGCTAAAAAGAAATTTAGTGAAGCAAAGGCTGAATTTTTGAGGTTAAAGAAATTACAGAAAGAAGAAAGGGAAAGAACCTTTCAAGAAAAATCCATGTTAAGGGTGCTTAGTAGTATTGGCTTAACAATTGGGCAATTTATACACGAGATTAAATACTATTTAGTAAATATAAAATCAGATATAAACTTTTTATCAGAGGAACTCAAAGGCAACAATATTGTACAGGAACGTTTGCTTACATTAGAACGAAATTTTTCAGAATTTCATACATACACATCATATTTTAATAATATAATGTCAAATAATGTAGTAAGAGAATTAACCCCTATTGAAATTCGAACAGTTGTTGATGAATTTATATCGTCAATTAGTGCAGATTGTCAAAAAAGTAATATAACCTTTTTGACTCCTCAATATAATGGCGTGCTATTATTTACTAGACCAATGCATTCTTCAGAATGGTCTTCAATATTATTTAATTTCTATACTAATTCTAAGAAAGCAATTTATAGGAAAGGGGAAAAAGGAATAATAGGTATTGAATGTGGAGTTTCTGAAAAAATGATATATCTAGAATTTTCAGATAATGGCATTGGAATTCCTGAAGAATATGAAGAACGAATTTTTGACGAGTTCTTTACTACCACTTCAGCGATGAATTATGAAGATATTGATTCTGTAAATGCAGTTCTAGGCACCGGACTAGGGTTAAAAATTGTAAAAGATATTGTTGAAAGTTATAAAGGGAGGATATTTGTAACTTCTCCAAAAAATCAATTCAATACATGTATAAGAGTTGAAATACCTATGTTGGACGATAAAGATTTTGAAAAATATGGCTTATAAAATTTTATACTTAGAAGATTTAAATCCAGAAACTAAGGTCGCAGAACTTAGGAGTTATGGTTATGATGTAGATGCATATAAACCATCTTCTTTAGAAGAAACATTGTCTAAAATATCAATTGGTGAATATGATGCATTAATATTTGACTACAAGTTAACAGCAAACAGAGAAAAGAATGCTAATAAATTATATAATGCCCCTACAGTCGCTCAAACATTAAGAAGTACTGGCTTTAATGTACCAATAATTTTAGTGTCATCACAGAAAGTTATTACAGAATCATTTAATGCAGACTATACTAGTCAAGATTTATTTGATTTTTGTGTTTCAAAAGAAAACTTTTCTAAAGAAATTGAAAAATATTGCAAAAGGATTGACTCATTTATTAAGGCATATAAAGAGATTGAAGAACAAGCATTTAATATAACAAAAATCTTAAAGATTTCTAATGTACAATGGAAAGAATTAGATTATAGATTTAAAGAGCAAATAAATATGGCACATACAAAAACAAATGTATATGCTATATGTAGATTTATTCATTATGAATTATTACGTTCTATCGGTCCTTTAATTGGAGAAGATGTTTTGTCCGCAAGATTAGGCATATCTAAAAAATCCAAGGATTGGGATAAAGTTCTTGACTATTTGAAGCAATATCAATATAACGGGATTTTATCAGATGTCTATAGAAGATGGTGGTGGTTTGGTATTGAACAAATATTGAAAACAATATCTTCTGATTCATTACGTTTATTATCGGCAAATGACCGAGTTAAGATAATAAAAGACAAATTAAACATAACAGATTTAATTCCTATACAAATAGCCGAATATGCACAGAGTGATATGTTTTGGAGTATATGTAAGATTACGCATATTGCTATAGATCCTAATATTGATGGCTTTGATGCCCGTGCGCAACGAAATTTCCCTTGGCAAGAAAAAGAATTTGTGAGTGCATATGGAGTACTTAATGTTGCACCATTATGGCTAAAGAAATTAGATGCAAGTGATAGGCAAGCAATAAGAAAAATAGCTAAAAATATTGCAAAAGATGAAGAATGAGATAAAGAATGACCTAGAAGAACTTGTTAGTCTTATAGAATCTGAAGAAGATTTTGCAAAATTAATTGACACTACACCAATTCAAAACGCAATTAATAGTTTAGCGTCATCAAAAAATTGTTTTTATGACATCCAAAATTTGTCATTTGATATTAATAAAAAAATAAAGAAAATTCATCCAGATGTTGATAAAGTAACATTAATCATAAACAATAAGGTACACTACCAAGACAATGGGGGTATTATATATATTGGAGATTATAATTTGGATATAGTAATATATGGATATAAGAACCGTGATAAATACCAATATTGTTGGCATTTAGATAGGCATATAACAAAGGGGAATGATCGCTATTCTCATCCGGTATTCCATTTCCAAGCTGGGGGTAAACTTGCAGATATAAGTCTGAATAGTCCAGATACATTATATATAGGAATGCCGAGAGTCCCTCATCCTCCAATGGACATATTTCTTGTGATAAACTTTATTTTAGCTAACTTCTATGACAAAAAAGTATATAAGTTTGTGAATTCATTATTGGCTAATGAAAGATATTGTCAACTAATAAAAAAGGCACAATCACGTATTGTAGATCCGTATTTAAAGGGAATCTTTGATCCTAAGGCTCATAATGATTATAATATAAATACCATATATCCTACATACATTCAGTGATGAGACCACAAATATCTTCGTTTTTCAAGCATTTCTCTAAGGATGTAACAAGTATAAATAGGTTGCTTGTTACATCCTACATACATATCAATGAAATTAAGGTAAATAACAACCTCTTTATCAAAAAATATATTATAGAAGAATCAGAAGGGAGAGAATACCAATCCTTTGTATCATTTGTGAAACTTCTATCAAAGTTGGATCTTGAATATAATATTGAAAATCTTATAGAACTATTTGAATTTGTTATTTCTCCTGCGGAAAAAGAGGTAAATGGAGCTGTTTATACTCCTCAATATGTTCGTGAGTTTATTGTTCAAGGTTGCTTTGATAATTTCCCTTTGGATGATTGGCGGAATTTGAGAATAGCTGATATTTCATGTGGTTGTGGCGGTTTTTTTATATCTATAGCAGAGTATCTTAAAAATAAGATAGATACGACATACTATGATATATATAATCATTTATATGGTGTTGACATTGAAGAATATAGCATAGAACGCACAAAAATTCTATTAACTTTATATGCTATTCAGAATGGAGAAGATATAGAAGATTTCACTTTTAATCTTTTCTGTGGGAATTCATTAAATTTCGATTGGACTACCATTCCGATATATAATTTGAATAATGGTTTTGATATTGTCATAGGTAACCCTCCATATGTTGGAGCTTCTAAAATAACAGATGAAAGTCGCCAATATTTATCAAGATGGTCTGTGACAAAAACAGGTAAAACAGACTTATACATTCCATTTTTTCAGATAGCATTAGAATGTTTGAAAAAAGGTGGTGTACTTGGATATATTACCGTAAATAATTTCTATCGTAGTGTTAATGGCAGAGCATTTCGTTCATATATGTCTGCTAATGAATATAGCTTTAAAATAATAGATTTTGGCTCGGAACAAGTTTTTAGAGGTAGATCAACATATACATGTATTTGCTTTATAAATAAGCTGAAAGGGAATGTGTCTTATTGTAAAGCATCGAGTAGATCTTTAAATAATATTATAAATGATAGTTATTGTTGCCTTGATTACAAAAAATTAGATAATGAAAAAGGGTGGCTATTGCAAGATGATTCAATCGCATTGAATATACGAAAGATAGAGTCTACAGGAAAGCCATTAGGAAAGACTTTTGATATAAAGAATGGTTTTGCAACTTTGAAAAATGATGTTTTTATTTTGACTGTAATTAACGAAGATGCTGAGTTCTATTATTCTCAAAATAAATTAGGAGAGATTTTCAAAATTGAAAAGGACATCTGTAGAAATGTCATAAAGCCAAACACTTTGAAATCGGAGAAAGAGATATCAAATAAGATTGAGAGATTATTGTTTCCTTATTCTGTTCTAAATGGAACTGTAAAAGTAATGGAAGAAGATGTTTTAAAAAAACAATATCCATACGCATACAAATATTTATTGCATCATAGATCTGTATTGGCACAAAGGGATAAAGGAAAAAGAGAATATGAACAATGGTTTGCTTTTGGACGAACACAGGCTATAAATATTAGTGGATATAAATTGTTATTTCCATATATCGCAGAATATCCATATTTTGTTATATCAGAAGATAAAGACTTACTATTTTATAATGGATATGCAATAGTTTGTAACGACTTACAGGAACTGAAAGTTTTACAGAAAATATTACGTTCTGAAGTTTTTTGGTACTACATAAAACATACAAGCAAACCATATGGTAGTAATTATTTTGCACTTGCTAAAAATTATGTGAAAAACTTTGGACTCATAGAGCTTTCAGACGAACAAGAAGAAAAAATTCTATCATTAAAATCTGATACAGAGATAAATAATTACATAAAAGAAATATATGAATTAGATTTATAGCATAAAGTGTAATAGTCAAGACTTGTTCTGACATTTGTTTTACTATCGGACAAAAAAAC
>NZ_CAJULN010000002.1 GCF_910586915.1 uncultured Bacteroides sp.
CGAAAAAAACAAATCTCATCATTACGTCGGTCCTACAAAGGCGGCTGTCAATCTGATTTATACTTTCTAATTTGTACGGAGTAAAGATATGAATACTATAGCCAAACTATTTTGCAGCAGTTTGCTACTCCTGTCGTCTGCCACAGGAGTGCAAGCACAAACCATCATGAATGGAAACGTAACAGTGTCCGACCTTGCCGTATCTCGCTCGGGAGACAAATTATTTGTGTCGATGGACATAAACGTTTCGGCACTGGACGTAAAAAGCAACCGCGAAGTTATTCTCACACCCAAACTGTCTGAAGGAATCGACAGCCTGAACCTGCCGTCTATCCTGATTGCCGGACGCAACCGCTATTACCACCACTTGCGCAACGGCTTGCGTACGGACAATATGACACTTTATCAAAGCGGTAAAGTATCCGTAGTAAACTATCGTACAGTGGTTCCCTATGCCGACTGGATGAACCGTGCCACCCTCAGCACCGACAACGAAACCTGCGGTTGTTGCAGCGACCTGCTTACCGATGGCAACGACCCTCTGTTGGCGCTTTACCTCGAACCGAAAGAATTTGTTCCCGCCTATGTATATATCCGCCCGAAAGCCACGCCTAAAATCAATGTATTAGAAGGGTCGGCGTATATTGATTTCCCCGTCAACCGTACGGAAATCCACGAGAACTACCGCCGCAACCCTGTAGAGTTGCAGAAAATCCTTACCACAATCGATGCCGTGAAGAACGACGCAGACACGCGCATCATCTCCGTCAGCATCAAAGGGTATGCATCGCCCGAAAGCCCCTATTCCAACAACGAGCGCCTGGCAATGGGACGCACGCGGACGCTCAAAGAATATGTGCGCAAGCAGTACGACTTTGCCGACTCACAATTTATCACCGACTACGAGCCGGAAGACTGGGGCGGACTGGAACGCTACGTAGAAAGTTCTTCGCTCGAAAACAAAGCGGGTATCCTCGCACTGATACGCAGCAATATGGAACCGGACGCTAAGGAACGGAGCATCAAAACTGCCTTCCCAAAAGATTATGCTTTCTTATTAAAAGAGGTATATCCCGGACTGCGCCACTCTGACTATGCTGTGAAGTATGAAGTACGTGCATATACGGATGTGGCAGAAATCAAACGTCTGCTAAAGACGCAACCGCAAAAGTTGAGCCTCAACGAAATGTATCTCGCCGCACAGGAGATGGAACCGGGCAGCGACGAATACAACGAGACGTTCAGCATTGCCGTGCGTATGTTCCCCGACGACGAAGTTGCCAACCTGAATGCGGCAAACACCGCCATGAGCCGTGGCGACATGAATACTGCCGAACGTTACCTTGCCAAAGCAGGAAACTCGCCGCAAGCCGTCTATGCACGAGGAACGTATGCAGCCTTGAAGAAAGACTTCGATGCGGCAGAGAAACTGTTTGCCGAAGCAGCCCGCAAGGGATTGGAGGATGCTCAGAAGATGTTGGAGCAGATAAAGGAGATAAAACATTAACAGGATCTAAATAGTAAGACATAGAAGTTATTAATTAATTCATTCAATATTCAGATTATGAAAAGAATTAGTAAGTATTTTTTAGGCCTTTTTGTCGTGGCTTTCACAGCAAGTTGTGCTGATGATAAATTCGGCGAAACCAACTTTGACCCTACTACTTATGAGGGAGAGAAAACGTACATGACAGTACAAGTAATGATGCCTTCTGCACCCGGCAGCCGTAGCAACACAGTTGAAGGCGGTGGCAGCAATGACGGAGTGGAAATTGGCAAAGACTATGAAAACAATGTGAAAAGAATGTATGTGGTACTCGCTCGCAGTACCGATAATGCATTTATTGCTTTCGGTGATATGTCGGACAAGATGAAACAATCGGCCAACAAGCAGGCGTATACCGGAACTTCCAAAATCACCAAGACACAGTTGGCACAATTCTATAACGACCAATCAACGCCTGTCGATAAAAAAGAAGTAAATGTATTTATATTCTGTAACCCGACCGACCATCTGGTAAATATCATCAGCAAGGCTGAATATAACGATGTTACATGGTATAATGAACTCTGTCAAGGCGAAAGTGAAATAGAAAACATATGGAATATCAATGCAGGCGGCAGTTTCCTTATGTCCAACTACACCATAGCCAAACGTCTGTTACCCAACACAATGACAGACTGGTTGCTCTACAATGAAGCAAATCCTTTTAATCTTTCGGGAATAAACAACGCAGGAAGCAGTTCGCAGGTAGACAATAGTGTAGGCGGTGCAGTAAAAGTAGAACGCGCAATGGCACGTTTTGATTTCAAAGACGGAAGTCCTAAAGGTAGCAATACTTATCCGGTAGTACAGGATATAAAACCGGATGGAACTCTGGGCGAGTATATCGTAAATGTGCAGTTGGGAAAAATGGCTTTGGTGAATATGAATAAAGGATTCCACTATTTGCGTAGAGTCTCTGATGACGGGCTGCCCGCTTCGCAGGAACTTTGCGGTGTGGAAAAGCCGTGGTTTACCGCTCCGGGAGGAATAAGCAGTCCGCTCGTAGGTAACTACGTGGTAGATGCTTGGGCAACTGAAAAAGCGGCAGGTATCAAAACCAATGAATTAAAGAACTACTTCCAATACCCTCTTTTCCAAGAGGACGGTTCGATAGACAACACCAAACAAAATAATTGGGACACCTATTTAATATCGGATGTTTTAAAAAAAGAAGATGATAACGATAACAGTTGGAATACCGACAAACAACATGGTGATTACCACATTTGGCGTTATGTGACTGAGAATACAATTCCCGGTCCTGTAACCAATCAAGTAAACGGAATCACTACCGGAATCGTATTCAAAGGAAAAATGATAGCTACCGAAGCTGCCGTTAAAAGTACCGATGAAGCCACTCGGCGTTTGGCAGAAGTGCTGAATTACACTGCCACCGATTTGCAGAAAGACTCCTACAAAGACCCTATCATCTATATGTTCGGCGGTAATCTGTACGTAAGTTGGCCGAATATACGCAAAGCTGTAAAAGCCGTAGCGTACGATGAAACAACGCAAACATGGAGCCGTTCACATCCGCTTTATGTAGCCGTATATGGTACAGGAGGAACAGGTGAAACTGGTGATGCCAGCCCTCAAGACCAAGACTGCGCCAACTACAAATGGAATCTTTGGGACAACGCCGGCAAACCACTTGACGACAAGCTGAAAGCTTTCAGACAAGCAGCTACCGGTGCCGGTATCACAATCTACCAATCAAGCAAGGACGATGCAGGCGAGTGGGGATATTACTGCTACTATTACTATTGGAATCGTCACAACGACAACGGTATAGAAGGTGAAATGGCTCCAATGGAATTTGCCGTGGTACGTAACAATGTTTATAAACTTGCCGTTACCAACATCTCACGTCTCGGTCATCCGCGTATTTCCGACAACGACCCGGACAACCCGACCCCCGAAACACCGGACGAAAGAGGTGATATCTACCTGACAGTTTCAGTGGACGTACTGCCGTGGGTAGTCCGTATCAATAACATTGAATTCTAAGAAATAAAAAATGCATAACAACAAACGAAATATAATTTCACGGTTTATCAGTATGGTGCTCGGCACCATACTGATGAACTTTGTCTTTTCATCGTGCGAGCGTATTTATGAAGACCTCGAACCGTGTCCGCACGGCGTATCGTTGCGCTTCATCTACGACTACAATATGGAATATGCCAATGCATTTCCCAAGAAAGTGGATTGCCTGACGCTGTTGATCTACGATGATAAAGGCAACTATGTGGATACCCGCATTGTGACGGGTACGGAGTTGCAGGACGAAAACTACCGAATGAAACTGGACCTCGAACAAGGGAATTATCATTTCGTGGCTTACGGCGGTCTTGCCTGCGACAAAAGTTCTTTTCTGATGAACCATACTCCTAAGGAGGGGACACGGTATACCGACTTACGGGTAGAATTAGAGGAAGAATGCCTGACAAATCCTGCACGCAAAAACCTGCACGGATTATATTGGGGCGAACTCACCCTTGCCACTGCCGACCTCTATAGCGAAGGTACTGTCGAAATGATGAAGAATACCAACAATATCCGCATCGTATTGCAACAGATGAGCGGCGAGCCGGTAAACGACAAAGACTTTGAGTTTGAAATCACTGATGACAACACACTGTTCAACTACGACAACAACTTGCTCGAAAACGGCGTAGTGACATACACACCGTGGTCGCAAGGTCAGGTTTCGGCAGGGGTTACCGATGAAGGACAGGAGGTAATAGTGGCTTACGCCGAGTTATCAGTTTCGCGGTTGATGGTGAGCGACTGGCATTCACCCAAATTAAAAATCCGCCGCAAGTCTGATGGCACGGACATCATCAACATTCCACTCATCAACTACCTGCTTATGCTTAAAAGTGATTTATACGCAAGTATGGAATCACAGGAATTTCTCGACCGCGAAAGCGAATGGTCGATGATATTCTTCCTAAGCCCGAATCTTGAATGGATTAAAACCTACATTAAGATTAACGATTGGACTGTCAGAATCAACAATATAGGACAATGAAGAAAATCGCTTATATTATCATAGCATGGTTCATCCCTCTCTTTTGCGGGGGATGCAGCCATGATACGGCTCTCGAAATACCCGACAGCGAGACAACACTGGTGAATCTAAGCATCAGCGTTGCCTTGTCCGACATTTCGCAAGCAGGAACACGGGCCAACGACACTTATCCCACCCCGCCGATTAATGATAATGAAAAGATACAAAGTCTGCGTATCATCGTTGTACGCAATCCCGACACGGATAATATAGTAGAACAAAACCGAATCTACAATTTACAATCCGCCCCCACTACAGACTATTACGCCGAAAAAATGAAAGTGGTAGGGAATGAGAAAAAACGGATTTACCTACTTGTGAACGAAGGAGCGGAAATGACTACACCCGGATTTCCCGCGAAACGTAAATTAATAGACTACGATTTCAACAAGATTCAGCTCGGCAGCCCGTTTCCTACAGAAGTGATTTCCAATCTGACTATCCTGTTGAACGGAGCAACGGAAAAGATAGACGGTCTGTTGCCAATGAGCGAATGCCATACAATAGATGTAAAAAGCGAAGACTACGAATGTAAGTTGTTTGTAACGCGAGCCACTACCAAGCTCACATTTAACATAACCAATAAGAGCCTGCAACCTGTCAACATCACCAAACTGGCAATAGACAAAATGGCACGCGAAGCATATTATCTGCCGCGCAACGCTACGTACACGGAAAAAGAGACAGAAAAGGGAGAGATATATAAAGAGATAACAAGTTTTGACGTTCCTCCCCAATCGGGATATTACACATATGATGCACCACAATCGCTCACAGGTGAATTGAAAAACGGAGAGACCCGGACAAACAACAACCAACCGATTTATCTATTGGAAGGAAAACATACCGACGCCAACAATAACGAAAATCCCTATCTGCTGACATTAGGAGTTAACGGAGCAGAACTGAAAAGCTATTTACCCAATCTGCCACAACTGCCACGCAATACTTATGTAGTGGTAAATATTACGATTAACGAACAAGAAATGGACTGTGTAGTAGACGTCCGTCCCTACACCGAAGTAATACTGGACCCCGGATTCGGAATATAAAAAGAGGAAATTATGAAACGAAACATGATTTATAGTCTATTGGCAGTGCTGACATTTGCCTTGACAGCCTGCACAGACGATTGGTTGAACAACGAAGGCGGACAAATGCCGGAAGGAGAAACCGGCGTAACTGCGACTGTGGAGTTTCTTCCTCTCCGCCCGGCTTTGGATGTGAACACCCGCACGGCGGGAGATGCCATCAAAGACATCAATAATCTTTGCGTATTGCTGTACGATACGGAAGGAGACTTTATAAAATCCTACTACCTCCTGCCGGAAGGCTCCGCATCGACAGAGGAGAAAGACAGCGAATTCACCGTTAAGGACGAACCCCGCACCGACGCGGACGCAGTAGGCGGCACAGGCGGCACAAAGCCGGAAACGGCAGAAAGCCAAACCAAACAGGCCTCTTTCAAACTATCTCAGATACCTTACGGACATTATTATATGTATGCCGTTGCCAATATGGGCAACCTCGCCAAATCGGACACTTACAAAGAACTTATAAAGACGGCCGAAGGACTGAAATCCATCGACCTGCAATGGAGCACGGAATGGGTTACTACCACCGAAGAAGGAGACGGCAAGCAAACAAAAGCCACCGCCAACAACCAGATGTTCGGCTACTTCACCACACAAGACAATGCCCCGGCAAAAGCAAACCGCAACACGCAGGATGCCCCCGTCACCGTCAATAAGAAAGGAATGAAACTGCACGCATGGATACGCCGTGCGGCTTCCAAAGTGACCATTGCCTACGATGCAAGCGGACTGAAAGAGGGTGTGTTCATTTATCTGAAGTCGGTACAAATCAAAGATATCCCTGCACACTGCTATTTGGGCAAAGAGAACAATGTAGGAGCTGAAGGAGATAATGATAAACCTGCTTACGAGTTAGGCTCGGAATTGCTGCAAGGAGAAACTATCAAATACTACGAAGGAGAAGAGCCCACCGTGTTCGATGAGTCCTATCCGGTACGCCTCACTACAGGCGAGCCCCGCTATCCGGTAGAGAAAGCCCATGACGAACTCACCAATGCCCTGTTCTTCTTTGAGAATATGCAAGGAACAGGCCCCGACAAAAGACAAGATGCAAACGAAGACGGAAAGTTAGACCACCCCGGACTACCCGATAAGCCGGACAAATATCCCAACTACCGTCCGAAAGACGCCATGCCCTATGGCACATACATCGAAGTAGATGCCTATTACCGCTCCATCAACAGCGACAAAGTGGGTAGCGGCAATATAAAGTATCGCTTCATGCTCGGCAAAAATACAACCACCGACTATAATGCCGAACGCAATCATCATTACAAACTGACACTGAAGTTCAAGAACTACGCCAACGATGCCGACTGGCACATCGAATACGAAGAACCGGAACCGGGTATCGAAGTGCCCAATCCTTACTATATTTCTTATCTATACAACCACTCCATGATGTTGCCCATGAAAATCAGGACAGGAGGACGCAAACTGAGTAAGATAGAAGCAAGGATTGTAGACAACCGTTGGGGTCCCCACAATGCACGGGAAACCTTCGATTATTTTAAAGAGATGGACATAGCAAACAGCAATCAGTGGAATGGTTTTCTTTCACTGCGTGCTACCAAAGATTTGTTCATACCTGGAACCTCACCTTATACCGTCACCTCCAACCAACCTTATTACGAGAGTCATAAAAGAGGAGAACGCACTTATCCTATTGAAGATATAACAGACGAAGAAGAACATTCCTACTATGGCGAAGCAGGAGAAGAAAATGACGGAGAATATAAAGTCAGGAAAGAGGGTGATAGTATCTATCACGTCCTGCTACCTATGTACACCCGTGCCAAACAGCTAATCAAAGAAACCGGTTACACTGGAAATAATCCCTATGTAGCCTATCAACGCCGGGCGGAAGTAGAAATAAAGGCAACATTATTGGATCCCGACGGCTCGGAATGGGGAACAATCACTACAAATACTCCTGCCACCAATACAACCAAAGGCAACGAGAACCCTGTCATTTATCAAGTGCACCGCGTTGTCAACCCCAAAGGTATTTGGCGCAGCTCTGACAACAACAAAGGTTTCAATGTATTACTAAAACGGCTGCCTCAAGAAAATGGAAAAACATTTGAAGTCTTCACCTCCGAAGGCCCCTGGAAAGCCTATGTGGTGCGTGGTGATGCCAACTTCATCGAATTAGGCGGCGGCAAGGAAAACAACAAAGTAAGCAACGATACCGTCTATGGAAAAACCGGTTCGAATATAGACTTCAGAATAGATTTTAAAGGTAGTTGCGGAAAGGAGCAAAACCGATATGCCATCATACGGGTAGAGTATCACAACTATACCTGCTATCATCTGATATTCGTACGCCAGGGCGATGCTCCCGATGATTTGATTGAAGGAGGTACCCAATGGCACGCATACAATATGAAGACCAAAAGCGAAGAAACCAGTTCGCCATTGGAAGAGGGGTCGTTGTTCAAATGGGGAAACCTTGATGATGCTATTGACGCGCTTAACAACAAGAATCCTAAAGAATATTGGATAGACGTCGATCCGGATTCTTTCAAGGGCTTAGAAGGTAAGTTAACTCTTGCCGGTTCGTCTACAGAAAAGACATGGGGAGAGATATTGGCTAAAGAGTTAGCTACCCCCCCTGTTGGACAGCCTTTCGTCGATCCGTCGGAACTCCCGTTAAATGCAAGAATAGCTTCTTACGACGATTTCAAAGCATTATACGAACACACAGACATCAAACAAGGGTATGGTATATTATATGGAGACGAATCGGAAGATACCGAAGATGATATCATAGAAGCCTACGGCTATGACTACCGGAATACCAAACGCGGAATGCGCGGTTGTTTTGTCTACAACCAAGAGACCGGAAAGAATCTGTTCTTCCCTATCGGAGCTTCCGGATACGGACACAGGAAAAACGCAGATGCCAAAGGAGCAGGTACGCTAAGATACGCATCTAGCCGGGACGACAAATTCCCCACTACACCTATTGGTAATGCTTATCCCAATGGCGTCAAAGACGCTCCCCTCTTCTACGATGTATATATGCGTCCCGGAGCTATCTATTGGGTGAGCAATTTTGTAACAGCTAATGCTCCCGGAGATGGCAACGCTACAGGATGGGATTTCAATTATTTTACATTCGATTTCTTCCCCATCACCTATTATGCAACCAAACAGGCCAAAGATGCCTGCTTTATACGGTGTGTAAACAGATAAAAACATAGGTATTGAAAGCAAAACCAATAAAAATCCTCTTCACCCTTCTCGCCGCATCTGCCCTCTACTGTAACGCAGCGACAGAAAACACCCCCGTGGCGGTCGTACCGACCGCCACGGCCGATACCATCCCCTCCCCTGCCCAATCGCCCCGCACGACATCCTTGCAAGACAGCATCCACCAGACTTTCCTACAGAAAGCCGCCCAAAAGAACCGCCCCGGCACACGAGCCGCCAACTTTGCCTATCTCAACCGACAGGAAAAGAAAACCACCCTCTACCGCATCAAAGCCAATCGGCTCCTGCTCCTATTCTACGAACCCGACTGCCCGCACTGCATAGAAACGATAAATACACTCGACAACCATCCCCGGCTACGCCGCCAAGTACGCGAAAAAACATGGACCATACTCGCCATCTATGCCGACGGCGACCGCATCCTATGGCAACGCGAAAAGGACAAGCTACCCCGCGACTGGAACGCAGGCTTCGCCACAGCAGAAATATTCGACCGCGAACTGTACATCCTACCGGAAATGCCCACCATCTACCTGCTCGACAAGGACAAAACCGTATTGCTAAAGGAAACCACACCACAAGAGCTGCTAAAACTGCTCAACGACTGACGACCTGCAAGAAAACAACCCACGCAACCATTCCCCCTTCTCCTCCTTCCAACCATTGAAGGGAGTCCAACAGCCCACAACAAAGGAGAATTTGCCCCAAACATACGCTCATAAAGTTGCTACGACCCAATGGGAAAGTTTTGTGAATCAAGGATGCTTACGTTCACCTATCGGTTAGCGGAGAATTGCCTACGATTTAATTTTCCGTTGCCTACAAACTAACGGCCGGGATGCATAAATTTATTCGTCTGACTATAGTTGAACTTGCGTCTGACTGTAGTGTTTCTTTCGTCTGACTATAGTCAGACGAAAAGACCACTATAGTCAGACGAATAAATTTCAGTAAGAAAACCAACAGACATTCGCATGGCAGCCGACAGTCCATCGCAGGAAAAAGATTAGTTTTATACAAGGCTCATGCGTGTGTATGCAACGAATTGAGCTCGATAAAATTAATTGTTATATCGAACTGACGTTAAAAACAGAAAAAGCAGATAAGAAAAGCACTTTTTTGCCATTTATTAGGGTTGTAATCTAACTCTTAAAAAATTATTTATGGCAACTTTAAAAATTAAATTGCGTCTTTCGGCCAACAGTTCCAAAGAAGGCGTGCTGTTTTATCAAGTAATCCACCACCGAATTGTGAAGCAAATCACCACCCGCCACAAGATTTTCCCTTCGGAGTGGGACAAACTGACTTCCCGCATCATCATCCCTCCCAACACGGCCCCCTGCCGCCGCAACTATCTCACCGCATTGGAGAAACAAGTACAAGAAGAATCGGCCCATCTGAGAGAAATCATCGACCGACTGCAACGCAGCGGCACCAACTACACGACAGCCAAAATCGTACAACTCTACAACCTGCCTTCGCGCCACGACAGTTTTTTAGCCTTCATACAAGACCTCATCAACCAACTGACGCAAATCGGCAAACTGCGAACAGCAGAAACCTACGCCACCACCCTGAATAGTTTCACACGTTTCCGCCAAGAAAAAGACATCCCCCTCGAAGCCGTAGACTCCAACCTGATGGTGAAATACGAAATATACCTGAAAGAAACCGGCGTCTGCCCCAACACCTCTTCCTACTATATGCGAAGCCTGCGGGCCATATACAACCGCGCCGTGGAAAAGGAACTGACGCCCCAACGCAACCCTTTCAAGCACGTATATACGGGAATAGACAAGACCGTGAAACGCGCCGTCCCACTGAAAGTAATCCGCCAGATACGCAACCTGGATCTCACCCTCACTCCCATGCTCGACTATGCGAGAGACATCTTTATGTTCAGTTTCTACACGCGCGGAATGTCGTTTGTCGACATGGCTTATCTGAAAAAGAAGGATTTGCAAAACGGAATCTTGTCCTACCGGCGGCAGAAAACCAACCAACAACTGCTTATCAAATGGGAAAAACCCATGCAGGACATCGTAGACAAATATGACACGACAGGCACTCCCTACCTGCTGCCCATCATCAAAAACAACGGAAAGGACGAAAGACTGCAATACAAAAACGCCGCACACCTGGTAAACAACAAACTGAAAATAATAGGGGCACAACTGGAACTGGCCATTCCCCTCACCACCTACGTCGCACGGCACGGATGGGCAAGCATTGCCAGAAGCAAGAATATCCCTATCGCCACCATCAGCGAAGCAATGGGGCACGACTCGGAAAGCACTACCCAGATTTATCTGGCTTCGCTGGATACGTCGGCGGTGGATAAGGCAAACAGTATGATTCTCAAGTCAATCTGAAAAGGCTGCCACCTTTCCGAAAAGAATAAGTCAATGTGAATAAAAAGAACTAAACTCTCCTCCTTCCGGGGAAGGAGGAGGGTTTACTATGCAGTTCAGAGTTATGCTTTGTCACGATTTGCAACCGGCGCCATCCATTTTATAAATCCATCTTTCCGCATCTGATAAAGATAAGCGGACACACGCGCCTCATAGCCCGTTTCATTCTGAAAATGGCCAGCAAGTTCCTCTATTATCTCGCCAACCGTACGCCGTCCGTCTATCAGTTCCCACACAGCCGTGCCGTGTGCTTCCAAATGCACATGAAATTCTTTCGACATTCCCTTCGGCACAAGGAAGCGTTGCATCCACGAACGCTTAAAACGAGGGAAGGAGAGCACGACAGTCTCCCCTTCCCACTTAGCTGTAATATGTTCACTGCGACAAGGAACAACCTCCAACAAGTTTGTTTTCTCTTTAGCAGTCATCTATTTCTCTTTCTTTTCCGGTGTAACGTCATTCTTTGATATTGGGTTCTTCCAGCCCGTAGCCCTTCTTCTTGTCGACTACCTTAAGCACGAAGCCAAGAATCAGCGCCGCTCCTCCGAGACAAGCCAGCATTACCAACGGCGCCGTATAATCATAGGCAGTAGCCGCCTCTTCGGGTGTAATGACTCCGTTCTTCAAATCGCTCACAAGCTGCGGATTCGTACGGTCGAGCACCTTGCCGATAAGCAACGGGAAAAGCCACAGACCGATGTTCTGTATCCAGAATATCAACGCATAAGCACTACCGATAATCTTGGCATCCACCAATTTCGGCACACTCGGCCACAAGGAAGCCGGAACCAGTGAGAAACTGGCTCCCAACACCAGGATAGTAAGGTAGGCAACAATGATACCTCCCACCGGATTGCCTTTGAAGCCGGGCAGCACAAACGCAAAAGTAAGGTGGCAAAGAATAAGCAGCACGGAACCGATGACCAACATGGAAGCCGCCTTTCCCTTGTGGTCCACATAGTTGCCCAAAATCGGCGTAATACCGACAGCCAAAAGAGGGAACACGGCAAACACCGTCTCTGCACTCTGACGCATATATCCCATGTAGCAGAATACGACCAAAGCTGCCACGGCCAATACGAGCAAACCCGATTTCATGTTTTTGTTCTTCGAAAAGTTGCTGGCAAACGCGGCAGCAGCCACTACCAGCATGATGCAATACTGAATAATAGTCACCGTATTGGTTGCCCAAAAGGAGTCGGCCGACACTTCGGTAAACGTCAGATTGCACTGCAACATATTAACGGCATACTTCTGAAACGGGAAAATGGCAGAATAGTAAAGCACACACAGCAGCGCCACCAGCCAGAAACCGCTACTTTTCAGAATCGTGCCCAAGTCGCTGAGCTTAAACGGATCGTCTTTCTCTTCAGCCTCGCCGGTCTGCGCATCGAGTTTTTTGTCCATGAAGAAGTAGACGATGAACATGATAAGCGCTATCATCAGCAATACCACTCCGAAGGCTACCGAACGGGACACGTCGATGACACCACCCAACTTGGCAAACACAGGCGAGAAAATCATACAGGTAGCCACTCCCAAGCGTGCCAGTGCCATTTCCGAACCCATAGCCAACGCCATTTCGCGGCCTTTGAACCACTTCACAATACCGCGCGAAACGGTTATCCCCGCCATCTCTACTCCACAACCGAATATCATGAAGCCGACAGCCGACAATTTTGCCGATGCAGGCATTCCTCGGTAAAAAGGAGAAATACCGAGTTCATCGAACCCAGGAATATAATTGAGGTTGTTGTTAAACCAAGTCTCCAGGCTGCTTCCGGCAAAAGTGTCGGTCACCGCATACCAGTTGATGACCGCTCCTACCAGCATCACTACGCCCGACAGGACGGCAGTAAAGCGTACGCCCATCTTGTCGAGAATGATTCCCGCAAAAATAAGGAAGAAGACAAATACGTTGAGGAAGGTTTCCGAACCCTGCATCGTACCGAAGGCGGTAGAATCCCACCCGCGTGTGGATTGCATCAAATCTTTAATGGGAGAAAGGATGTCCATAAATATGTATGAACAAAACATGGCAAACGCCAGAAACAGCAATACAGTCCATCGCATCGCTGCCGAATCTCTTAATGTTGTTTTCACAGTTTTTTTTTGTTTTATGTTAATAAAAAAGAGATGCAAGCAATACCCACATCTCTTTTGAACGGATTTAATCCCAATATTTTAAGAACCGTAACAAAACTTAGTTAACAGAATCCTGCTGAACTGCATCTGTTTGCGGTGCAGCCGTACCTGCGGGCAAGTTGTACGGGTTAGTTTGCTCTTCTTTCTGTGCCTGTTCCAACACTGCATCCTGAACGGCAGCCGAATTAGGAATCACATAAGCAGTGGCAATGCTCATCACAACCATGAAAATAGCCAGTCCCCATGTTGCCTTCTCCAGAAAATCTGTAGTTTTGCGCACGCCCATAATAGCATTGGATGAAGAAAAACCGGAAGCAAGTCCGCCTCCTTTTGAGTTCTGAATCAGTACGATGAAGCACATCAACAGAGCTGCAATCACCATTAAGATAACGAATAATAAGTACATTTTTAGTTATTTTGAATTAGCGTTAATAATCAATTTCTCCAAAAATCTGATTTGGTCTGCAAAGTAAGCATTTTTTTTTGGATATTTCAAACTTAATTTTTTAATTATTTCGAGTGCTTTAGCATATCGCTGCTGTTTAACATAGATTTTTGCCAAAGTTTCTGTAAAACAGCTATCATCGTCGCCTTCTTCCGCGCTTGCCGTGTTGGAAGGAGGCGCCGGCTGTTCCGTTTCCCCCCTCACCAGTTTCATTGGGCGGGGAGAGTCGTTTCCGCTCTTTTCGATGAAATCGTCAATCAACTCAAAGCCTTTCAGTTTCGGCGCATCTTCTGCCGGCGCGTCCGTAGCGGAATCATCCTCAAACAGATAGGAGGTATAATCCAGCGAGTAGTCCAACCCTGTTTGGGCGGTCACTTCTTCGGGAGCTTTGGAGAGGAAGGCATCAATCAACGCCAAAGTGCGGTCTACCGACGGCTCTTCTTTCAGTACTTCTGCCAACGGCATTTCTTTTTTCCGGGACTGAACAACAAAACGGCTGCCTTCGATTACCTGGAACAGTTTCCGGCGGTCGGCGATATATAGCACGGCTTTCCGCAGTTCGCTACCGAAATTGATGTCATGGAGGATATACAGGTTTTTGAGATATAACAGACGAAGTGACTGGAAATACGGATATCGCGCAAGAAGGGTACGCAATTCGTACAAAGTGTCTCTGTTCAGCGTTTCGGGATGCTGAATCCATTGTTGAAAGTTTACGGAAATCATCTATATTACCAGTTTGCTACGGTTGCGTTGAATATTTGGTCGGTTATCTCTTTCGACATTTCGGCAATCAGTCCGTCTTGCACAGCTGTCAGCAGTTGGCTGGAGTCGTAGGTACGGAAAGCGGAGAATTGCTGTTCGAAGTCTTCGGCGTGGTTCGTGTTGTTGACAAAGCGTACATTGACCGTAATGGTCAGCTTCGTTTCGGACGAATAACCGTCGGCGGATACCGCCTGGTTGTACTGATTATATCCCGTAATTTCTCCTTCAATCTGCAAGTCTGCATTCTGGTTGGGTTTCAACAGTTGCAAACGGGTCTGGCGGATGAATATATCTTTGAGGTCTTCATTGAATTTTGTTGCCAACGGAGCATATACATACTCCGACTTTATCGGGAAATCGGTAATGGAAATCGTCTTTACCTTGTCATAATTGATAGACGAGCCGTTAAACTTATAGGAAACAGTGCACGCTATGACCGCTACCGGCAAAACAGCCCATAGCAATAAGCGTGTTATCTTCTTAATCCAAATCATATTCTTTTATCTTTCTATAAAGTGTACGCTCGGAAATGTTCAAATCCTTAGCTGCGTTTTTTCTTTTACCGTGATGGCGCTCAAGCGCTTTGCGTATCATCTCTTTCTCTACTTCATCCAATGACATCGGCGTTTCTTCCACATACTCTTCCGTATCCTGTATATCGTCATCATCCTTGCGCACAGCAGGCTGCTGCACGGTATGAATAATGGCGGGCACGGCAGGCTGAAGGGGAGCTGTCACCATCGACGTGGAAACGACCGTTCCGACCGGACTTATCTGGCCGGCGCGCTCTGCCATCAGATTATGTACCATCTTTTTCAGTTCTGCCACTTCCTGACGCATATCGAACAGAACGGAATAAAGAATTTCCCGCTCGCTTTCAAAGCCCTTGCTCTCGCGTGTTCCCGCCAAAGCAGGAAGGCGTTGCATATTTTGTGTGGGAAGGTAGGTCTGCAAGATAGCAGCATTAATCTCTCTATTGGTTTCGATAATGGAAATCTGCTCCGTGATATTCTTCAACTGACGCACGTTGCCGGGCCACGAATAGGCCAGCAGTTCCTTTTTCGCGTCTTCCGTCAACTGAATAGCCGGCATCCGGTATTTCTCCGCAAAGTCTGCCGCAAATTTACGGAACAACAAGAGTACGTCGTCTCCCCGCTCACGCAAAGGCGGTATTTGAATGGGAACGGTGTTCAACCGGTAATACAAGTCTTCACGGAAACGCCCCTCTGAAATGGCCTGTACAAGATTGACATTGGTAGCTGCCACGATACGTACATCGGTTTTCTGTACTTTGGACGAACCTACTTTCAGAAACTCGCCGCTCTCTAACACACGAAGCAGACGCGCTTGGGTAGGCATCGGCAACTCCCCTACTTCATCGAGGAAAATTGTACCGCCGTCGGCTTCACCAAAATATCCTTTCCGCTCGCCGATGGCACCGGTAAAGGCGCCTTTCTCATGGCCGAACAGTTCGGAATCAATCGTGCCTTCCGGAATGGCGCCGCAGTTGACGGCAATGTATTGCCCGTGTTTCCTCCGGCTGTATTGATGAATAATCTGTGGAAAACTCTCCTTTCCGACACCGCTTTCTCCTGTTATCAGCACAGACAAATCGGTAGGAGCTACCTGAATGGCAACATCGATGGCACGTGACAGCGTTTCGGTATTACCGATAATACCGAAACGCTGTTTCACTTGTTGTATCTCCGCTCTTGTCATTACTTCTCTTTAATCTTCGTCTACTGTATCCAGTTTCAGTTTATCACTGTCGTCACGCTTCTCGTAATATTGTTTCCGCAACGGATTAGCACGGGCTACTTTCTCCCTCTGGCGATTGCGAAACACGTCGATGGCAACGTAGATTGCCTGACGGAATGAATCCTCACTTGCCACTCCCTGGCCTGCAATATCGTAAGCAGTGCCATGAGCCGGAGAGGTGCGCACTACGGGCAGACCTGCCGTATAGTTCACTCCGTCATCCATTGCCAAAGCCTTGAACGGAGCCAATCCCTGATCGTGATACATGGCCAAAATACCGTCAAAATGAGTATAATTGCCCGAACCCATAAAGCCGTCGGCTGCGTAAGGGCCGTAGCAAAGGATTCCTTTTTGCTCCATTTCCTTCATGGCAGGAAGAATCACTTCCTGTTCTTCCATTCCCAACAGTCCACCGTCTCCGGCATGAGGATTGAGAGAAAGAACGGCAATGCGCGGCGCACCGATTCCGAAATCCTGTTTCAGACAACGGTGGAATATCATCAGTTTCTCTTGAATGAGTTCTTTGGTTATCGTGGTTGCAATCTCTCTGACAGGAATATGAGTGGTCACCAAAGCTACACGCAAATCGTTTTTCATCAGAATCATCAATGACTTGTTGCCATTGCCCAAACGTTCTTCGATATATTCCGTATGTCCGGGGAACGAAAATTCTTCCGAATGAATGGTGTGCTTGTTGATAGGAGCTGTTACGATGACATCAATCAGTCCTTCGCGATAGTCTTCAATGGCACGCTCCAATGCTCCTAAAGCTGCTTTGCCCGCTTCGGGGTCGGGTTTGGAAAATTCCACTTTCACTTCATCGTCCGTACAGTTCACCACGTTCAAGCGGTCGTGTCCCGCTTCGGAAGCCGTATTGATGATACTGAAATTTGTCTGTATATCCAATGCTTTCCGATGGTAGGCAGCCACTTTCGGCGAACCGTAAACAATCGGAGTACAGAACTCCAACATGGTAGGATCGGAAAATGTCTTTAAAATCACTTCGTAGCCTACCCCGTTTATATCTCCCTGGGTGATGCCTATTCTTATTTTGTTATCTTCCATGCGTTTTTATTTTTTAGTCTGTTCCGTCTCTTTGGTTACTCCGCCCAATGAAATCTGATTCTGCTGAACTTCATTCGGAAGTTTCAGCGTATACAGAGAGGCTTCCATTTGACGCACCAAGTTACGTTTCATTTTATCAGGTGAATAAATAAATATTTCTGCTGTAACAATCCGTTGGTTCTTCTCGTCAAGACGCGTGTGAGACACATACGGGCCTCCCATAAAATCGCCTTTCATACGCCACAGTCCACGCGCTTCGAGTGTATAAGTGTTATGCACATTGATTGGACGCACATCAGTCAGCAGGCTGTCGGTTGACATATAAACGCCTTCTTTGAAGCCGGGAATATTGGCTTTCATCACGGAATCGCGCTTATGAATGAAATATTCTTTGGTAAATGTATCCTTATCAGTATATTGATAGGAGTATATTACGAAATTACGGTCGGCAGTACCGGTATTGGTAGAAGCCCAAAAGAAGTTCTCCCTGGTCTTGGAATTAGCCAACTCGGCAGGCAGCCAAATGTTACATCCGAACAAACTATCTACCTTTTGTGAGATATAGTCGCTATGCTTTTCTTCAAGCGAAGTGATTTGACGGTTCATTTCTGCGCGGGTAAAGAAATCGACAATCGTCTTTTGATTCTCTTCGACAAACTTTCCGAACTCTTCTTCGTTCGGAGCCTGGATAGTAAGAATCATCTGCGGATTGGCATATACATCTTTCGCATATTTGAAAGAACCTTTCGTATAAATGTCTTGGATATCGACAATGATAATGTTACGTATCAGTTTCAACGTTGAATCATAATCTTTCGGTGAGGTGTACATGATACGGAAAGAGGGTTCGGATTGCGGCAGGCCCGGCATATCGGAATCAAGTACATCATGCAAAGCCCTTCCGGCAGCACGCTCCCAAACACCGTGATCTACTACAACCAAAAGCTCATACGGACGTCCACTGGAAGTATGATTTCCTTTCAGACCACAAGAAGCAACGACAAAGGCTACCAAAGCGATGCTCAAATAAAAAAAGTACTTTTTCATGATGTTTGATTTTATATGTTAACTTTTATTTTCCTCTTCCTGTTTCGCCGTCGACAACATACCGCAGGCTGCAAAAATATCCTCTCCTCTCGAAGAACGGATAGTAGTGAAAAGACCGTGTGATGTCAGATAATCACGGAAACGGGTCATTGTATCCATATCCGTTCCTTCAAGCTCTACACCGGGGATGGCGTGGAAACGAATTAAGTTTACTCTACAATCCAGTCCGCGGAGAAGTTTCAACAATTCTTTTGCATAAACTTGCGAATCATTCAGTCCTTTGAAAACAATGTATTCAAAGGAAAGTCGGCGCTGCTTGCTGAAATCATAATTTTTTAACAGTTCGACCATTTCAGTGATGGAGAACGCCTTTTCTGCCGGCATGAGTTCGGAACGTTGCATTGGCAAGGGAGAATGCAGACTGATAGCCAAATGACAGTCGCTCTCTTCTATAAAACGCTGCAATCCTTTCCGCAAACCGACTGTGGAAAGAGTAATACGCTTGGGGCTCCATGCATATCCATAAGGGGCGGTCATCAGTTCAAGTGCTTTCAGTACTTCATCGAGGTTATCGAGCGGCTCGCCCATTCCCATCATGACTACATTGGTCAACTTGTCACGTTCCGGCAATGAATGAATTTGATTAATAATTTGGTTAGCGGTCAGATTGGCAGTATATCCCTGCTTTCCGGTCATACAGAATTTACAGTTCATCTTACAGCCTACTTGCGAAGAGACACACAGTGTTGCCCGGTCGTTGTCAGGAATATAAACCGATTCAACGAAATGATTCTCTCCAAC
Organism: uncultured Bacteroides sp.; assembly: GCF_910586915.1. GTDB lineage: Bacteria > Bacteroidota > Bacteroidia > Bacteroidales > Bacteroidaceae > Bacteroides. The sequence goes on from NZ_CAJULN010000002.1 coordinate 19,367, forward strand.
TCTATACAAATACTTCACCGTACCGTCGACAGAGCGCATTTCATCCACCGGAGCAAGAACTCCTACCTCATAGTTCTGTTTAAGCAACTCTCTGTGTTTCAACGACAGGTTTGTCATTTCATCAATCGAAGCCACTTTCTTTTCGTAAAGCCAGGACGCAATCTGCTTGGCTGCAAAACCGGGCATACCCAATCTTTTCACCAGCGATTGAAGCTCCACAAGGTTCATTCCTAAAAGAGGATATTTAGACATTATTCTTTCCGTTCATGGTTTATAATTGCAAATGTAAGGAAATAAAGTCAGTTTCACCACAGATTAACACAGATTTTCACAGATTAAGGGAAGGAAGAGGGAGGTTTTTAAATAAAAAAGACGCGAATCAATCGGATTATTAAGAATAAATCCAAGTGATTCGCGTCTATATGTTATACCACATTAATTATTACATCGCTTAAGCGGATTCCACTTTTAATCTATTTATTTCTGTGGAAATCTGTGTAATAGTGGCAATTTTATCTCTTAGAAGAATAGGAAGCGTGTATCTTTCACATTTGCTTTCAGATACAGGTCGTTCATCAGACGGCTGGCGAAACGAGCGTGCATATTAGCCAATGTGGCTTCTTCTGCTTTTGCGTCGAATGTATCGTTCAGTTTATCGTTGCCATATACTTGCAGAACAAATACTCCGGCATTACCCTTGATGGGGGCACTCAATTTGTTCATTTCGGCCGCAGATGCATAAGCACCAACCAACGGTTCGCTGCTACGCAATCCGGATACATAAGCAGGAGCTGCAAATGTAACCATCTTCAAAGAGTCGCTTACAGCATTTGCCATTGACTTATATTGGTCGAATGAAGTTGCGTTGACAGCTTTCATGTCAGCCATAATCTTTTCAGCTTTCTTATCTTTGATGATTTCAGCTCTCAACTGTCCCTGTACGGCTTTTAACGGACGATATCCTTCCTGTTTGATGTTCACCAAACCTACAACGAGCATATGGTCGCTTTCGCCACATTCGTATAGGCCAGATACTTCACCCGGTTTAGCTTTGTCGAATACCCATCTCAAAGCTTCTTTTGTACCTCTCACACCACCAATACTGTATTCGGAACTATTCAAGTCTGTTCTGTCAAGCAGTCTATATCCGGCTTCTTCAGCAGCAGATACCATCTTCTCTACAGTAGGATTGGCAGCAATAAACTGGCTGAAGTCATTGTAAGCACGATTGTAAGTTTCCTTACTGAATTCGACTTCACGTTTGATAACAGCTACTTTATATTTGTTTTTTACAGATTTCTTGTTAGTTACCTGAAGGATTACATTGGCTTGCCCCATCGGCAGATTTACCAATTCGTTGACACCTGCATTGTTGATGGCAGAGATGAACTTCAAGTTCTCACCGTCGATTTGCGCACCTTCATATTGTGAAGCAGTCAACCAGTTTGTATCACCTGTCTGACCGTATTTTTTAGCCAGGTCTGCAAAGTTAGCACCACCTTTGATGGCATTGTAAATACTATCAGCCAATGTCTTGGTTTTCAACGCATCCTCTGCATATACCTGAATCTGACGGAATTCAACAGAGTCGGCAGCAGCAGCTTTAGCAACTATTTTGAAGGAGTTGATGGTATTGTCGGCACCATTGTAGTAAGGACCGTAAACTGTACCCACAATCGCAGAATCCAAACGTGCCACTACATCTGAGGGGAATGCTGTTTTATTATAATACAGGTCTACATAAGGAGTTTCAGAACCTACCGAACGAACAAAAGAAGTATAATCTTCTGTCGTAGCAGCTAACTGTGCAGTTGCTTCATCTACTTCCTGTTGGATAGCAGCTCTGTCTTCTGCACTGGCAGTCACTTGTACATCAATGTACTTGATATCACGGGTTTCCTGATATTGCTTGAATTGCTCTTTTTTCTTGTTGTATAGTTCTTTCAACTCAGATTCTTTTACTACGATAGTAGAGTCTACTACTGAAGAGTAAGGAATACCTGCCAACAATACGTTGTACTGGTTCGCTCTTGCATCGAAAGACGCCTGTGCTTCTACAGGGTTAGAGAAAAGCGACTTAGACACTAAAGCCTGATACTTTTCAGCCAAACGGCTTTGAATCAATGTCTTTTGAATGAACGACCAGTATTTATACATATTGTTGTATTGTTCTGCATACTGTGCCGGCATCTGAGATTCGTTCATCTTCGCATATTCAACAAGGAATTTGTTCAACATATCTTTGTCGAAAGTTCCTGTTTGCGGGTTCTGGAAAGGAGTTTGTCTCAACAAAGGATGAACACCTGCTTTCAGGATATCCTGAATTTCTGCAGCAGAAACAGTCAGTCCCAATGTTTCAGCCTCTTTCTCAATCAGTTTATTGTTTACATAGGAACGCCATACTTCGTCGCGCACCTGATTGGTTTGGTCATCGTTCAAAGCGGTCACCCCACGCATGAGTTTCACCACTTCAGTATATTCTTCCACCAAATTCTGATACTCCTGAGCGGAAAGAGCGTCTCCGTTCACCTCACCTACGTCATGCGACTGATGCGGCTGCATTACCTTCCATGCGTCACCCGCAATGAAAGCAAACAGCGCCAAGCCGATAACAATCACCAATAGAGGTCCTTTCGACCTAATGTTTTGTAACGTTGCCATTTTGATTAATACGATTTATGTTTATTATTATTTCTTTCTTTTGTCATTTTAGCGCACGAAGATACAAAAAATGCTAATATGCATCTATTTATTAGCCAAAAATTTCTTGATTATCGCTATTATTCCAAAACTTTCAAGCGTACAAGTTCTATTTTTGTCGCAGTAACCTTGATTATCTTGAACTGATAACGTCTCACTTGTATCACTTCATGTAATTTCGGCAAACTTTGGTATTGGCTCAAAATCAGTCCGCCCACCGTCAGATATTCGTCTGATTCGGGTAAATCAAGTCCGAACATTTCATTGACTTTTTCTATTTCCAGACGGGCAGACAACACATATTCATGTTCTTCAATCTGCTTGCAGATATAAGAAGTATTGTCATGTTCGTCTTCTATATCACCAAAAATCTCCTCAACCAAATCTTCCAACGACACAATACCAGACGTTCCACCAAACTCATCTACCACTACGGCAATCGTTTTCTTCTGTTGCATGAACAACTTCATCAATTTATGGGCAGACATGGTTTCAGGCACAATCGGCACTTGCTTCACATTTTCATGCCAATCTTTCGGAGCACGAAACATTTCCGACGAATGGATGTAACCAACTACATTGTCGACATTTCCATCGTATACGATAATCTTGGATATACCGGATTCGATAAAACGACTTTTCAATTCGTCCAACGAAGTTGTCAAATCCACAGCCACTACTTCCGTACGGGGCACAATGCAATCACGGATTTTTATATTCGAGAAATCAAGCGCATTCTGAAAGATTTTCACTTCCGTGTCAAGTTCCTCTTCATTCTCAGCATTGTCAATACTACTTTGCACAAAATAATCCAAATCGACTTTACCGAATGCTATATCGGAAGCATCCTTATTCATTTTCATTCCAAAAATACGAAGAAACAAACAAGACAGACCGGACGCTAATTTAGAGACAGGAAACAAAACAACATAACAGATAATAAGCGGAATCGCAAAAATATTCAATACCAAATTAGGATTAATCTTGAATATTGTTTTCGGCAAGAATTCTCCGGTCACCAATATAATCAACGTGGAAATAACAGTCTGCGCCAACACCATCAGAAAATGATTCTCAATAAATCCCGACAACAAGTTATCACCGATAATCTGTGCCATCAAAATACCATAAATAACCAATGCAATATTGTTCCCTACCAACATGGTGGAGATAAATTCATTGGGATTTTTAAAAAAGACAGAAAGGATGCGAGAAGTTATTCCTCCCCTACGCTCCATTTCAAAACGCAGTTTGTCTACTGACACAAAAGCAATCTCCATCCCTGAGAAGAAGGCGGAGAAAACCATTGTTATTATTAGAGATATATAAATATTCATAGTTATTTCACAGAATCTTTTTTTACGGAGTCCGGCACGGCTTTTACTTCCGGTTTTGTAGTGCCTGCTTCATCATCCACATAAAAAATACCTTGTATGTTATGAATGGTATAAATGGTCATTTGCTGGTTGGAATCAAATCCATATCCCGTGATAACCCTATCCGGCTGCTGGATACGTATATACTTATCGGAATAGACTTTTTGAGTAGCTTCGTTCCAATAAAGCAACTCCGTATTAAAGCGTTCGCCTTTCCGGTTTTGTATATCGACATTTCCTATCAGCTTCCATAGCCTTTCTTTATCATAATAGTAGGCAGTATCTGCTTCAATACTGGCTTCTATATGAAAAATAGAATCGAACTGTTCGAGATATACTCCTTTTTCAAAGGCCCAATAAGAAGGCTTCTTACGGTCATACACCGCCCACTCTTCTGTATTCACCCTGTAACGTGTCACCCCGGAATCAGATATAAGGGTACTAACCCCTAATGTTTTCATTATCGGCAAGGAGTCTCGTTCAGTAATAGCTTCACCCACCGCCTTTGTCTTACATCCACACGAAGGAAATAAAAGAAGCATAACAACTGCCCTAAAGACAATTGTTATGCTCATGCTCTTATGCAACAAACGTTTACTTCGTTTTCGCAACATAGATTTATCTAATCGTTGTACTCTCTCCAATCCAGCCACCGATAGTAATACGGTCACCTTGCTTGTAACCTAACATAAAGAGGTCTTTAGCCTGCGGAGTATGAGCAGAATATCTGCCAATTAACTTATTTGCTTCTTCAGCTACACTTGGATCTACCTGTTTTGCACGTTGCAACTTATCAATTACTGCAAAATATGTACACTTATTCAAAGCAGACTCATCGCTCCAGTTAGGACTCATTGCATAAAGATTGGCAATCAAAATATAAGGAGCACCGTAGTTTTCATTGTAACTGATAGCTTTCTGACAATATGCTCTTGCTTGAGAAAGTTTTTTAGCAGATGCTAACACTGCTGCTGCAGCGTATGCCTTTTCAGACTTCTTCAAGTTATCTGTTTCCAAATTAATAGATTCATCAAAGAATTTCACAGCACCATCAATATCCCCCTTTTTGAAAGCCTGATAAGCACATCCAGTAGCAGCTTCTGCTGTCGGTTCTATCTTATATGAATAATATGATGCCTGCTGGTAAGCTTCGCTTTCAGTACACTTCATCATCTTCATGATATCGATTACCTTCTTCAAATATTCAAGATCAGTCTGATTAGCTTCTACTTTCGGACCATAAATATTCTGCAAAGATTCGCAATCAGCAGTTCCACTGTTTACGAACAAGGCAACCAGATTATCTTTAATACCCAGCAAGTTTTTCTTCTTCGCTTCACTGGTTTCAGCAGCAATAGCACCATCTGCATATTCAGAAGCAAGCAAATAATCCTGAATAAATTGTTCCTTATGAGCAGGTTCAGCTTTCAGTTTGTCCAATGACATTTGCAGAAAATAGAACAGAGTAGCAGCAGCCGATTCTGCTTTTACAGCATTAACAGACTGACTCAACCATTGGTAAGCCTGATTAACATCGATTTTCGGAGCAAAAGCAATATAGTCTACAGCTTTGATACCCAATGCTTCGTCAGCAGAAGACACTTTTGTTCCTTTGGCAAGGAAATCAGGCGTGTACTTGATACGCAAATCATGCGTATTCATTAATTCTTCAAAATATTTCTGATATTCCGGATTATTCCGATCCTTGATTTGTCCCATCAAGCCTTTCAGAATTTTATATCCGTCAGTAAAAGTATAGAAACGAAGCGTCGGACAGTTATCCAACACAGCTTTCCAGGGAGTATACGCATCTTTAAAATTACCAGCACGCACAGCTTCATGCGAAATACTACTGTTCGAATTACAGTTAGATGCATCCTGTGCTATTGCAGTGGTTGCTCCTGCTGAAAGGACCAACATAGCCACAAGCGTTTTAATCTTCATTGTATTTAAATTTTAGTTGTTATTATAAAGTCGTCTATTCTCTTCTCTCACACATTTCTCCAACATCTTACTCTACCTTGCGTTTGAAAAACCAACCTTCATTGAAAGTTAGTCCAATACTTACACAGAAGATATTTTCGTTAACAAAAGTCGCATCCTGTCCACTGACACGAACAATTTGTCCGCCGACACTAAGGATAGAACGCGAACGAGGTACAGGCAAACCGAAACCGGCAGTTACACCATATTCACGAGCAGCCTTTTTGCCTTTGATTTTATAATACGGAGTCATATAATAAGCTCCCAGACGATATTTAATACGGGATAAATAAGAACGTCCAATCAAATTAGGAATGTATTCCGCACCCGCAGAGATTTTTTGACGGTCGCAATAGGCATAAGTATCTTCAAATTCTTGACTGATAGCATTATTCGTAGTCTCTAAACTAAATTTAGCTTTTGACCATTTTTGCAAACTATAATCCACACCGATTGTAAGACGTTTGTCGTAGTTGTATGTAAGTCCGCCTCCAAACATATCCGGAAGTTCCAATGTAGCATTTCCAACGCTACCACTGGTCATATTGGTAACATAATCATTATTCAGTGTATGTTTGGGAGAATAAACTGCTCCTATCGTCACAGAATGTTTTTTACTCAAGGGTTGCGTATATTGAACTCCAAAGTCCAATTTGTAATCCGAAACAGAAACAGCAGTTTGCCATATGAATGAATTAGCCGAAGCTGTATTCGGATAAAGCATTGTTAAAGTTCTATTTATATCTCCCCAAAAATAAGAGACATTCACTCCAAGAGAGAAATTCTTCAATACTTTCACACCCGCACCAACATATAACTGATGCAGACCACCGTCACCGGTAATACTTTTCGTACTATAAGGAACACCCTCTGTCGCCTCATTGTTTTCCAGTACATTATATCCTACATTTGAAAATGGCAACAAACCAATACTCATCGCCACCCTTCGATGCAAACGAAATTGCATAGCGACATAATCAAAACTGGAATTTTTAGCATTCAATTTCGCACCACTGCCACTAATATTCATATTTTGCAGACTAACTCCTCCTTCAAGAAGAAAGGTCAACGAGTCAATGGCAGTATAAGAAGCAGGATTCAATGGATTGATCTGCGTTCCATCGCGGAGTCCAAAAGCAATACCTCCCATCGCCTTGCTGTTTCCGAAGCTCTGATCAGACAAGTCGCCATAACCATATCGTGTATAAGGAGAGTTTGTATTATTTTGAGCGAGTGCTACTCCTGTAACCATCGTGAGCAAAAGTGCACATAACGTGTGTTTAAATCCTACCATTATTATAGTTTAAAATTCTATTTAATCCTTTCAACACTAAAAATCTATCTGCAAAGATGATACTTTTTATGCTGCTTTCAAAAGAAAAATCATCTCCGCCCGTTAAAAAAACCAAAAGTTCAGGATATTTATGCTTCATAGACTCAATATAACCTGAAATTTCATATTCCATACCTTTCAAGACTCCAGCACGTATAGCAGTTTCGGTATCCCGTCCCATTGGTAGTTTACGTCCATTGACATCTACCATAGGCAAACGTCCGGTAAACAGATGAAGTGCTTTAAAGCGCATCTGCATTCCGGGAGAAATATTACCACCATGATATTGCCCTTTCGAATCTATAAATTCATACGTAATACAAGTCCCCGCATCAATGACCAATATATCTCTATCTGGAAACTGCTCATTGGCCCCTACGACAGCAGCTATCCGATCATAACCTAATGTTTCGGGCGTTTCGTACAGATTGACCACCGGCAAAAACGTCTTGCTGTCAAGCCACATTAAAGGAATCGGCAAAGCCTCCAAATCAGCAAGTAGCCGTTCATTCAAATCAATGACAGTAGCCACAATCCCCTGCTTTACTGGATATTTGGAACAAAGTGTTTTCAAAAACTCCAACGATTGGTTAGATTCCGTCAACACTTCCATCATCTCTCCATCATGAAAGAGAGCGACTTTCGCCATTGTATTTCCTATGTCGATAATTAAATTCAATACTTTTTCCTCTTTTAGCGGACGCAAAGGTAAAGTAAAAAAAGAAAAATGGAAGTATATGGACAGAATTATCTCATTTTTTATATTTGGATTCCCTATTCATACAGACACTTTATTCGGAGAAAACAAAGTCCCTGTTTCCCTAATCCAACAATTCTTTGTATATTCGCCGCAAAAATAGAATAAGCCTACTGATGAAACGGTCTTTTTTATATTCAATCTTCCCGCTTTTTCTGTTGCTTCTTCCATTCGGACAAACAACAGCCAACAGCAACGATTCCATTCGTCTCAGCCTATTGACCTGCGCCCCTGGCGAAGAGATATATTCTTTATTCGGACACACTGCTATCCGTTACGAAAATCCTTCACAAGATATTGATATTGTTTTCAATTACGGATTATTCAGCTTTAACACCCCCAATTTTATTCTTCGCTTTTCACTCGGAGAAACAGACTACCAATTAGGCGTAACTGATTATTCCCGTTTTGCTGGAGAATACATATTCTTCGGTCGTAGTGTGTGGCAACAGAGATTAAATCTGACCGATGAAGAGAAAAACAAATTAATTCGATTATTGAAAAAAAATTACCGTCCCGAAAACCGGGTGTATCGTTACAATTTCTTTTACGATAACTGTGCTACTCGTCCTCGCGATAAAATAGAAGAAAGCATTACAGGAGAAGTAATTTACCCCATAGTTCCGCAAAACGGTTCACATTCTTTCCGCGACATCATACATCAGTATTGCAAAGGACATCCCTGGGCGCGTTTCGGTATTGATTTATGTGTCGGAAGTGAAGCAGACCAACCTATCACACAACGCCAAATGATGTTCGCACCATTTTACTTAATGAACTCCTTTGCGGGAGCACAAGTAAAAAATGGTTCCATCCAACGTCCACTTACAGAAACCGCGAAACTGATAGTAGATGCAACGACTAAATCGGATGAAAATAATTGGACGCCCACCCCACTACAATGCTCATTGCTATTATTTATATTAACAGCCGCCGCTACGATTTACAGTATCCGACGGAGAACCGGATTATGGGAAGTCGACCTGCTTCTTTTTGGAGCGGCAGGTATCGTGGGATGTGTCCTTGCTTTTCTCACCCTCTTCTCCAAACATCCAGCTGTCGGCTCCAATTTCTTACTATTGGTATTCCATCCGGGACTACTTCTTTTCCTTCCATACATTATTTATTGCGACCGAAAAAGAAAGAAATGCTGGTTTTTGATTCTAAATCTAATAGTTTTAACTTTTTTTACAATGCTTTTCCCAGTAATTCCGCAAAAATTTGACTTTGCAGTTGTACCTTTGGCACTTTGTTTGTTGATACGTTCAGCAAATAACCTAATAGTGACATCTAAAAAGAAATAATGAAAGGATTACTTACTTCCCTTATTACCGTACTTACCTTTACAGGGTTGCAAGCTCAGTCTCTGCCTACTGCTCCTAAACTTGTGGTAGGATTGACAATTGACCAACTACGTACGGACTATTTAGAATCTTTTTCGTCACTCTATGGCGAAAAAGGTTTCAAGCGTCTCTGGAAAGAGGGAAGAGTATTCTATAATGCCCAATATACTTTCAACAGCGTAGACCGCTCTTCGGCAATAGCTGCCATCTATAGTGGTACAACGCCTTCTATCAATGGAATTATCTCCAAACGATGGATGGATGCGTCTACCCTGCGTCCTATTAATAGTACGGATGATACAGCATTCATGGGCTACTACACAGACCAAACGTGTTCGCCCGCTAAATTACTGACTTCCACCATTGCCGACGAACTTAAGATTGCAACTCAAGGCAAAGGTATTGTATATGCCATCGCCCCAAAATGTGACGCAGCTATTTTTGCAGCCGGTCATACCGGAAACGGTGCTTTTTGGCTTAATCCTAATACGGGTAAATGGAGCGGAACAACTTATTATGGAGAATTCCCGTGGTGGGCAAGCCAGTATAACGATCGCCAAGCCGTTGACTTCCGTATCGGCAACATCATATGGGAACCCATATTTCCGCGTGGAATGTACACTTTTCTGCCAGATTGGCGAGATGTTGCCTTTAAATATAAATTTGACGATGAACGAAACAATAAATACAGACGCTTCATCACCAGCCCTTTTGTAAACGATGAAGTGAATGCACTTGCCGAAGAAGCACTGAACAAAAGCGCAATGGGGCAGGATGACATTACTGACTTATTGGCACTTACTTACTATGCCGGAAACTATGCGCACAAATCCGTACAGGAATGTGCAATGGAAATGCAGGACACCTATGTACGACTTGATCGTAGCATAGCCAACCTGCTTGATTTGCTCGAACAGAAAGTCGGTCTGCAAAATGTACTCATCTTCATCACTGCTACCGGATATACAGACAGCGAATCGGCAGATTTGGGACTTTATAAAATTCCCGGCGGAGAGTTCTACCTCAACCGTTGTGCCGCACTGCTGAATATGTATCTGATGGCTACCTATGGCGAAGGCAAGTATGTGGAAACTTATCACAACCAGCAGATTTACCTGAATCACAAGTTATTGGAACAAAAACAACTGAACCTGACGGAAGTGCAAGAGAAATCCGCCGAATTCCTTATGCAATTCAGCGGAGTAAACGAAGCCTATTCTGCCAACAGACTCCTGCTCGGCTCGTGGACCCCGGATATTCATAAGATACGTAACGGATACCATCGCAAACGTTCGGGCGACCTCTTGATTGACGTCCTTCCCGGATGGACAATGATAGATGAAGAAAGCAAAGAAAGTAAGGTAATACGCCATTCTTTCATTCCTACACCATTGATTTTTATCGGTCATTCGGTGAAACCCGCCATCATACAGACTCCTGTAACTATCGAACACATCGCGCCTACGCTGGCGCATTTCATGCGTATACGGGCTCCCAACGCTTGTTCTGTCGCCCCCATCACCAACCTACGATAAAAATTTGCTCACAAAAACAAGGGCAAAATATTAATAAATCAGCATTTTAATGTAACTTTGCGAAAATTATTCACCGCAAATTATACTGATTTACACAGATTAAAAATAATAACTAAATAATATAACATGGGATTTAATGAATTTTTAAGCTCGATTTTCGGAAATAAATCCACGCGAGACATGAAAGAAATCAAACCCTGGGTAGAAAAAATCAAAGCTGCCTACCCGAAGGTTGAGAAACTGGACAACGACGCCCTCCGTGCCAAAACGGAAGAACTGAAAAAATATATCCGCGAATCAGCCTCTGCCGAACGTGCAAAGGTGGAAGAATTGAAAGCTGGTATCGAAAATATCGAATTAGAAAAGCGTGAAGAGGTATTCGCACAGATAGACAAGATAGAAAAAGAAATCTTGGAGAAGTACGAAAAAGCACTGGAAGAAGTGTTGCCGGTTGCTTTCTCTATTGTCAAAGCTACCGCCAAACGGTTTGCCGAAAATGAAGAAATTGTAGTGACTGCTACCGATTTCGACCGTCAACTTGCCACAACAAAAGATTTCGTACGCATCGAAAACGACAAGGCTATTTACCAAAACCACTGGATAGCCGGAGGAAACGATACGAAATGGAACATGGTTCACTACGATGTCCAACTGTTCGGTGGTGTTGTTCTACACAAAGGCAAGATTGCCGAAATGGCCACCGGTGAAGGTAAAACCCTGGTTGCTACCCTTCCGGTATTCCTGAACGCACTGACCGGAAACGGCGTGCACGTAGTAACCGTCAATGACTATCTAGCAAAACGTGACTCCGAGTGGATGGGACCTCTTTATATGTTCCACGGTTTGAGTGTAGACTGCATCGACAAGCACCAACCCAACTCCGATGCACGCCGCCAAGCATATATGGCAGACATCACGTTCGGTACAAACAATGAATTCGGATTTGACTACCTGCGTGACAATATGGCAATCAGCCCGAAAGACTTGGTGCAACGTCCGCACAATTACGCCATTGTCGACGAGGTAGACTCGGTATTGATTGACGATGCACGTACTCCGTTAATTATTTCCGGTCCCGTACCGAAAGGTGACGACCAGTTGTTCGAACAGCTTCGCCCGTTGGTAGAACGCTTGGTAGAAGCACAGAAAGGATTGGCAACCAAATACCTTTCCGAAGCTAAAAAACTTATCGCATCAAGCGACAAGAAAGAGGTGGAAGAAGGATTCCTCGCCCTGTATCGCAGCCACAAGTGTCTGCCGAAGAATAAGGCATTGATTAAGTTCCTCAGCGAACAAGGCATCAAAGCCGGTATGCTCAAGACGGAAGAGATTTACATGGAACAGAACAATAAGCGGATGCATGAAGTGACCGACCCGTTGTATTTCGTCATTGATGAGAAACTGAACAGCGTAGACCTAACGGATAAAGGTGTAGACCTGATTACAGGCAACTCTCAAGACCCCACTCTGTTCGTTCTTCCCGACATTGCCGGACAACTCTCGGAACTGGAAAATGTGCCAAATCTGACCAACGAGGAAAAACTCCAAAGAAAAGACGAACTCCTGACCAACTACGCCATCAAGTCGGAACGTGTACACACCATCAACCAGTTGTTGAAGGCTTACACCATGTTCGAGAAAGATGATGAATATGTAGTTATCGACGGACAGGTGAAGATTGTGGACGAACAGACGGGACGTATCATGGAAGGCCGCCGCTACTCCGACGGATTACACCAGGCCATCGAAGCTAAGGAACGTGTGAAAGTGGAAGCTGCCACTCAAACCTTTGCCACCATTACTTTACAGAACTACTTCCGTATGTATCACAAGTTGTCCGGTATGACCGGTACTGCTGAAACGGAAGCAGGCGAACTTTGGGACATCTACAAACTGGATGTAGTCGTTATCCCGACCAACCGTCCCATCGCCCGTAAAGATATGAACGACCGTGTTTATAAAACGAAACGCGAAAAATACAAAGCTGTTATTGAAGAGATAGAAAAACTGGTTCAGGCAGGACGTCCGGTACTGGTAGGTACTACTTCAGTCGAAATCTCCGAAATGCTGAGCAAAATGCTTACCATGCGCAAGATTGACCACAAAGTGCTGAACGCGAAGCTGCATCAGAAAGAAGCCGACATCGTTGCTACCGCCGGTTTGAGCGGAACGGTGACCATCGCCACCAATATGGCAGGCCGTGGTACCGACATCAAGTTAAGTCCGGAAGTAAAAGCGGCAGGCGGTTTGGCAATTATCGGTACGGAACGCCACGAGTCACGTCGTGTAGACCGTCAGTTGCGTGGTCGTGCCGGACGTCAGGGTGACCCCGGTTCTTCTGTATTCTTCGTATCATTGGAAGACGACTTGATGCGTCTGTTCTCTTCCGACCGCATTGCAAACGTGATGGATAAACTCGGATTCCAAGAAGGGGAAATGATAGAACATAAGATGATTTCCAACTCCATCGAACGTGCACAGAAGAAAGTGGAAGAGAATAACTTCGGTATCCGTAAACGTCTGTTGGAATATGACGACGTAATGAACAAGCAACGTACCGTTGTCTATACGAAACGCCGCCACGCATTGATGGGCGAACGTATCGGTATGGATATCGTGAATATGATTTGGGACCGTTGTGCCAATGCCATCGAAAACAACGACTTCGAAGGATGTCAAATGGAACTGCTCCAAACGTTGGCTATGGAAACTCCGTTCACCGAAGAAGAATTCCGCAACGAGAAGAAAGAAGACCTGACCGAAAAAACGTTCAACATCGCTATGGAGAATTTCAAGCGCAAGACTGAACGACTGGCACAAATCGCCAATCCGGTTATCAAGCAGGTATATGAAAACCAGGGACATATGTACGAAAACATCTTGATTCCCATCACAGACGGCAAACGTATGTACAACATCTCCTGCAACCTGAAAGCAGCTTACGAATCGGAATCGAAAGAAGTGGTCAAAGCATTCGAAAAATCAATCCTGCTCCACGTTATCGATGAAGCATGGAAAGAGAATCTGCGCGAATTGGACGAACTGAAACATTCGGTACAGAACGCCAGCTACGAACAGAAAGACCCGTTGTTGATATACAAACTGGAATCCGTTACACTGTTTGACGCAATGGTCAACAAGATTAATAATCAGACGGTTTCTATCCTGATGCGCGGACAAATCCCTGTACAGGAAGCACCGGAAGAACCGACCGAACGTCGCGTAGAAGTACGCCAAGCTGCTCCCGAACAGCGCCAGGACATGAGCAAGTATCGCGAAAACAAACAGGAATTGAGCGACCCTAACCAACAGGCTGCTGCCAGCCACGACACACGCGAACAGCAAAGACGCGAGCCGATGCGTGCAGAAAAGACGGTAGGACGTAACGATCCTTGCCCGTGCGGAAGCGGCAAGAAGTATAAGAACTGCCACGGGAAAAATGCTTAATTTTCTTTTTCAATAGAGTGTGCCCGCCAAACGGCACACTCACATATTCATGTTTTAATTTGTCTATAAAGAAAGTCTCAAACGGTTAAAAACTGTTTGAGACTTTCTTTTATTCGCTCAAAATAGTACTTTTGTTCAAATTAACAAATAGAACAAAGCTATGGCAAAATCTTATTCATTGGCTATCGTTTCGTTGTTACTGCTGACATTGGTCGGTTGCCAAAGTCTGGAATACATTTCCATCGACTACCTCCAACCTGCCGCCCTTAGCTTTCCCCCTCAAATCCGGAAAGTAGCAATCGTAAACAACAGCAGTAACACACCGGATAACAAACTCACAGCACAATCGCCCAAAGAGAAAGAAAACCCATCACTCGTCAGCCGGGCAACGGCTTATGCAAACGGAGATGTCAAAGCAGCCACAGAATCACTTGCCGAAGAGATTGCCCGTCAGAACTACTTCGACGAAGTGGTGATTTGCGACTCTGCCTTACGGGCGAACGACAAATTGGCCCGTGAGAATACATTGAGCCAAGAAGAAGTGTGCGGTTTAGCTTCAGATTTAGGAGTGGATTTAATCATCGCCATAGAAAACCTGCAATTCAAAGCCACAAAGAGCATACACTATCTGAACGAATTTAATTGTTTCCGAGAAGCGGTAGACGTCAAGGTTTATCCTACCGTCCGTGTTTATCTGCCCGAACGGAGCAGACCGGTGAACACGCTCCACCCTGCCGACAGTATCTTCTGGGAAGAATTCGGTTCCACAGCGGTAGAAGCCTCCTCCTATATGATTTCTGACAAGAAGATGTTGCAGGAAGCAGCCGAATTTGCAGGCACAATTCCGGCGAAGTATATCGTGCCGACATGGAAAACAGGGACACGTCCGCTGTATGTCGGCGGGTCGGTGCCCATGCGCGATGCTACCGTCTACATACGCGAAAACTCATGGGACGAAGCATACCAACTTTGGCTTCAAGTTTTCAAAAGTACCAAAAGCGAAAAGAAGAAAATGAAGACTGCCCACAACATTGCCGTTTACTACGAAATGACAGATCGCTTGCCTCAGGCAGAGGAATGGGCGGAGAAGGCGCAGCAGTTCGCCAGAAAAATAGAGGAAAAGAAAACAACCGAAAATGCCCAAGCCACCATTGCCGACGTGCCGAACTATTATCTTATCAGCCTATATCTGGCAGAATTGAAGGAGCGCAACAGCCAATTGTCAAAGTTAACGATGCAAATGAAACGGTTTGAGAACAATTTTTAAGAAAATAGCGCAGCAGATATTATTTTTTTTATACCTTTGAACGAATAAAAAGAAGGAACCCATGAAACTGAGCCAACAATCACTATCGACAATCGAAGCGACCATCCAAAAAGCAGTCTCCGGCTATATATGTACCTGCGAACAGGGCACCGTAACCGACATCCATCTCCAACCGGATCAATCTTCCGGACAACTAACCATCTACAACGATGATGACAAAGTATTGGCACACGCTCTGATAGGAGAATGGGCTACATACGAAGGAAATGATTTCTTAGAAAAGACAGAACCAACCCTACGCAGTACGCTCTGCAAAATGAAAGACGCAGGCGATTTTGACAAAATGGCAGTTCTGAAACCCTATTCGTTTGTATTGGTTGATGAAGAAAAAGAAACCGTATCCGAACTATTGTTAGTAGATGACGACACCATACTCGTACATGACGAATTGCTGAAAGGGCTGGATAAAGAGTTGGATGATTTCCTGAAAGAGTTGTTAGAGCAATAAATTGCCCACTCGGGAGTTGTTATTCCATTTAAATAAGAACAAAGAGGGGGATGCTTTTTAAAACACAAGAACATATTTTGTTTTAAAAAGCATCCCCCTTTCTTTCTCCTATTGCTTGCGATAATTCTTAGTTAAATCGCCCTGTTTCACAACTAATTCATCAACAGTCAGTTTCTCGATGACAAGCGTATCAATGAAATCGATAGTCTGATGATTGCCGATACTTTTTCCCGAAAGAATCAGTTTACCATCTTTCTTTTCCCATGATTCATATTGCAAAGTAGCCATATTGACGGAAGAAGCCTTACCGCCTTTTTCCAAATTCACACCTTGCACCTGATTTTCCATTCCGGGAACAGGTTCCACCCATTTACCTTCAATACCTGTTGCATTGCAAGCAACCAGTACGGCAGTAGCCATCAATCCTGCCGCACATTTGAAAACTGTTTTTGTAGACATAATAGTTTTTACTTTTCCGTTTATAAAAAATAGACGCAGGCGAATCAATATTCATGCGACTGTTCCGCCCATGCCTTCTCCATTCCATAGAAATTAATCACATCGCCGGCTGGTTTTCCGTCCAGTTCCGCTTGTTTCTGCTCAAAGAATGCTTTCCAACGCTGGTAATAAAGCTCTTTCAGAAGTCCGCTCCATTCACGGTGGGAATAATCATGCAATCCGCCCTGGTTGGCAGCTATGCTGTCGCCCCACACGGTGATAAGAGCGGCGGCGTTCCACTCATAAAGCTGTTTCTCGTCTTCCGTATCCCCTAAGGAACAGGCGGCGTTCAGCCAGGAAGAGACGGCAAATTCCTTTCGGGTAGACAGAAGACTGTCTTGCGACAAAATAAGTTCGAGGAACTGTTGCGTCTGCTGCCGAAAGTTCCCTGCGTCCTTGCGGTCATAGCTCTGCGATATTTCTTTGAGTAATGCATTGCCTTTGTCCGCATTGCTTTGACGTACAATATCCACCAAGTCATATTCAAAATTATTGTTTCCTGCATAGCTGGCGGAAGCCGACAGCATCAGTCCGGCGGCTTTAGCCGTCGAATCGGGCGCGTAGAACAATTTGGCCGAGCCCCATGTGGATGTCCTGCCTAAGTGAAATCCCGGACGGGCACACAAGAGCGATTCGATTGTGCCTTCGCCCTGAATGTTTCTCGGCGCATTGTAGACCGTATGTTCCAACGCCCTCCACGCTTCGAGCACTTGAGGCGAAACATCACCGCCATAACGGGCTTTGAGATAGCCTTGCAGCCACTCGTCGGCAGAGAAACGTTCTTTACGCCAGGGAAGTTCGTAGAGCAGTTCGAACATCACCGGATTATTCTCAATCCCTTCGGGAGCCGTTCCTACCCCACGCATTTTCTTGCCGTTGGAATGCGCGCACGCATCATAATATCCGTCTATCAACTGGTTCATCCTGCCATGCAAACCTACATTGCCGCCGAAGTTGAGCAGCATACAATAGAGCCAGTCGTGCTTGCCGAATCCCTGTTCGCGATACCATTCCGAACTGGGGTCGCCCCATTGCGGACGTTTCTCGCTGTATAAGTCCAGCACCATCAGGTCTCCCTGGTCGAGAGGAGCTATCATCGCTTCACGGGGATTTACCTGCCAGGCCTGAATTACCCAGACTGCCTGCGGATTGGCCTTTTTCATCGCTGCCATGATGGCAGTTCCGGTCTTTGCCAAGTCGACTCCTGCCGTATTTCCTCCCTCGTGGAAGGGGTCCATGCTGTAATATTTCGCCTTTCCGTACAGTTTCTCAAGTTCCTCGTAATACATGGCGGCAAACGATTCAAAATGTTCGTCCTCCGCAGAGAGGAAAGCAGGACGGGGGAAGCCGCACCACGTGCCGGGGTCGGCAATGTTGTAGCCCAACTTCTCGCCTATGTTGCGGGGAACCATCCCCGAATATCCGGGAAAGACCGGTTCGATGCCCAACTCCCGCATACGTTTCACTATCTTCTTCTGAAGAGCTTCCTGCCGACGGTACCAACTATCGGGGTTGGGGCCACCCCACCCTTCCAAATTGTTCATCTGCCACCACGCCATAAAGGCGGGACCGGCGATAAACCCGTTCACTTCTTCGGTGGTATATCCTACGCGTTTCAGCAGATTGTACCACACCACTTCCATTCCCGCGATGCTCAAAGGCATATTGATACCATGCATTGCCATCCAGTCGATTTCTTTCTCCCAACGCTCCCAGTCCCAAAAGGCCATAGAGTAGGAGTGGGCGCAATAGTTGAGGTAATATCTGTGTTGCATGGATGTCTCTTTGCGGATTCTCTCTTTCGGAAGCGGCAGTGTTTCGGGCAACTTCTGAGACGGATTGTTCCAGGAGATATGCATCCCGGCTACGTATTTCAGATACCAGTTTAATCCTGTGGACAAGGAGATGTCGGAATTTCCGGTAATCAACACTTTCCCGTTCTCTGACGAAATATCGAAGTAATCTTTCGACGGATTGTTCTCGTCGGCAACCAAGCGGAAAAGAATCCGGTCTTTGGAAGTACCTTCCGTCACACGTCCCGCCAGCGCATCAACGGGCAACTGTTTCGGCTGACAGCCGCACAGCAGCGCTGTCCCCAATAATAAAGTTAACAAAAAGCGTATACACATAATATAGTTAGTTTGTTTTAATAAGATGCGGTAAATATACGAAATTAAGAGTTATCTTTAATCATTGAAACAAGAAGAATTGTGGACGAGCATATATATTTACGTCTTTCACCTTTCCTGATAAGAATGAGCCTTTGCGAACTTTCAAGCGGATAGCGGAGACTTTATATATTTCCTTCATATCAACAATAATCCGATGAGGATGATAGGGTTCGGCGCCCGCATCTGTATGCCAGAAAGAAGAGATATCTCCGTCGAACAGATTCTCCGCTACACCCATATTCTTATCAGTCTGCTCGCTGCTCACATAAACGGTTTCCCATTTTTTCTTATCAATCGGCTGCCCTTTATCGTCTATCAGTTCTACTTCTGAAATGCAAGCCTGATGGTCTTCCGTGTAAGAAGAAAGAGTCTCGATACAGAAATGACGAAGAGTCGTTGCGACAGGGAAATCAAAGGCTTGCCATTCATTGGTTTCCTGCAAAGTGGCTTTCAAAGCTATGTCGCCGTCTTCCAGAATCGGAGTACCCACTATTGCACGGTGCTGTCCTCTTTGGTAGTTCTTGTCTATACCCAAGCTATCCAGGACAGGCTGTTCCAGTCCCCGCAAAGTACGATTGCCCGTATCTTCCATCTCAAAGACTACAATCTCATTCTCCCCTTCTTTCAACCATGGAGCAGGCAGATAGAGTGTTTGCTGAGGACCGATATTCCAAAAGCGTCCGAGTGACTTGCCATTTACCCAAACGGCTCCTTTGCCCCATTGGCTCATATCAACAAAGCAGTCACCTTTCTTATGAACCGTAAATGTCCCTTTATGGAAAGCCGGAACTCCTTCGATGGTTTCACCGAAATTCATTTCCGCAACTTTCTCCTTATACAAAGGTAACGGAGTAACAGACCATCCGGTCAATTTTTCATCGTCCCACAAGACTTGGCTGGTGATGCCCTTCCTATTGAACAGTATATCGGGACCGTAATTCACACGCCCGGTGTTTTCAACCAGAATCTCCAGCGTAGCGGGTGCTTTCTGTACATTCAGCGTCACGCTATTCTGATTGTAACGGCGATCCAAGCTAGCTACTTGTTTTCCATCTATCAGAATAACAGCATAGTCACGCAAATCCTGTATGATAAGTTTCCGCTTTCCTGCTTTCTGAATGGTTGTCTGATAATGAATATATCCGAAATCCATTCCTACGTCTTCCATTGACAGTACCTCTTCCGTTCGTATAGTCTGATGAAAAGCGGCAGTCAAAGGGGCACTTTCCTTTAATTCGACTGTAGCGAAAGTGGTGGTCGGATTATCAGCAGGCACTTCCGGCAATACAGTCCCCTCAGGCAGATATTTCTGAATCACTTCTCTGAATGCATGATATTTGGGATAGCAATTTCCCCATTCGCCCAAAGGCGCGTCATAATCGTAACTTGTCGGCTGAGGTTGATAGCCACCACTGGTATTGGCTCCATTCGTGTACCAGAAATTGGTTCCGCCATGAAACATATACATGCTGACAGACACTCCGTGGCTCAACATCCAGTCCAATTGTTCGGCAGGACGCTCATAAGCGACAGACGAATGGCGCTTCCCCCACTCATCAAACCAAGCCGGGTAGAATTCCGCCACAAAATAAGGGCCGCCCGGATGATACTTATCCACCACCTTGAAAATATCTTCACCGAACACACCGTTCAGTGTAGGCAATGCGCCGTCAATATGACCGGCTTCCACCTGTCCGCCACCGTCACAGGTGAACAACGGAACATTAAACCCGGCCTCTTTTATCATATCACGAATAGCGGTAAGGTATTCTTTATCCGCCGCATACGAACCATATTCGTTTTCTACCTGCACCATGATAATATTTCCGCCATTGTTGATGGTTAGAGGAGACAGTTGCTTGCCTAGTTCCTTGATATAGCGTTCACAATAGGAAAGGAAGCGCGGGTCTTTGCTGCGGTAGGTCATGTCTTTTTCTTTCAGAAGCCATGAAGGGTATCCGCCGAAATCCCATTCCGCACATACATACGGTCCGGGGCGAAGAATGACATACAGTCCTTCTTCCTGTGCGGTACGGACAAATTCGGCAATATCCGCTTGCCCGCTGAAGTCAAATTCACCCGGTTGGCGTTCGTGGAAATTCCAAAAGACATATGCAGACACTGTGTTCAGTCCCATTGCACGCGCCCTATGCAGACGGTCACGCCAATACTCGTGTGGAATACGGGGATAGTGCATTTCTCCGCAAATCAGTTGCACATCTTTCCCGTTAATATTAAAAGTACCATTTTCTATTTTAACCTGTTCCTTGGGGGAGGAACAGGCAGAAATAAAAAATGATACAATTAAGTTAAGTATAATAAATACCTTGTTTCGATTTTTATTCATCTTCATTCAAATATATCATAAGTATTGAATACTCCGACCTGTTTGTAAAGCCTGTCTCCTATTCCAGACCGGAGTATTCATCAATCCTTATCAGAACGTAACCTCACCGAAAATATTTACTACATATTTTCCTGCGTCATCATACCAATGAGTCAATTTCTCTGTCGGAGCAAACTTTATAGCATAAACCGGATTGTATTTCAAATCGGTAACTTTCTCCGGCATCCAAATCCCTACCTTGTATGTCCCGCTCAATCCAGCAGCCATACTTCCTTTTATGGAATACTCCGCCGCCTGATTCGGTTCTTCATTGGTAGAAGGAATCCAGTTTTTCGGCTCTACATCCAGTTTTATCTCTTTTACTACCTGACCGTCACCGGAAACAAGTACTAAATAAACCTCTTTCGGGTTAATCACCGTAGCAAATCCTGTATTGGTTATCGTCAAGTCATATTCCAGATTTCCACCCTTTGCCTCTACTTTCGATTCACTTTGGAGATTCAGACGATAGCCCAAATGGTCGCGTACAAATTCATAGAATGAACGGACTACGTCATTCCCTTCGGCATCCTTAAAATAACTCTCATCAAAGAGAATGTTATTATCATTCAATAAAGACGGATATACTTTCACTTGCTTCCAGCTCATGATATTCAAAGCAAAATTCTGTGTCACATCAAAAGCCGAATAACGGTGCTCACGCAAAATACGCAACGACTTCATCGGAGTAATCAGTGCAGACAATCCCCATTCAGTATCTTCATCATAAGGGATTTCACCACTCATATAGAAGTTATTCGCTTTTACTTCTTCTGTTATCTGCTTATAATCATCCGTATTAGGAACAAAGTCATTGCCCGGTGCATGAGAATGTTCACCGGCCGTAAAATAATCGTTCGCATAACCAATACGTCCGCGGTATTCTTCTTGTTCCAATGTCAGTGCTTTCTTATGGTTCGGATAACGCATTTCTACACAATAAGGTAATGGCAAAGCCCTCAGTAAAGCACTGACAATTGCATTTTTCGCATCCTGATCATTTGCTAACGGCGACGTATGCCACTCTCCCCAAGCACCAATAAAACCAACTTGCACCGTAGCGATCTGACCGATATATTCATTCAACAACGGTGTCAATTGTTCAATATGCCTAAGAATCCATTGTCTAGATTCACCGCCAGACGTATTAAGCCCCGCATGATTGTATGCAAAACGAAGAATGGCTTTATATCCCTGAGCTTTCATCAACTCAAACACCTTGCGGATATTATTCAAAGCCTCATCATCAAGGTCTTTACTCACCCACTTGGTCAGATAAATATACTGCTGCACAAGAGTCAGATTATCATCTTTCGCATCAAACTGCTCTATTTTCTTCTTATACAAATCCTCACCATATACCTCATAATCATTATATGGACTTTTCATCTCATCAGCAAGCAAATTGCATTCAAGATGAAAACCTCTATCCGGATTTCTCAACGATTCAATATGAACAATTTTACCTACAACTTCCGGGGTTTCCGGTTCATTCGTACCCTCTTCCTCTCCGTACTGTCCTGCATACACATCTATTGTATCAGAACAAAAGCTACACATAATACCTAATAATAAGGTAGATAATATGGTCATAGTTTTCTTTATATTGATTAACATGATTGATCTATTTTTAATTTTCGCCTGATTAATTTTCATTGAAGATAAAACGTGCAGGAGCTCCCGTTGTCCAAGGAGTCCACAATGTTGCTCCACCATCATGAAGCATACATGCATGCTCTGTATTATCACTCACCAACAAATAACAATACTGTCCAGTGTGATTATTAATATTCGGTTCTACCCATTGACCGGAAGCACACAAATTAAATTTCCAGTCATTCAGATAAGCCTGCCCTTTCACTGACTCATAATATTCAGGATCTTTCAATACATTCCATTGCCCTTCGGCCGTCCCAGCTTCGATAAACAGAGTCTTATATTCCTGCATAGTCGGTAAACGCCAACCCGTAGGAGCTATTTTGTCACGAATGTCATAATGATAATGAACTCCGTATGCTTTCACTCTTCCTTCTCCGAGGGATGCCGGTGTATCCTTATAGTTATTTGCTTCAATGTCGGTTCCGTCAGGGTACTTGGTCGTCCGCAAATTATCCGCCAGCCAAACCAATGAAGTTCCGTCACTATAAGAAATACGGGCAACCCGATAGGTTATCTTCTCATCACCGCGAACATCAATGAAACGCATCATTTCCGTCATATTTAGTACTCCGGAAGAACGTGACACCAGTTGCCCGTCATCAGTCTTCACATTCCAATATATAGCGTTGGATGTCCAACGTTTAATAGAAAGTTGGTCGAGCAAGGTCTGAAGTTGCTCGTGTGTCAGAGAAGACTTACCTTTTACAATCCCTACACTTTGCTCGGCTACAGTCTGTTTCATTTCAGGATCAAGTGACAGACAGAGTGAATATGAGGTTGATTCAGGCCTTCCTTCCGTATCCCATTCAAACTGTACGGCAGTTTCCGGTTTATCTTCAGCCAAAGCAATCTCAGTCATATCCTCAGGTTGTAATAACTTGGTAGACATACGTTTCACATGAATCGTATGCACATCCGACGCAGCAGCCGTAGTATTGCCAGTCTCTTTAACAGTCCAATACAACAGCGCTTCTTGACCGGCCTTTATTCCCAACTGAGAGAAATACTGATCGGCTGCCAATACGGACAAAGTAAAAGAGGTCGATTTACCAGCGTCAATCTTCACCGGCTTTTTGAAATCTCTGGTAGCACAAAGAATCAGTTTGGCACCTTTCTCCAATGCCTTATCCCATGAGAAACTATATTCATCGATTGACAAATCATTCAAGTCAATTTTCGTTCCATCCTGAGGCGCACTCAGGTAAATATCCGACATAGGAATAATTACATTATACTTGTCCTCTTTACATCCGGCAAGTAATAAAATACCTAATAGAGTATATAATAAATGTTTCATAATACTATCCATTTTTAGTAACCGGGGTTTTGAATTATAAGACCTTGTCCTTCAGTAATCAAATGAGTAGGTAACGGAAACTTCTCATATTTATATTGCCCATCCACCTTCGTTTCGATTTTACCAGTCGGCTGACCCGCAAATCTTGCTTTAGCAAGTGCCGCTTCTATGAATTTTCCGTGACGAATCAAATCCTGTCGACGTACACCTTCAAAATAGAACTCATGCCCACGTTCTTCCAACAATTTATCAAGGAAATCTTCCACTGAAGCGAAATCACTCAATTGATAAGCTTTCAGTCCGCCATGGGTAACACGTACCTGATTCAATAACCCGACAGCTTCCTGAGTTATGCTATTTCCATTGCGGACAATTGCTTCCGAAAGCAAAGTTAATACGTCAGCATAACGGTAGATTGGCATATCTATTTCACACAGTTCTCCTATCACTCCTTCGATTTTATACTTCACCGGGATTGCACCATAAAAGAGTACACCAGTTGTCCCCCCGTCACGGTCGGTAGCCCGACTGTGATATACACCTTCCGTACCGGTATACTCGCCTATAATTCTTTCCCGTCTTTTATCTTTAGGATCAAATGATTCGTAGGCAGGCCATGATATTTTGTATCCTCCCCATGCCGTCACTGCCATTCCGGCTGGAACAGGATAATCAGATGTCAATACGTGTGCAAACCATTTTTGCTCCATTACACCAGCTTCGGCTACACAAGAAAAGATGACTTCCGAATTCT
This sequence comes from uncultured Bacteroides sp., assembly GCF_910586915.1. Taxonomy (GTDB): domain Bacteria; phylum Bacteroidota; class Bacteroidia; order Bacteroidales; family Bacteroidaceae; genus Bacteroides. The sequence continues at coordinate 44,381 of NZ_CAJULN010000002.1, forward strand.
TTTCTCCGGATAGAGAAAACAAAGAATGATAATCGTTTACCAGTTTATAACCGTATTCTGATTTGGTCAGTTCACGTCCTATTTTCTCCGCTTCGTCCCACTGCCTGGTCATCATATAAAACTTCAACAACAGTGTGTTGGCAAGCCCTTTCGTGAAACGTCCGTAATCCGTATCTTCATATTTATAAGGTAATATGTCAGCCGCTTCCTTCAGATTAGTAACAATGTATTCACGCATCGCTTCTTCAGACAAGCGGGGGATGACAATCTCCGCTTCCGGTTTCTGCAACGTTTCCAAATCGGCAATAGGTATCGGACCATACATGTCATACATCAGGAAAGCAAGAAAGCCGCGTCCGCATTTCAACTCTGCCATATAACGAGCTTTCAGTGTTTCATCCATATTTACATTCTTGATACGTTCCATCGTCAGCGTCATGGAAGCCAAGTATTGGGAGTAGTCATACACGCGACGCCAGTCTCCGTCGATGTGCCAGTCGTTGGCTTCGTATGAATTGTATACGGTAGTCCATCCCCATGTATTCTCCACATAATCGGTCACCATTTCCGAAGTCGTCACATAACCTGCCGCCACTTCAAAAATCCCCCACGGGGAGAACACGTGATAGGCGCTCGCATTGACTAGCGCATTTACATCTTCAGCGTTTTGCGGGAACATTCCCGGGTTTATTTTATTGTAGACTTCTTGTTCCAACGTACAAGACGAAACAAGAAACAAGAGTGTTGCTATTGCTGTATAAATTATCCTTTTCATATTTACGACTTATTAGAAAGAGATTGATACACCGAAATTATAAGAAGTCACATTCGGATATGCATATGTTCCGTTATCCGTTTCAGGATCCAGACCTGTCCAGTTGGTAATCACAAACGGATTGTTCACATCTACGTATACCCGAAGATTGTTCACAATCTTTTGACTAATCGGCACTTTATATCCCAACGTTATACTTCCGCAACGAACATAATAGATAGATTTCACGTAATAATCGCCCCAACCGTTTCCCCCTCTTACATAAGTAGGGTCTGTAGCAGAAAGGTTGTTGCTGTTGAATGCTTTCAATGCATAAGTAGAAACGTTGATGCCGTTATCCATGCGTGTCCATCCTTCGTAATAGCTGGCTCCGCGCTTCCTGCCCGCTTCACCGTAGAAGTAAATATTCAGATCGAAGTTTTTGTAGCGGAACGAGTTGTTCAGACCATAAATGATTTTGGGGTCGCCATTACCCATATACACTTTATCTTCATCTCCCAACACACCGTTTCCATCTTGGTCTTTCAGTTTCATCATACCCGGCACCAAGTCTTTTTGTGCTTCGGGAGCCTTTTCGCCCGGTTGCAGGATGCCGATTGCTTCATATTCCCACCACGCACGTATCGGGTCGTCTTCTTTCTCATAAGCTCTCGGTTTCCAGTTCGGGTCGCGTTTCAGCCAACGGTCGTTATAATGTGACAAGGTCAATGTGGTATCCCACTCAAAATCTTTTGTAACAATATTCACTGTATTCAGAGTGATTTCCACACCCTGACTTTGCGTGGCTCCTATATTTCCGGCGATTTTGTTTATCTCGTTATAGAAAGGCAATGGCTTGTCCGTTCGGAGCAGGTCTGTTATCTTACGTTTGAAGTATTCGGCTGCCAACTTGAAGCGGTTGTTGAATATTCCGAAGTCCACTCCGAGGTTAAATTCCGTCGTTGTCTCCCATGTAATGCTTTTGTTTCCCAAATCCGAAGCATATACTCCCGTCGACTCCGCTCCGCCTATAATAGAGTTCTTGCCTACCTCATAATAGTCATAAATGCGATAACCAACGTTGGAATTACCAGTTTGCCCATAAGAAGCTCTCAACTTCAACATAGAGAGCCATTTGGAAGCCCCTTTCATAAAGTTTTCTTCACTAATCATCCAACCTGCCGATACAGAAGGAAAATATCCCCAACGGTTTTCCGGTGCAAAATTGGATGCGGCATCGGCACGTAACGTAGCTTCGAGCAAGTACCTTCCCAGATAAGAGTAGTTGGCACGGGCAAACAGCGAAGCAATACTATTGATAGAAGCCCATGAACCTACGGAAGGTTTCTTGTAATTGCCCGAACCTAAGCTATTGTAACCAAACCCGTCTACCAAAAAATCCGAATTGCCGGCACTAAAACCATCATTCTTAAATTTCTGGAACGAATAGCCACCGATTACTTTCACATTATGGTCGCCGAAACTCTTCGCATATTGAGCAGTCAACTCCATCAGATAAGTAGTGTTGGTCGATTGAGAAATATCCGCTCTTCCGTTCTTGTTAGCTCCTTGCAAAGTTGTTTTAGGCAAGTAGCTGGAACGTTTCTGAAAACTGCGGTCGGCCCCTAATTGCAGTTTCACTTCCAGTTCTTTCAAAGGTTTCACTGAGACGAATGCCGAACCCATCAAACGGTCTTTCACCGTATTGTCTTGTATTTCCAACAACGATACCGGATTGGCTACAAACGGTCGTTTCGGATCGATATAATAGTTTCCTTCTGCATCATAAATAGGAATAGTAGGATTGGATTCAATGGCACCGGTCAGCACGCCGGAATATTCATTCTGTCCATCGCCCAAGGGAACATTATCGTATCTGTTCTGTGTGTATGTGGCAGTCAATCCGAAAGAAACGTATTCATTCAGTTCCTGATCCAAATTCAAACGAGCGGAAAAACGGCTAACGCCATTATTCTTCACAATACCTTCTTGATCCATATAGTTGACGGAAGCCAGATAACGGGTTTTCTCCGTACCGCCATTCACGGAAAGATTGTGTTGCTGCGTATAACCGTTGCGCATCACTGCATCCAACCAATCGGTACCGCTTGCCAACAAAATCTCGTCATTATTGAAAGCCGGTTTATACTGAGTCGGTTTTTCCGACTTTGCCACGTATCCTTCGTAAATGCCCATACCGTTCAGTTTCATCCATTCTTCATACTGCTGTTTGTTGTACATATCCATATACATACGAGTATCAAGCATCTTATAATTCGAACGGGCTACCTGCACAGATCCCATACCGGAATAAGTCACTCTGGGCTTCTGACTCTTACCTCGTTTTGTTGTAATCAAAACAACTCCATGACCGGCACGTGCTCCATAAATAGCCGTAGAAGCGGCATCTTTCAATACTGAAATTGATTCAATATCATCCGGATTCAAAGACTCCAACACATTATCAATATTACCAGATTCATAATAGCCGTTCCCCGAACTTAAATTACCGGAAGACGACACTGGAAAACCGTCAATAACAAACAAGGGTTCATTACCCGCGCTAATAGAAGTCTCACCACGAATACGGAATTTAGCCTCACCACCAGGTTGCGCAGAGATCTGATTTACACGAAATCCGGCAGCCTTACCTGCCAATGCACGAGATACATTCGGAACAGTATTCATTTCTACATCCCCCATATTCACCATAGAGACAGCACCTGTCAATGTCTTTTTACTCTGTGTTCCATAACCTACCACGACTACTTCTTCCAATTGCTTGGAATCTTCCTGTAAAATGATTTTTAGATTTTTACCGACCTGCACCGCAACAGTCTGTGACTGATAGCCGATATAGGAAATATCCAATAGTGCTTTCGATGAAGATACGGAAAGTTTGAAGACACCGTCAATGTCTGTAATCGTTCCATTTCCCTGTACGCCTTTCTCCAATACACTGGCTCCAATTATCGGTTCACCATGAGTGTCCAGTACCATACCCGATATTGTTACTTTCTTTTCCTGTTGTGATGATTGCGCTTCAACAGACAATATAATTTTCTTATCCAACACTGAATATTTCACATTCGTACCGGCAAAGACTTCTTGTAATACATTAAAAATATTACTCTTATCAGCCGAGACTGATACACGGCGATTCAAATCAACATGCTTGTTGTTGAAGAAGAAGTCAAAGTCCGACTGTGCTTCAATCTCTTTCAGAATATCCTCTACACGCTGATTGCGGGCATCGATACTAATCATAGCTTTCTGAGCGTAACTATCGGCTGCATAACCCAGCCCGATAGAACATACTAAGAACAAAACTAATAGTCTCATAGATAATGGGATTTTTTTTGAGGTTAGCCAAAGCGACTTTACCACCCATAAAAATTGGATGCTAAAATAATTTTGCATAAATTTGTGATGACTTAAAATTAATAAAAAGTTTATCTAAGCTTGTCGCCAAACAAGCATCAAAAAGATTTACCGATTTCCATACGGGAAGATACGCCAATATCATCCCGTATGTTTTTTTATTTAAGGGGGACTGTCTTTCATTGCATTTCTGTATTAAGGTTATTCAATCAATATATTTCAATCTTACTCTTTTCATCTGTTATATCCGGAGAATCAAGATAGTGCCAGCGGATTTGAGAAGAAAGCTGGAAGTATTCAAGGATACGTTCCAAGCGTTGGTTGGTGAATGCACCTGTAAATGAATCTCCTTTCAGACGATTGTTTTTAATGATAAACTCTACATTATACCGTTTTTCCAACATTCGCAAACCTTCTTCGAGAGGGGTGTTTCTGAAGATAATCTTCCCTTCTTTCCATGCAATTTCCGATTCACCGGAAGTGGCATAAAGTTGTACCTTACTGTCTTTCGAATCATAGATCAATTTTTGGCCGGGAGCCATTAGTACTTTCTTCGAAGCATTATCGCATTTGTAGATAAAACCTATTTTTCCTTCTACCAATGTAGCCGAAACTCTATTTTCTTTTTCGTATGCTTCTACATTGAAATGAGTGCCCAGTACTTCTATTTGCGACCGATGAGGAGTAGAGACTATAAATTTCTTTTCCGGATTCTTGGCAACTTCGAAATAAGCTTCTCCCTGTAAGTTTACGTTTCGCGTATCTCCGTCGAAGCGTGACGGGTAACTTAGTGTTGATTCTGAATTCAAGAACACAAGTGTACCGTCAGGTAATGTTAACGAAGTAGTCATTCCGGGATTAGTCTTTATCTCCATCATTTGTGCCAGCTCTTGCTCATCATTTCCCCAATGCTGCACCATCAAAGTGACGAGAAGTGGAATGAACAGAACTGCTGCCGCACGTTGTGCCCATTCCCACCACATCGTTTTCTTCTTACCTGTCATCCTGCTTTTTACCCTTGACAAAGCTTTCTCTGTGTCTACTTTCTTCATAACATGAAGTGTATCCGTAGCCAAATAAAGTGCATGAACTTGTTTTGCCATCCGTCGGTTCTCTTCCGATTCATCCATCCAAGCTTCGACTTGCAGGCGTTCTTCCTCCGTTGTCAGTCCTTCACAATAACGGGGAAGCAGTTCTTCTATCTTATTTTTACCTGTATTATCCATATGCTATTTTATTGCCTTTTATTATAAGACAAGAGAGAACCGGAAGACTCCTAAACTAAAAACCATTTTTTTTCAGAAAATCTTTGTTTTCTCATAAAAAAGCTATATTTGCAGTTGAAATACAGGACTAATACATGAAAGGAACCTATCAATCAGACAATGATTTTCTATTATCAGCCGTTCAACGCGGAGATCAGAAAGCGTTTGATACACTGTTTCGGAGATATTATCCGATGCTGTGCGCGTATGGTCAACGGTTTGTCGAGTTGGAAGATGCGGAAGAAATCGTGGAAGATGCTCTTTTATGGATTTGGGAAAACAGAGAAACGCTGGTCATCGAGTCTTCTCTTCATTCTTATCTTTTTAAAATGGTGTATCGCAGGGCTTTGAACAAAATAGCACACATCGACGCCGCCCAACGAGCCGATACACGCTTCTACGAGGAGATGCAGGAAATGCTGCAAGATACGGATTACTATCAGATTGAGGAACTCACCAAACGAATTGAAGAAGCCATCGCCTCACTACCCGAAAGTTATCGGGAATCTTTCGTGATGCACCGCTTCCGTGACATGAGTTACAAAGAGATTGCCGAAACGCTGGGAGTATCTCCGAAAACTGTAGATTACCGTATTCAGCAAGCATTAAAACAACTACGCACAGATTTGAAGGATTATCTTCCATTACTGCTTCCTCTTTTACTTCCTTGAAACAAACTGAATCATTATCCATGATTCCCCCCTGTGGTTATTATCAGTCTACCGTTCTCTTTCTCCGAAAGTACTAAGAGAAAACTTTCACTGCATCGAAACCAAACTTCTTTTTTCCTCGCAACAAACTTCAAATTTTCCAATAACAAACTATAAACGCAACTTCCGATTATATAAATGCAACCTTTGTTTTTATAAACGAAGGCTTCATTTATAAAAACAAAGGTTGCATTTATAGTTTGAAAGAGAGAAAAAACAACTTTGCGATTGGATGAAAAAAAGTTTTCATCCGATAGCGTGCAACTTTTCCACCTATCGATTGCAGACAAACGTAAGGTATTCTACAAGCGGTATACAGGAATATCGTCCCAAAAAGAAAGGCCTCCCAAATTCATATTGGGAAGCCTTTTCGTATATTTAAGTATCGGGTACTTACGCTTTCTTCAATGCAGCAATGCTCTCTTTCAACGAACGGATGATACTTTCGGCGTCCGCTTGTTTCTTGCGTTCCATTTCAATAACGGCGGCCGGAGCGTTGTTGACAAACTTCTCGTTGCTAAGTTTCTTCAATACGCCTTGCAGGAAACCTTCCTTGTGTTTCAGTTCGGCTTCCATGCGGGCTATTTCTGCTTCCACATCAATCATATTGCCCAAAGGTACGGCAAATTCGGTGGTTCCCACCATGAAAGAAGCGGCACCTTCTGCCTTGTTCTCTACCACAGTGACAGAAGAGAGGTTGCACATCTTCTGAATAACCGCGTTGAACGGCGCAACCGGATGCTCGCCCAGTATTTGCAGTTCGAGCGCTTCCTTCTGTGCGATGTTCTTTTGGAGACGGATGCTGCGGATGTTGCTGATTATCTCCTTCACAACTTCAAACTGTGCCACGTTGTCGGCGTCAACACTCGTATTCATAGTCAAAGCGCTTACCATCAAACTTTCGCCAGCTGCAACATTGCGTTCCGTCATCTGCTGCCACAACTCTTCGGTGATGAACGGCATGAAGGGATGGAGCAGGTGAAGCAGATTGTCCAAGTAACGGAGCGTGGCGTTGTAGGTGTCACGGTCGATACCTTGTCCGTAAGCGGGCTTAATCATTTCCAGATACCAAGAAGAGAATTCGTCCCAGAACAGTTTGTAGACAGCCATCAAGGCTTCGCTCAGACGGTACTTCTTGAAGAGGTCGGCTACCTCTGCCGCTACTTCGTTCTGCTTCGACTCAAACCAGTGTGTAGCCAGGCGGGCTGCTTCGGCAGGCTGGAGGGTATCGTCGACCGTCCATCCTTTAATCAGACGGAAGGCATTCCATATCTTATTGCAGAAGTTACGTCCCTGTTCGCAGAGTGCGTCATCGAAGAGAATATCGTTTCCGGCGGGGGCAGAGAGCATCATACCCATACGCACACCATCGGCACCGTATTTTTCAATCAATTCCAACGGGTCGGGCGAGTTGCCGAGCGACTTGGACATCTTGCGTCCCAACTTGTCGCGAACGATACCTGTGAAGTAAACGTTCTTGAACGGCATCTTGCCTTCGTATTCGTAACCGGCCATAATCATGCGGGCTACCCAGAAGAAGATGATGTCCGGTCCCGTCACCAGGTCGCTGGTCGGATAGTAGTAGCTGATTTCCTCGTTGCCCGGATTGTTGATTCCGTCGAACAGGGAGATAGGCCATAACCAGGACGAGAACCATGTGTCCAGACAGTCTTCGTCTTGGCGGAGGTCATCCATCGTCAGGGCTTCGTTTCTGGTCTTTTCCTTCGCTTTCGCCAATGCTTCTTCAGGGGTAACGGCCACCACGTATCCGCCTTCCGGCAGGAAGTAAGCGGGAATGCGGTGTCCCCACCACAACTGGCGGCTGATACACCAGTCTTTGATGTTCTCCATCCAGTGACGGTAGGTGTTCTTGTATTTTGCCGGATAGAATTTCAGTTCGTCATTCATCACGGGCGGAAGTGCCAGGTCGGCAAGATGCTGCATCTTGAGGAACCACTGCATCGACAGTTTCGGCTCAATCACCACGTTGGTGCGTTCGGAGTATCCCACCTTGTTGGTATAGGCTTCGGTCTTTTCGAGCAGGCCGGCGGCTTCCAGGTCTTTCTCGATTTGCTTGCGTACGTCGAAACGCTCCATGCCTACGTACATACCGGCGGCTTCGCTCAACGTACCGTTGTCGTTGAAGATGTCGATGCTGGGCAGGTTGTACTTCTCGCCAAGCATATAGTCGTTCACATCGTGAGCCGGGGTCACTTTCAGACAGCCCGTACCGAATTCGATGTCTACATAGTCGTCTTCAATCACCGGAATGACACGGTTTACCAACGGAACAATTACTTTCTTGCCTTTCAACCATTCGTTCTTCGGGTCGTTCGGGTTGATGCACATCGCCGTGTCGCCCATGATGGTTTCGGGACGGGTGGTTGCCACTACCGCATAACGTCCTTCGGCGTCGCCTTCCACTTTGTAACGGAGGTAATAGAGTTTTCCGTGCTCTTCCTTGTAGATAACCTCTTCGTCCGAAAGGGCAGTCAGCGCCTTCGGGTCCCAGTTTACCATGCGGACACCGCGATAAATCAGGCCTTTATCGAACAGGTCGACAAAAACCTTAAGTACGCTCTCGCTCCGTTTTTCGTCCATCGTGAAGGCAGTACGGTCCCAGTCGCAGGATGCGCCGAGTTTACGAAGCTGTTTGAGGATGATGCCTCCGTGTTCTTCCGTCCATTCCCAGGCGTGTTTCAGGAATTCTTCGCGTGTCAGGTCGGTTTTCTTGATGCCTTGAGCGGCGAGTTTGTTTACTACTTTCGCTTCGGTAGCAATCGAAGCGTGGTCGGTTCCCGGCACCCAGCAAGCATTCTTGCCTTCCATACGAGCACGGCGAACCAAAATATCCTGAATGGTATTATTAAGCATATGTCCCATGTGCAACACACCTGTGACGTTGGGGGGCGGAATGACGACGGTGTAAGGTTCACGACCATCGGGTTTTGAACTGAATAAATGATTGTCCAGCCAATACTGGTACCACTTTCCCTCTACGTCAGCGGGATTGTACTTACTTGCTAATTCCATATTGCTTTTCTATGTATAAATAATGTATTGTCAAAAAAATAACGGGCACAAAATTAATAATTTAAATTCAGCCCTTAACAGTTTTTTTGCAAATATAGAGGTATTTTTTCGCGCAACGTTTATTAAATGCATATTTTTGCTCTTCAAAAACTGAATATAATGATGAAACGACGGTTGAAACATAGGCATATAGCATTGGAAACAGTGCTGCTTGCGGTATGGCTTACAAAGTTGATTCCCGCTTGGGCAGCCGTATATTCCGACACCATTTATCCGCTTATTTCCTACGGTCTGTCGGCTTTTTCCAACCTCTTCCCTTTTGCCATAGGCGACTTATTCATTTTTCTCAGCATTGCTGGGGTTGTTATCTATCCTTTCTACGGTCATTTTCATCGGAAATTGCCCTGGAAAAAGGTCTTGCTGCACGACGGAGAGTATCTGTTGTGGATTTACGCATGGTTCTACCTTGCCTGGGGGCTCAATTACTCGCAAAAGAACTTTTATCAACGAACCAGAATTCCTTATACCGCCTATACGCCGGAGCATTTTAAAGCCTTTGTAGATGAGTATATCGTACAGCTCAACCTTTCTTACACGCCGGCAAATAGCATTGACCGGGATTTGACAGGCAAAGAAACCGTACGATTATATAATCTGTTGAGCGACAGCCTTCGTGTGCACCGCCCGCCCCACGCATCTCCCCAAGCGAAGACGATGCTGTTTACGCCATTCATATCTATGGTGGGCGTGACCGGCAGCATGGGACCTTTCTTCTGCGAATTTACCTTGAATGGCGATTTGCTTCCCGCCAATTATCCTGCCACTTATGCGCACGAGTTGGCACATCTGTTGGGTATCACAAGCGAAGCGGAAGCCAATTTTTATGCGTATCAGGTCTGTACGCGTTCCACAGTGCCCGCCATACGCTTTTCGGGATACTTCTCGATACTCGGCCATGTACTGAGCAATGCACAGCGATTGATTCCGAAGGAAGAATATCTACAGTTTGTCCAACGCATCCGTCCGGAAATCATCGGACTGGCAAAGGATACTCAAGCGTATTGGACAGCGAAATACAGTCCGGTGGTGGGTGCCGTACAGGACTGGATGTATGACCTCTATCTGAAAGGAAACAAGATAGAAAGCGGACGGAAGAATTACTCGGAAGTGGTGGGGCTGCTGATTTCTTATCGGGAGTGGGAAAAGAAAACAAACCAAACTGTACTACAGAAGTGCATAAAATAGTAACTTTGTGCACTTTTACAGTGCAATATTCACCCAATCAAAAAATATACAATTATGTTACATACCAGACAAGAACAAATGGAAGCCTTCGGCCGCTTCTTGGATATTCTCGACGAACTGCGCACGAAATGTCCCTGGGACCGCAAACAGACCAACGAAAGCCTGCGCCCCAATACGATAGAAGAGACCTACGAACTTTGCGATGCGCTGATGAGAGAGGATAAAAAGGATATCTGCAAAGAATTGGGCGACGTGTTGCTGCACGTTGCTTTCTATGCGAAGATAGGTTCGGAGACAGGAGATTTCGACATCAAAGATGTCTGCGACAAGCTGTGCGACAAACTGATATTCCGCCATCCTCACGTATTTGGAGAAGCGAAAGCTGAAACGGCCGGTGAGGTATCCCAAAACTGGGAGCAGTTGAAGCTGAAAGAAAAAGATGGAAATAAGAGTGTGCTGAGCGGTGTCCCCGCTGCCCTACCCTCACTTATCAAGGCTTACCGCATACAGGACAAGGCACGCAACGTAGGCTTCGACTGGGAAGAACGCGAACAGGTTTGGGATAAGGTGAAAGAAGAAATCGGAGAGTTTCAGGAAGAGGTAGCCAATATGGACAAGGAAAAAGCAGAGGCCGAATTCGGAGATGTCATGTTCAGCCTTATCAATGCTGCCCGCCTTTATAAAATCAATCCGGACAATGCTTTGGAACTCACCAATCAGAAATTTATCCGCCGTTTCAATTACCTCGAAGAACATACCATCAAAGAGGGAAAAAATCTGAAAGAGATGACACTCGAAGAAATGGATGCCATCTGGAACGAGGCTAAGGAGAAAGGGTTGTAACAAACGATTAATACCTGAGTTCTCCACCATCAATTATTGAGAACTCAGGTATTGACGACACTAAAGGCTATTCCCTAAGCTATTTTCTTTTTCCTCTTCCGTTATCATTGCGGTTCACTCCCCTTATCATTTCCCGGTGGAAACGCATCTCCGCCCGTTGCACAAGGAAGATTTTCTTATTGGAAAGAATCTTTTTGAACTTACTCAAATAGTTTTTATCAAGTTGATCGGCAGCGATACGGTTATTAATCACTTTCTCGTTGATACCTTCATACTGGGCTTCCGTAATCTTTTCATCCTTGCTTTTGCGCATCACCTCCCACGATTCGTCATTCAGTTTCTTCTTCTTGTCCTGCAGTTCAAAATAAATCGGGAAGAACTTGGCTGCTTCATCTTTCGTCAATCCCGCCTGTTCGATGATATACGCTTTTTGCTTTGCTCTGAACTCCTCGCGGGATAAATGCTGGTCGCATCCACCGGCGGCCCGGAGAACGGACATAAAGCTACACAACAAAACGACTAATGCGATTACTTTTTTCATTTTCTGTATTCAAATCGGTTTTAAAAATCATTCTACACTTGCGTCACTCAAATAGACATATAATGAGTAGTCGTCCAACATGGCACGGTCGAAGGCTACGTCAAGCATATCGTCGGATATGGCTTCCACATCAACTTCCGTAGCGGCCACCTCATCCGTGGTTGCGCTCTTGGGAGTGGTGGACGCCACCCGGATAATCAAGGCAGCTCCTACAAACATGGCCGCCATATACAACAACGGTTTCAGCTTTGTCCATGTACTGACCGTCTCTTCCTTAAAAACAACCTGCGGTTTCTCCGGCAATTTGTTCATCACCTCCGAAGCAAGGTTTTCAAAGTAGCCGTCGGGAACTTTGAAGGAATTTTCCTTACCGAGCCGTTTAAACAGGATATCTTCTTCTTTCATACATTTTCTCCTCTCTTTTTCCTTAGACATCATGTGCGTCCAAAGGTTTAATCAATTTCTTCCAAAAACTTTTCTATTTTCTTCACAGCATGGTGATAAGATGCCTTCAGCGCACCTACCGATGTTCCGAACACTTCGGACATCTGTTCGTATTTCATTTCCTGAAAGTATTTCAGGTTGAACACCATACGTTGCTTCTCGGGCAGTGTCATCAGTGCCTTCTGCAAGCACAACTGTACACGGTCGCCCGAAAAATAGGGGTCGCTCTCCAGTTTATGCACCATCATCGCTTCGGGGTCGTCAATGGCTAAGGTGGCGACGGCGCGCTGTTTGTTGAGGAAGGTCAGACACTCGTTCAATGCGATACGGTAGAGCCAGGTAGACAGTTTCGCCTCGGCACGGAAATAGTCGATATTCGTCCAGGCCTTGATGAAAGTGTTCTGCAACAAATCGTTCGTATCTTCGTGCGAAAGCACCATCCGGCGGATTTGCCAATACAACTGCTCGCTATACTGCGCTACAATCATTTCGAATCCTTGCCGTTGGGTACTCTCTTCCTGAAGAAGTTTCAGAACCTCACGTTCGTTATAAGGGGTCATCATCTCTCGTTATCTGTGGTTTGTTGTTTATGGTTTCAATTTGCGATTGTCCATTGCCTTAAGCAAAGAGGCGTCGTAGTGGTAAACGTCCTCGCAATATATCAGATGATTATCGGCAGAGAGATAGACTGTCTGATAGTCGATAAACAAAGGGATATTTTCTTTCAGGCTGTAATGTTTCAATTCGTGGTACTCCTCACTGCCGGCCAACTTTTTCCCTTCGTCGCTCACCGGCTTGATGTCCATAGCAAGGCGGATGCGGTCTTCGAGCAGTTCGTCGGGTTCTTTCAACAGGAAGAAGGAAAAGTCGAGTGCTTTTTGCAAACGCACACATCCGTGACTCACCGCCCGGTTCTTACGCGTAAAAGCCCAGCGCGAAGGGGTGTCGTGCAGATAGACGGCGTGTGGATTAGGGAAACGGAAGATGATGCGTCCCAACGAATTTCCCGCCTTGTTGTCCTGCTTCACCGTATAGGGCACGCCTCTCCCCGCATACTTGGCCCATTGCACGCTGTGAGGATTCACTTGCAGTCCGGTACGGTTGTCATACACCTTCATGCGATTGCGGGTGAAGTAGGTCGTATCGCGGCGGTAAGTGGGGATTATCTCTTTTCGGATGATGCTTTGAGGCACATTCCAGTAGGGATTCAATTCCATGTAGTAGATTTTGCTTGACAGCAGAGGTGTCTTGTTTTTCACGCTTCCCACACAGACGCGCATTTCAAGAATAGAGTCTGTCTCTTCATTGACTGCCTGTAACATGAACGCCGCCACATTGGCTATCACATATTTCTTTCCTTTATCCAAAGCATATTGCCAGCGTGCCCGCTCCATGTTCACCAACAGGCGGTTGCGGTAATCATCCGTGGTGTCCGTCGCGCCCCAAGCGTTGACACGCTCCAGTTCTTCCTGCATTTTCCGGTAGAGCGGAGCCGAAGGCTGCGCTTTGCGGAAGGCGGCATTCGCATCTGTCCGCAAGGCATTCAGGGCAGCCGTGGCGAACTCTTTATCATAGTCTTTGAGTGGTATGCGGTTGATGGAGTCGTTCCATCTGTCCTCCAAAGGCAGAAAGCCGAAGTTCAGCCGACACACATACGAAAGATAAGCGGCAGTCAACTGGTATTCCACTTCTGCCAACAGGCGATTCAGTGTCTTTCCTTCCTGTAGCTGCCGTGTATGCAGTTGTTGCAGCTCACTACGAATGCTGTCCGTAGGGTAAAGGTGCGGATTGATACCGTGGCTCGCAATATGCTCCAGCCAGTACAACAGAGAGTCTGCCGCCTGCACAACGGGACGATTTGAAGTGAGCGAATCGCTTAACCAGAAGAAATCGCCCGCTTTCTCCTGATAGTGGGCCACCATCGCCGAATCCCAGGGAGTAGCAGTCGCAGTACGGTTGATGTATGAACAAACCAACAGGCGAATGCTGTCTTCGCTCACCCGATAGGCGGGGTTCAACAACTCCTGCACATTTTTCCACGAAGCGGGTATCAGCGAGAACGATTTTCCGTTTTTACAAGATGACAGACAGCAGACGCATCCGATTATCAAACTCCAGAGTAATTGTTTCCTTCTCATAGGCCAACTCCTCCTCCGTCAATGTCGATGCACAAATTTTCCTTTGCCAAAACGGTTCGTGGGAAAATGGCCGACGCTTCTTTGAATAAAACAGATTCATCTTCATAGCGGGCGGAAAAATGTCCGATTACCAGTTGCTTCACATTGGCCTCGGCGGCAAGTTGCGCAGCCTGTGCAGACGTCGTATGGCAGGTTTCCTTTGCCCGTGCCTGTTCGCTCTGTGCGAAGGTCGCTTCGTGAAACAGCAGATCGACTCCTCTGATTTGTTCTACAATCGCAGGACGATAAATCGTGTCCGAGCAGTAGGCATATTTACGTGGCGGAGCTGCGGGACGGGTCAGGCGCGCATTCGGGATTACCTCTCCTTCGGGAGTGATGAAATCGGCTCCGTTCTTGATGCGGTTCAGTTCGTAGACCGGCACTTTATAAAAGTCCACCATATCGCGGATAATATGATTGGGGCATGGCTTCTCTTCAAAGAGGAAGCCGCAGCAAGGAATACGGTGTTTCAACGGAATCGTAGTGACGCTCACGGAGCGGTCGTCGTAAATGAGGGCAGGCTCTTTGGTTTCAAACTCATGGAAGAACACTTTATAAGGAATTGTCTTGCAAAAGAAAGCAAACATGGGGGCAAACAATTCTTCAAGCCCTTTCGGAGAATGAATGTGCAAATCGGCAGTCCGCCCCAACAGGCCGAATGTTGAAACCAGCCCCAACAACCCGAAACAGTGGTCGCCGTGCAAATGAGAAATAAAGATGTGGTTCAGCCGGGAAAACTTTAGCCGGGAACGACGCAACTGCATCTGTGCCCCTTCTCCACAATCAATCATAAACAGTTTTTCGCGCAAGTTCACGACTTGGGAAGTCGCAAAATGGCGTGTGGTAGGCAAAGCGGAACCGCATCCTAAGATATGTAGCTCAAATTTTTCCATGATATGCAAAGATAGAAAATTTTTCACCACAGAGGACACAGAGTCTCACAGAGTTTTTTTCTTCGCGATGAAAAAACTTTCTGAAGAAAATAAAGCAGCCACTCGGTAAACCTGAAAGAATTAACACAATTAATAATAAAAAAACTCCGTGAAACTCTGTGTCCTCTGTGGTGAAATAAAAAAAGCGCCCCCAAGCGGGAGCGCCTTTATCAGAAATATACTGTTCGGATTATTTCTTTCCTTCCAACTGTTCTTTCAATGCAGCCAGAGCGTCGATGTCGCCCAGCGTAGTTGAAGCAGCCTGGTTTTGAATCATCGGAGTTTCTTCTCTCTTGTTAGATGCTTTCTTAGCGTTTGAAGCAGCTTTCTTTTCTGCTCTTTCTTCAGCTTTTGCAACATCTTCGAAGATACGGCTGTGAGACAGGATGATTCTCTTAGCGTCTTTGTTGAACTCGATTACCTTGAATTCAAGTTTCTCATCCAACTGAGCTTGTGATCCGTCTTCTTTTACCAGATGTTTCGGAGTTGCGAAACCTTCTACACCGTAAGGAAGAGCTACAACAGCACCCTTATCCAACATTTCGATGATAGTACCTTCGTGTACGGAACCTACTGTGAACACTGTTTCGAATACATCCCACGGATTTTCTTCGAGTTGCTTGTGGCCTAAGCTCAAACGACGGTTTTCTTTGTCGATTTCCAATACCTGAACTTCGATATCAGCACCAATCTGAGTAAATTCTGACGGGTGTTTTACTTTCTTAGTCCAAGAAAGGTCAGAGATGTGAATCAATCCGTCTACACCTTCTTCGATTTCTACGAATACACCGAAGTTAGTGAAGTTGCGTACTTTTGCAGTGTGCTTAGAAGCTACCGGATATTTTTCTTCGATAGTTTCCCACGGATCTTGTTTCAGTTGTTTGATACCCAAAGACATCTTACGTTCTTCGCGGTCGAGTGTCAGCACAACAGCTTCTACTTCGTCGCCTACCTTCATGAAGTCTTGAGCAGAACGCAGGTGTTGGCTCCAAGACATTTCAGAAACGTGAATCAAACCTTCTACGCCGGCAGCGATTTCGATGAATGCACCGTAATCAGCCATCACGACAACTTTACCAGTCACTTTGTCGCCTACCTTCAAGTCAGTGTCAAGCGCATCCCAGGGGTGCGGAGTCAACTGCTTCAAGCCAAGAGCGATACGTTTCTTTTCGTCGTCGAAGTCGAGGATAACCACGTTGAGTTTCTGATCCAGTTCAACCACTTCTTTCGGATCGCTGACGCGTCCCCAAGAGAGGTCGGTGATGTGAATCAGACCGTCTACGCCGCCGAGGTCGATGAATACACCGTAAGATGTGATATTTTTAACAGTTCCTTCGAGAACTTGTCCTTTTTCGAGTTTACCGATGATTTCTTTCTTCTGTTGTTCCAGTTCGGCTTCGATAAGAGCTTTGTGAGATACAACAACGTTTTTGAATTCCTGGTTGATTTTAACAACTTTGAATTCCATTGTTTTGCCAACGAATACATCATAGTCGCGAATCGGTTTAACGTCGATTTGAGAACCCGGCAAGAATGCTTCAATGCCGAATACGTCTACAATCATACCGCCCTTCGTGCGGCACTTGATGTAACCCTTGATAATTTCTTCGTTTTCCAAAGCAGCGTTTACACGATCCCAAGAGCGAGTAGCGCGGGCTTTTCTGTGCGACAGAACGAGCTGTCCTTTTTTGTCTTCCTGGTTTTCGATGTACACCTCTACTGTATCACCTACTTTCAGGTCGGGATTGTAGCGGAATTCATTCAGAGGAATGATACCGTCTGATTTGTAACCGATGTTCACAACTACTTCACGCTTGTTCATTGCGATTACGGTTCCGTCAACAACCTCACGGTCGTTCACTTTGTTAAGCGTACCGTCGTATGCTTTTTCGAGTTCTTCGTGGCTTGCGCTTGTTACCGCTTCGCCGTTTTCATAAGCATCCCAGTTGAAATCTTCAATAGGAGCTACGTTCTTTAAGTTTTCCATTAATAAAATAAGTTGTTTAATACTTTAATTAAATAAGACATTATATTATCTATAAATCGGGCACAAAGGTAGGAATATTTTCTTGACCGACCAAAAAATGGCTGAATAAAAGATAGTTGTATCTCTATTTTTTTTGCACCGGCTTCCCCGACGGCGCATCTTCATTCTCACACTTATTTGCCAATAATACTTAAAATTTAAAAGATAATATGAATTAAAAGATTAAAGAATGTACTTTTGATGCAATTTTAAAAAAAATAGCCCTAACAATGAAATCCATATGGAATAAAGAAACCGTTCATTGGATAAATTTAGCAGATGTGCACATATTTCAGCAGCAATACAACTTATATTTCAGGCAACTGAAATATTTCGGAATGCATTATCTTGCGGATGAGGAGGTGGTTTGCGACCTTATCCAAGACCTTTGGCTGAAGATTTGGGAGAGAAAAGAGAACCGCATCAACGAAGCTACCTTCAAACAATATTTATTTCAAGGGCTTTACCGGAGCATTCTGGATTACATCAAGCACAACAACGTGGTAAGGGAATACTCCCAGAAGTTGTCGAGCGAAAACGCAATGACAGAACCCGAAATCAGTTACAAAATCATAAAAGCCGAAATCTACCAAGCGATCAACCAGGTATTCGACGATTTGCCAGATGCTTCGCGCCGCGTGTATGCCGCCTGCCTCAACGGAAAATCGTATAAAGAGATAGCAGAGGAGTTCAACATCTCTATCAATACGGTGAAAAAGCACATCAACAATGCCAACCATTATATGAGGAAACGCCTGAAAGACTTCTTGCTGTTTATCCTCTCCTTCCGATAGTCTCCCTATCTTTTGCTACTATGTATATATTAATGTAAGGAAGAGGATTGTTTTTTCCTGCCACACGTTTTGCGTTCCACTATAGTGGGACGAACGGAACACTATAGTTTCCCCTGCGGAACACTATAGTGGAACGAACGGGAAACTGTAGTGGAACGAAACAATCGTGCCAGGCGAAACAAGTCTTCACTGCAACGGAGTGAAAAGAAATTTGCACCGGAATAAAAAAAGTTTCGGTTTGCCATTACACAAAAGCGGAGTTCGGTCGTATTATATAAAAAGACGACCCATATGGCATTACAACAAGAATTGGAAGAGGTAAAGAAGTGGCTGCTGAAAGAGATAACCGGCAGCATCACTCCGGAAGAAAAGATAAAGCTACAGGAATGGGCCGATGCGGCAGAAGAGCATCAGGCCTTTATCGAACAAATATTATCCGAAGCATTTCTGACACAAGCCGTACTGGACAGAAATGAGAGAAAGCAGCAAGAGGAATGGCAGAAACTACATTATAAGATAGGATATGTACGCCCACTGGCCGCCTCTTTCCGCAAGTGGATAGCCATAGCGGCCATGATTTGCCTGCTGTTGGGCAGTGGTTTTTATTTGCTGAACCGCGAAACGCTTATTCACTCGGGCTGTTCGAAGGCTTTTCTCCAAACGGTGGACTCTACGTATATCCTGAACGGGGAGGTGCTGAATTACGCCCGCTACATTCTCGACCTATCACCGGCGCAGAGCCGGGCGCAATTAAGCGCCGCACCGGACCGGAAAATCATCGTGCCCCGTGGCGGCGAATACAAGATTCAGATGGAGGACGGCACGTTTATCCACTTGGGGCCGGAGTCGTCGCTGAGCATTCCCGCAGACTTCTCGTGCTACAACCGCCGGCTGGCGGTGTCCGGCGAAGCCTATTTCGTTGTCCATAAAGACAGCCTGCATCCTTTCCACATCCACTCCACCGATGTCGACATCGTGGTGAGGGGAACGGAACTCAACGTGGAAGCCTATCCCGACGAGCGGGAGACCCGAATCACATTGGTGAACGGAAAAGCCGAACTGCGGACTCCGCAGGGGATAATCCGGGAGTTGCCCACAGGACACACGGGTATCGTCAGCGCCGGAGAGGGAGAAGAGGTGAAGATAGCCGCCGCCAACATTGCCGAATGCACCGCCTGGCACCACAACCGCTGGATATTCGAAGACCGACCCATCCACCAAATCGTGAAAAAACTGGCGCGATGGTACGATATGGACGTCTCGTTTGCCAATGTTGCCGCCCGCGATTTCCATATCACGATGAATATGGACAAATATGAAACGTTCAACAAACTGGCGCAGACCATCCGCAAGATGAACGAACTCCAGGTACAAATCAAGAAGAACAACACTATAATTATTTCGGAAAATAAAATTAACCACAAATGAGTACTTTATGAAAGAAAGAACCAGATTTTGCGGTATCAGATGGCTATGCCTGCTGATACTATTGTGCGGCTCTGTCATGGAAGGCAGGGCGCAGGCAGACAAGAACGTAACCGTTCAGTTGAAAAACGCTTCCTTACGGAACGTATTCGACAAAATCAAAGAACAGGCGAATGTGGGATTTATCTACAGCAACTCCGCCATCAGCACACTGCCTAAAAAGGATTATGATTTTCAGAATGTAGCTATCTCAAAGGTTATTGCCTACAGTTTGACGGGCAGTATGCTGACTTTTGAAATAGAGGACAACAAGAATATCATCATCAAAAAGAAGAAAGGGGTGAAAGACATCACCGGCGTGGTGGTAGACGCCCAGGGCGAACCGATTATCGGCGCGGCAATTCAGGAAAAAGGGACTTTGCACGGCACGACGACCGACCTCGACGGACGGTTTGCGCTGGAATCGTTCGGCAATAAAGACATCCAGCTCGTAGTGTCGTACATCGGGATGAAGCGGCAGGTAGTCACCTGGAAAGGGAATACCTTAAGAATCAAGATGGAAGACGACGCCCAAAACATCAACGAAGTAGTAGTGACGGGCTATCAGACCATCGACCGCCGCAAGACAACTGCCGCCATCAGTTCTGTAAAAATGGACGACGTGCTGATGCCCGACATGACCACCATCGACCAAGCCTTAGAGGGACGCATCCCCGACCTTCTGTTTTCGCAGAACTCGGGCAACGTGGGTGCTACGGCACGTCTGCGTGTACGCGGAACATCGACCCTTGTGGGCAACCGCGAGCCGTTGTGGGTATTGGACGGCTTCATCCTTCAAGACCCCGTCAACGTCAGTATCGAGCAGTTGAACGACCCCGACTACATCAACTACGTAGGTAACGCCATCAGTGGTATCAACCCGCAGGACATCGAGCGCATCGACGTACTGAAAGACGCCGCAGCAACAGCACTATACGGTACGCGCGCCGCCAACGGGGTGATTGTGGTGACTACGAAGAAAGGACACGTGGGTACGCCCGTGATACGTTACTCCAACCAGACCAAACTGGTGGTACGCCCCCATTACTCGGACAAGAACATCAACCTGATGAACTCGCAAGAGCGTATGCAGTTCGGTAAAGACCTGTGCGACCTGCATTACGTATTTCCGCAATACATGACGATGGTGGGATACGAAGGTGCTTTCCACCGTTTCCAGACAGGAGTCATCTCCTACGAGCAGTTCCTCAACGAAGTGAAAAACTACGAAACGACCAACACCGACTGGTTCGACGTCATGTGCCGCAATGCCGTGACGCACTCGCACACGGTGAGCCTCTCCGGCGGTACGGAATCCACACGCTACTATAGCTCCGTAGGTTATACGCGCGAAAACGGTACGGTAAATACCGAATATACCGAACGCTACACCGCCGCCCTCAACCTGACCACGAACATCAGCAAGCAACTGCGCACCAACTTCCGCATCAATGCCAACATCCAAAAGAAGAACCACCTTCCGGGTGAGGTAAACGCATTGCAATATGCTTACGAAACCACACGCGCCCTGCCTGCCTACAACCCCGACGGTTCACTGTTCTATCATCAGAAACACGGCTACAGCGTGGGTGAAAATAAAAAGGCCAACAATCAGTACAACTACAACATACTGAACGAAATGGAGAATACCTCCAGCGACTATTCCGGCAACACATTCAACGCAAGCGGAGAAGTGAAGTACAACCTGCTTGACATGATTGATTTCACGGCAGGAGGTTCCTACAGCCGTAGCTCGACCGCGCAGTCCGTATGGTTCGGCGAAAACACCAATTACGTAGCCATTTTGAAAAACGGCGAAGCAAAAGACATCCCCCAAACCGGCGAATCGGGTGTATGTGAATTGCCTTACGGCGGTGTGTACAACACGACAAACACCATCACCGAAAGCATCACCGGACGTCTGCAAGCCAACTTCCATCGTTTCCTCGACTCGGAAAACACCAGCCTCATCACCGCTACATTGGGATATGAAGCCAGTGCCTACCGGTCGAATGCCATTGCCGACGAAACACGCGGTTTGTACCAAAAACGCGGTATGCAGTATGCCACTATGGAAGGTGCCGACCTCGACGACTTCCCGTATTATAAAAACTGGCTCGCCAAAGGACACCGACAGATAACCGCCGCCAAGACCAACACCATCAGTGGCTATCTCACACTTGCCTACGAATACAAGAACTTCTTCACCGTGGGAATGAACGGACGTTTCGACGCCTCCAACAAATTCGGTAGCCGGAGCAACGAAAAGTTCCTTCCCGTATGGTCGGCGTCCGGACGTCTGAATGTGAAAGAAACCATGTTGAACAAATGCGACTGGCTGGATCTTTTCGACATCCGTTTCTCGTACGGCAAAACCGGACATATGCTCGACAACCAGACGGCGAATATGCTTATCAAACAAGGTACTATGGATGCTTATTACGGACAACACATTTCTGAAGTAGTAGCCTTCCCCAACCCGAACCTGCGCTGGGAGCAAACCGGTACAACAAACCTCGGACTGGAGCTTTCCTTGTTTGAAAGACGACTGACTCTGAGCGGCGACGTATGGTTCAAACATACTACCGATGCCTTCTCTTCTATCAATATCTCTACTGTAAACGGAATATCATCTTACCAAATGAACAACGGTACGATTGACAACAAAGGATACTCGTTCTACATCTCCGGCTATCCGATACGCACCAAAGACTGGTCGCTGTACTTATCGACAGGCTATTCGTGGGCAGACAACACGGTACGCTCGGGCACTAACGAAAATTTCAGCCTTGACGATTACCTCAACGGAACGGCAATAGTAAACGGACAGGCAATAGGCACATTCTACTCTTACAAGTATTTGGGACTGAATCCCAGCACCGGTATCCCGATGTTTGAAGATTATCGCGACCGCCGCCATCTGCTTGCCAACAAGAAATTAGCAGACGTTATTCCCCTTGTAATGACAACCAGTGGCAACCGAGACCCGAAACTGACCGGTTCGTTCTACACCACCCTGAAATGGAAGCAACTATCTGCCAATCTAAGTTTCAACTACCGCATCGGCAGCAAAATACGGCTGTTCAATCTCTACAGCCCCATTTCAAAAGGTATCTCTTCGGACAAAAACGTACGCAAAGAGTTCTTAAACCGTTGGATGAAGCCGGGAGATGAAAAACATACCAATATTCCCGTGTTGCTAAGCCCCAGTGACCCGAATTACGAATCAACCATGTCGCACTGGTGTCTTACAGCATCTGCCAAAGTAACCGAAAAGATTCCTGCTTTTGCCGGCAATACTTGGAGTATGTACGATAATTCCGACCTGCGAGTTGTATCGGGCAACTATCTGCAACTGAGCAATCTGGTATTCTCTTACGATTTCCGTCCCGAACAGTTAAAGGAAACCTTCATCAAAGCATTGCGCATGAGCCTGTCTACTACGAATGTGTTTACTGTTGCATCCAAGAAACTGGACGGCCAAGACCCGACGCAAGCCGGTTTCGCCGGAGTAAGTATGTCAACTCGGCCTTCATATACATTTAACATCAACATATCATTTTAAAAACGGATGAATATGAAAAAAATATTATATACAATTACCCTAACACTTGCCATTATCCTGACGGGAACCTCTTGCAGCGACTTCCTCAGTGCCTACTCCCAAACGATGATAGTAGCCAAAACGGTGTACGACCTTGACGAAGTATTATTAGGAGGAGTGTACATCAAAAGTAAAGCGATGTCCGAAGGACCTACCATTCACCGGACTGCCGGTTTCCTCAACATACTGGATGATGATGTCAACACCGGAAGCATTGGTGACGAAACCAGCAAAACCTGGGGTACCTGTCTCTCTTCCATATACGGAATTTATGCATGGCAGCTACGCATAGGAAGCAACTTCGATGCTTCTTATTTTCGGAACGATAATGCGACATGGAATGATTTGTATAACCGAATCAATGTGATAAACATCCTTTTAGATGAAATTACACAACTGCCGCATGAAACAGACGACGAACTCTCTGCCTACATAAGAATACACGGCGAAGCCTACTTCCTGCGCGCCCAATTCTATTTCATGCTTGCCAATCTCTACGGCGATGCATATACACCGGCCACCTGCAACACCAAACTCTGCGTGCCTCTGAAACTGACTCCTTACGTTGAACACGATAAAAACAAGGACACACAGTTTCACCGGGCTACACTCAAGGAAGTATATGCCCAAATCATCGCCGACCTGCTCCAAGCAAAAGAGTGTCTGACCCGTAGTCCCCAAGCCGACCACCACCGCCTGCACCGTGCATCGGTAGAATCTGCAGAACTGTTGCTCAGCCGTGTCTATCTGTATATGCAAGAGTGGGAAAAGGCAGAAAAAGAGGCGGACGAAGTGATGAAAAGCACAGCAGCTACACTGAGTTCCATCCAAACCTTTACTTCTGACAAGGCCTTCCTGACGGAAGACAATCCGGAGATTCTCTTCTCGCAAGGACACAACTCGCTCGTCACCGATCTTGTATTCATGGCAAGACCGGGTGATTTCTGCGTGACAAAAGAGTTGTATGATATGTATGACGAAAACGACTGCCGCCGCGACTGCTTCTTCGGTAAGCTATTGGCAACCGGCGATAGCATCATCATGAAAAATAAATACGAAAAAGGAAGTATGGTTTCTCATATCTCCGATGTATTCACCCTCCGAATGGCAGAAGCCTATCTGAACAAAGCGGAAGCCTGCGCCATACAAGGGAAAACAGAGGAAGCCAATCAAACGCTGAACGCCCTTCGCAAACAACGCATCGAAGGGTACACTCCACAAAGCTACACCGGCGAAGAATTGGTAAGCCAGATACGCAACGAACGTCGGAAAGAACTTTGTTTTGAGGGACATCGCTGGTTCGACTTGCGGCGATATGCTGTATGTGAGTCTTATCCTTACTCCAAAGAAATCATCCACGTATATCACGTCTGCGGCGACAAGGGAGTATCTCATACACAGACATTCCGTTTGGAGAAAAACGACAAGGCCTACACGTTTGCCCTGCCGGAATCTGTCATCCAGTTCGATAATGTACCGATGGAAGACAACCCCCGCGACAGCAGAGAACCACTGAAAGCCGACACCGAAGAAGAAACGGAGACACCCGAACAATAACATCAACAGTCTTTCATTAAAAACAGCATAGAATTATGAAATACATACATATCATATACAGCCTTTTTTTACTGTCTGTCCTGCTAATAGCGTGCGACGACACAGAGATATTGGAAAACAAAATTGATTTTTCCTCTCCATACGTCATTGAAGACAACCCTAACGACCCTATACAGCATCGTCGTTATCTGATTTTTCAGAAATATGGGATTCCTGTGTTTTTTAATGATACTATATCAAAGACATTTATCTACAACGATAACGATGGAAAACCTGTCTACCGTTATGAAACCCTCGACCTGAACTGGAGTTTCTCTTCGCACACTAACCGAGCAATCCAATACACTGTCGATTATTATACCGACCCGGAACTCCAAATGAAAGGGCTGGAGTTTATAGAAGTGTTTCTGGAACAATCTTCCAAGCCGATGCGCCCCTTTTCCATTTTCCTGCCAAGTATGTTAACTATAAAAGACCTAAATAAAAATACAATTGAAAAGCCCGAATTCTGGTTCGGTTTCCGCACACTTGTAATCCCCAAAGTTCCCAATATGGCTATAGAGACAATTCCGTCAGTCCTGCTTGGTATGGTAAAAGCTAAAGTGATGGCAAACGCGGATATTATCAGCCAATTCGGAGAGGTTTCCGATAAAAACAAATATTATGGTAAAGAATGGGTAGAAGAGTTGGGCTGTAAATGGGGAAGGGAACACCCTGGAACTTACTGGGGCCCCACAGTTCTCTATAAAGAAGGCACGTGTGAAGAATATATAAGGTGGGGATTCAAAACAGGAATAAATTCCGTTGAAGATTTTGAAAAAGAACGTACGATTGTATTTCAACAAATAGGTCGGTTCGGATTCATTTGCGGTAATTACAGCAAGAGTCTCGACCACTCAAATTCTCCGGAAAAAGTCGACGAAGATATAGCTTATTACATAGATCAAATGCTCGAAATCGGTAGCGAAGAGTTTCTAGGACGTTATGGAGAGTCTCCCTTAGTAATGAAGAAATACACAATTCTTGCCAATTATATTAATAATGTATTAGGCATCAAATTTTAATTCCCGACAAAAAAATTATGATTATGAAAAGAATAATAAATACTAAAATACTCATGTCACTGCTATCACTTCTATTAGTAAGTGCGTGCAACAATGACGATGCAATTTCATTCGACACATCCAAAGTCGGACAGGTGGAAGACTTTGTAGACGAACGCGACGGACACGTGTACAGATGTGTACAAATAGGCGACCAGATATGGATGATGGACAATCTTGCCTACCACCTGGACAAAGGTTCTTACGAAGGATGCTTTACTTGGGATGAATTGATTTTTGATTTTAATAAAATAACAATTTCGATTACCAATCAGCAATTCATCAAAATCTATGGCGATTTATTAGACAGCCCCAATCATGACTGGAGTGTGCAACAACCGAATATGGACATCAATAAAATGAGAGGTTATCTCAACAACCTGGAAAATGGTGCAGCAGGATATACACAATCTCTTGTTTTATCAGTAACAAGAAGATACACCGTATTTTTCAACCTATTAAACGAAAAAATATCCGAAGAAAAAGAAAAACTCAAACCGCAATTCATCAAAGAAGCAGCCAAAGCGCATTTAAGGGATGCAGAAGCCACCAACGGCGAATATTCAAAAACATACGGACTGCTCTACTCATTGGATGCAGCCAGAAAGGCGGTGCCCGAAGGCTGGAGACTACCTTCGGACAAAGACTGGATGAAGCTGGAAACCACATTGGGTATGCCTGCCTCCGAACTGGAAAAGATAGACGCATGGCGTGGAGACGGTTGCGGAGACTTCATCAAGGCAGGCGGTTCCGCCCTATTCGAAGCCAAGATGGGCGGTTGCAATGCCTGGTCGAGTTCAAGCCACCAATACATTCATCAGGGAGAATGCGGCTACTTCTGGACCGACGAAGAGTGGACTACCGTCCATGTCGGCAATAATACCAATTCGGACGACAACGAAGGTAGCAGCCAGGAAAACGTAAGACAAGGTATCATACGCCAAGTAGCTCTCTACTCACCGATGATATGGCGCGGAACTACCCGGTTGGACAGCAACGGACGCCCAGTATGCTACAGCGTACGTTGCGTAAAAGATGCAAGATAATTTTAACAAACTATTTTAATATGAAATTAAAAGTATTGACTTTATTAACCGTGTGCTTGCTGGCTTCATGGACAGGATACGCACAAAACCGTCAACGGGAAATGTACGGAGACGAAACCCGTGAAGTGAAAATGAATTATGTACATTCGTTGGAGCAGGCCTGCAAAGATGCTTATCGTCAAAAGAAGCTGATATTCGTCAACTGCCATGCAGACTGGGCGGCTCCCTGCCTGGGTATGAACCAGTTTGTGTTCAGCGACGAGGAGTTTTGCCGCCACATGGACAAAACGTTCGTCAACCTGTTTGTAGATATGTCTTCGCCCGAAGGGAAGGAAATAAGAAAAGAGTATGGCGTAGACGTATTCGCGCAATATCTGATACTCAACTACAAGGGGGAAGTGATACAGCGCATACAAGGAGGAAGCAAGCTGCCGGAGTTTAAAGAGATGGTAGACTTGTCGCTCAACAAGAAAACGTCGCTGGCAGGAACCCGTCTCAAATACGAGAGCGGCAAATACTCCAAAAAAGACCTTTACAACTACTTGAAAGCGCTTCGAGTGGCAGGGTCCGACTCGCTATTCAAATCGCTTGCCAAAGAATATATGGCAATGATGGAGGAAAAGGAATATGCACAACCGGAAAACTGGATATTCGCCCATCTCCACAAAAACCGCCAGGGCGCCTACTACCGGTATATGGTTGCCAACAAACCGTTATTCATAAAGAACGTGGGCGAGAAACAGGTCAACGGCTATCTTACCTCTTTGTTCAGCTCGGAGATATTGAGCTACGCTACCGGCAGCACCGAATACGATGCGGAAGCACTCAACCGCCTGCACGGCGAAATGCGCGAAGCGGCATTGCCTGACACCTGTGCTTGTGAGATTCTTTACAACGTGGCCTTGCTGCGCGGTGAAAGAAAAATGCACGACCTTCTGCAATATCTGAACGAAAACGGCAAATACTTGGACAACCACCGGGGAATACGTTCGCTCGTTGAGTTGAGCCTCCCCCAGCCGGGCATGAAGGATGCAGAGAAGCAAGAACTTATCAGCTATCTGCAACGTGCATCGGAACGGGAAAAAGGAACGACTTCACGACGTCTGAAGGAGTTGATTGAACAGCTCGAAAAGAATACCTCGCAAGGTATCGACTTCCAGCACGCTCCTTTCGCCAGCCTGTTGGCAAAAGCCAAAGAGGAAAAGAAACTGGTATTTGTAGATTGCTACACTTCCTGGTGCGGTCCTTGCCGCATGATGGCAAACAATGTGTTTACCCGTCCGGAAGTAGGCGACTATTTCAACGCCCACTTCATCAATGTCAAAATCAACATGGAGAAGGGTGAAGGCAAAGACCTGGCTAAGAAGTACGAAGTGCGTGCCTTCCCCACCCTACTGATGATAGACCACGAAGGCAACATCGTAGAACGAATGGTAGGCGCCCAAAGCACGGAGAAATTACTGGAATGGGCGAAGTCTGTGAAAGGCAACGACTAATCGTTTCTGTATCTTGTGGGCGGTGTGGCAAAACTCACCGCCCACAAATTATATAATCACTACCGGTTAAACAACTCAAACGTAAACTTGCACCCTATCTTCCCGAATCTCCAGTTCTCACTGCTCACAAAAACTCCAAAATCAAAGATATGCGTACCTACACCATATCCCACTTCCATATAAGGATGAAGATGGGGCATGGAGAGGGCACTGACATAGATACGCTCATTTTGTACATAACGTGTATATTTCATCAGATGTCGGAGAGCGAGAAACGGAGCCTCGTAAGTGAAATGTCCGCGTACGTAACGGCGCGAGGAGTTATACCACCGTCCGTCGAGCAACTGAAACACGCCGCCGATTTCATCGTTCCATCCCACAGGAAGGTTACGGCGCGAGAAGTTTACAAAGTCCACAAAATAGAGTTCGTTCTGATTGGTGAATGCACCGCACCCGAAACGATAACAGATATTGCGCATCAGCCCCAACCGGATTCGGTGTTGGAGGTCGAACTCTATCCGCTCATATTCGCCCGTGCTTTTAAATACACCTTTGAATCCCCGCTCGTAGTCGACGGAGAAGGTAGGATAGAACGAACGCAGGTTTATCTTCCGCTTGCCGTTCATATAATAATAGAGGCGCGGCGTCCATTCCACCCGGATGCGGGGAGCAAAACTGATGTAGGTATTCTTGAATCTCTCCATAAATTCGGGAGGCGGCATGGGATAATCGCCGATTATCACAAAACGGGAAGGTTTGACGGCAGTTCTCTTATGGGCGGAGAAACCCAGACCGATATCCAGACCGTTGACCACCTCCAGCGTATGGCGGAAATTGAAATACAAGTCCTTGAAATAATCAAGATGAATCTGATTGAAGTCGAAGATACTGTCGGGCATGGCTTTCAGTTCGTCAAGCACTTTGCTGCTGTAAATGCGGTTGCCGTTGCCCACGTTCAGACGAAAGAATCCGCGCTTCTGCGGCCAATACTCAAAATCGGCATTCACCGACCAGTAGAACTCCTTCCGGGTGAAATTATAACCGAGCTTGGGCACGACACGGAGCACCTTGTCTCCCGCAAACAGACGGTTGTAACGAAAATCCTGCCGATAGGACAAACCATTGCTTCCGCTATAACTGAACAGGAGCGGATTGATAAACGGAGAAAAACGGACGCTTCCGATATTAGACCAGTTGAATTTATAATCTTCAAGCATCAGGTCTCCCATTGTTCCCCAGAAAGTCTGGCTTTTCGAAGGCTTTCGCACGGTGGCCGTATCCCGCCTCAGTTTATAGTCGCGGTACAATTTCTTCTCACTCTCCTCCAAAGGGATGTGGCGCATGACGGCAAAGGTCGAAGCATCCGTCTTGTAAGCGTTCGTGTCACACTTCAAGGAAAACGATTCCGACAGATTATACTTCTTCTTTTCTTTCCTACGTGTTTTCTTTTCTTTGAGTTCGATGGATTTATAGTCCAAAGAAGCGGTGTAGTTGCCGCCGACCCTGTTTCCGAGGAATTTGAAGAGCGCTTCCATATCATAGCGCACAGGCAGAAATTCGTTTTTCTTTCCCACCTCCCCCATCTTAATCCGACAGGTGAACGTAATCAGTTCCGACCGTCCCGAGAAACGGATTTCACGTACACTCCATACATTACCACTGACAATCATATAGCCGCCCACCAACTGGTCACTCTTTGTGCGGGGGATAAAACGTATCCGGTAGTCGGGATTATTGTGGTCTCCCATCACGCTGTCTATCTGATACCTGTAATATTTCCGCCCGTTCTTGGCCAACGGCGACAGCAGCCGTTCGTCATTCAGCAATGAGGAGGAGTAGATGTTCACATTGAAATATTCGAGCAGTCCCGGCAATCCCCTATTTCCCCTCACCGTTCCCTGCGAGGCTTTCACTTTCTGGTCGTATATATTGGGAGCGGTATAATGGAGGTCGCTGTAGGTTTCGAGCAAATATTCGTTCACCCCTTTCTGCAAACGGAACATGGAAGGCACATAGCGGAGAATAAAATTATGTTTCTGAATGTCCATCTTACCTTTTATATACAGACTAGCACGGTAATCGCTAACTATCGTTTCGTAGAAAGGTGCGAAGGTCATGACGCGCTCGATGACGGAGTCGGCCGAGATACCCCGATAGGCATAAGAAGTCATCACACCGTTGGCGGCCGTTCCCTTTGATATAAAAGAAAACAGACACAGTACCATGCATCCTATCAGTATTTTACTTCTCAATCGCTGTTTCTCCTTCATTAACGTAGGCAAATATAAAAAAGAATATTGACCTATCATCCACTGCCCGATTTTATTTCGCCGCACCCATTTTATTTTTCGACCTTTGCATCCGCATCAACAATAAGATATCAAAATCCATTTCAGGGTACCCCCTCAAAAAAATAGATTATTTTTTTCAAAATACCCCTTCAAAATAGGGGTACTTTCAGAAAAAACACATAATTTTGCACCATAAACCAATAAAAAACAGACCATCTATGTCTAAAATGAGATTTTTCGCATTACAAGAACTTTCCAACCGGAAACCTTTGGAAGTAACTGCTCCTTCCACCAAACTCTCCGATTATTATGGCAGCCACGTGTTCGACCGCAAGAAGATGCAGGAATATCTTCCGAAAGAGGCCTACAAGGCTGTGATTGATGCAATCGAAAAGGGTACGCCTATCAGCCGCGAAGTGGCAGACCTTGTAGCCAACGGCATGAAGAGCTGGGCAAAGTCACTCAACGTCACCCACTACACACACTGGTTCCAACCTCTGACAGACGGAACTGCCGAAAAACATGACGGTTTTATCGAGTTCGGCGAAGACAGCGGAGTTATCGAACGCTTTTCCGGAAAACTGCTCATCCAGCAGGAACCGGACGCTTCTTCTTTTCCCAACGGCGGTATTCGCAACACTTTCGAAGCACGCGGCTATACGGCTTGGGATGTTTCATCACCCGCTTTTGTGGTAGATACAACGCTTTGTATCCCTACCATCTTCATCTCTTACACAGGCGAAGCACTGGATTACAAAACTCCGCTATTGAAAGCACTCGCCGCCGTAGACAAAGCGGCCACGGAGGTCTGCCAACTGTTCGACAAGAACGTGACCCGTGTCTATACAAATTTGGGCTGGGAACAGGAATATTTCCTTGTCGACTCTTCCTTATATAATGCACGCCCCGACCTCTGCCTCACAGGACGCACACTGATGGGACACTCTTCCGCCAAAGACCAGCAGTTGGAAGACCACTATTTCGGTTCCATCCCTCCGCGCGTCACGGCATTTATGAAGGAACTCGAAATAGAGTGCCACAAATTGGGCATTCCTGCCAAAACCCGCCACAATGAGGTAGCACCCAACCAATTCGAGTTAGCTCCCATCTTCGAAAATTGCAACCTGGCAAACGACCACAACCAACTTTTCATGGACTTGATGAAACGCATCGCCCGCAAGCATCACTTCAACGTGCTTCTGCACGAAAAGCCTTACAGTGGCGTCAATGGTTCGGGCAAGCACAACAACTGGTCGCTCTGCACCGACACAGGCATCAACCTGTTTGCACCGGGCAAGAATCCGAAAGGAAATATGCTCTTCCTCACCTTCTTGGTCAATGTACTGATGATGGTTTACAAAAACCAAAACCTGCTGCGTGCTTCCATCACGAGCGCCAGCAACAGCCACCGCTTAGGAGCCAACGAAGCGCCGCCCGCCATCCTCTCCTGCTTCTTAGGCTCGCAACTGTCGGCAACCCTTGACGACATCGTACGCCAAGTAGGCAACGAGAAGATGACGCCCGAAGAAAAAACGACATTGAAATTAGGTATCGGACGCATCCCCGAAATCTTGCTCGACACGACCGACCGCAACCGTACTTCGCCCTTCGCCTTCACCGGCAACCGGTTTGAATTCCGTGCCGCAGGCTCTTCTTCCAACTGTGCCGCCTCGATGATTGCCATCAACGCCGCTATGGCAAACCAACTGAACGAATTCCGTGCATCGGTAGAGAAACTGATGGAAGAAGGAGTAGGCAAGGACGAAGCCATCTTCCGATTACTGAAAGAGACAATCATCGCCTCCGAACCAATCCGTTTTGAAGGCGACGGCTACTCCGAAGAATGGAAACAGGAGGCTGCACGTCGCGGATTGACCAACATTTGCCACGTCCCCGAAGCCCTGATGCACTACGTTGACAACCAATCGAAAGCCGTACTTATCGGCGAACGTATCTTCAACGAGACAGAGTTGAACAGCCGCCTGGAAGTGGAACTGGAAAAATACACCATGAAAGTGCAGATTGAAGGCCGCGTATTGGGCGACCTCGCCATCAACCACATCGTGCCGACAGCCGTTGCCTATCAGAACCGATTGCTCGAAAACCTTCGCGGACTGAAAGAGATATTCTCCGCCGAAGAGTACGAAGTGCTGAGCGCCGACCGCAAGGAACTGATTCGTGAGATTTCGCACCGGGTGACTTCCATCAAAGTATTGGTTCGTGAAATGACCGAAGCAAGAAAGGTAGCCAACCGTCTCGAAAGCTACAAGGAACGCGCCTTTGCCTACGAAGAAAAAGTACGCCCGTATCTCGATCAGATACGCGACCACATCGACCATTTGGAAATGGAAGTGGACGACGAAATATGGCCGTTGCCCAAATACAGGGAGCTGTTATTTACCAAATAAAACGTCTTCAGGATTGCACGAAAGGTTTCACTTTTGTGCAATCTTTTTATAAATACGTGCTTTTTTTCATTTTTTATTTTTACTTTTGTGCTGTATAACACAGTTTTGTAGCATATATGGTAAAAATGAATATGTCAGACATCGATATTTCGGAGCCGCTGTCCGATATGTTAGCTCCTTTGAACAATGAACAAAAGGAGTTTCTGATGAACAATTACACAATACAGACCTACAAAAAAAATGAAACCATCTATTGTGAAGGAGAAACACCTTCGCATCTGATGTGTCTTATCAGCGGCAAGGTCAAAATCTTCAAAGACGGTGTAGGAGGTAGAAGCCAGATTATCCGCATGATTAAACCATGCGAATACTTTGCTTACCGTGCCTATTTCGCCAAGCAGGATTTTGTGACTGCCGCAGCCGCTTTCGAGCCTTCCGTTGTCTGCCTCATCCCCATGAGTGCCATTACTACCCTGATTGTACAAAACAACAACCTGGCGATGTTCTTTATCCGCCAGCTCTCCATCGACCTCGGTATCTCCGACGAACGTACCGTCAACCTGACTCAAAAACATATCCGCGGACGTTTGGCAGAGTCTCTGATTTTCCTGAAAGAAAACTATGGACTGGAAGAGGACGGCTCGACCTTGAGTATCTACCTGTCGCGGGAAGACTTGGCAAACCTCTCGAACATGACCACTTCAAATGCCATCCGCACGCTGTCTCAGTTTGCAACGGAAAGACTGATAACCATCGACGGAAGAAAAATAAAAATCATTGAAGAGGAGAAGTTGAAGAAAATAAGCAAAATTGGATAATAGATTTGTAAACATCAGTCAAGAGATGATTTTCTGAGATGTTTATTATGAATAAAAGAGGGAACACTTCACAAAAATGTCCCCTCTTATTCGTATCATGTATCCAATCTTTAAATCAACCCTTTTGCAGAAAGATAACGTTCTGCCTCAATAGCTGCCTTACAACCACTACCTGCCGCCGTAATAGCCTGCCGATAATGAGGATCGGCAACGTCGCCGGCAGCAAACACCCCGGGAACTTTCGTACGCGGACTGCCACCGTCTGTAACGATATACCCTACCTCGTCCGTATCGATATAATCCTTGAATATATCGGAATTCGGTTTATGACCGATAGCCAGGAAGAAACCGTCGATAGGCAAGCTGTAGTGTTCCTCGTCCGGTTCGCCCAGACGTTTCACCAATTTCACACCTTCCACGCCATTGTCTCCGAACAATCCTTCCGCATTGTGTTCAAACAGCACTTCAATCTTCTCGTGATTCATCACACGCTCCTGCATAATCTTCGAAGCACGCAAGAAAGGCTTGCGGACAATGAGATATACCTTCGATGCAAGTCCTGCCAGATAAACCGCTTCTTCACAAGCCGTATCACCGCCACCAACAACGGCAACCACTTTCTTACGGTAGAAGAAACCGTCGCAAGTAGCACACGCACTGACACCCATACCGGCATATTTCTTTTCGTCCTCCAGTCCCAGATACTTGGCTGTCGCACCGGTAGCGATAATCAACGCTTCCGTTTCAATCTCTTTTTCTCCGTCAATCGTAATCTTATAAGGAGCCTTACTCAAATCGGCTGCCGTTGCTATTCCGAAACGCATATCTGCTCCGAAGCGGTTTGCCTGTGCACGCAAGTCTTCCATCAACTGCGGGCCGCTAATACCTTCGGGATAACCGGGGAAGTTCTCCACATCCGTAGTCGTGGTCAACTGACCACCAGGTTGCAATCCTTCATAAAGCACCGGAGCCAAGTTGGCACGTCCTGCATAAATCGCTGCCGTGTACCCGGCAGGTCCTGAACCGATAATCAGGCACTTCACTTTTTCTATTTCTGCCATTTTATTATACTTTAATTGTTCTGTTATTCAGAAAAAACACTTTATCTCAAATCAATAATCTCTGCACCCGGATATTGCTTGGGGTCGAACACAAAGAGCGTATCCGCGTAATGCTGCCGGGTCTGATAGTTCGTAACGGTTATTTCACTACGCGTCTGTTGCCCGCGCTGTTGAAGCAGCATATAGAGAGGTTCGTAAGCATCCTTCGTCACAAAAAGCGTGATTCGTTCCAACTCCTGTCTTTTATCTTTAGCCGTCAGGATGACTTCCCAAACGGCTTTTCCACGAAACGTTTTCGTCTCTCCCAATCGGTAAGAGAATCCTTTTTGATAAATGTACAGAAATGTGTATGGATTGATTTGCTGCAACTCTTCCGGAGTCGGGTTACTAACGTTCACTTCGTCGTTCTTCGCCACATAGCTCCACTGCGTCTTTCCGTCAAACCAAGTGGCCAAACCGGCAACTTTCAGCACAAACTTCTCCCCTTTCAGCCGGACAGTTCCGCTCTCCGCCCCTTCTGCAAGTCCGTTCGTGACGGTCTTTACAACAAAATCGGCTTGCACACCGCCCGCTTTGCGGAAGGCCTCAGCCGTCTTGTCAAGAACAACCTTAGCCTGCGACTGCTGCTGAGCACTCACAGGCAATGATAGTAAAACGATTAAAAATGTAAAAATGTATTTTCCCATTCGATTCATAAGTGATTGATTACTATAAACGGCGGGTTACTGCAAATTGTTCAAGCGCATTTCGAGGTCGTTATCGTCTACGCAAAGCACGTCGCGCGCCTTGCTTCCCTGTGTAGGACCGACGATACCCGCCTTTTCGAGCTGGTCCATAATACGTCCGGCACGATTGTAACCGATAGAGAATTTACGCTGAATCAACGAAGTGGAACCTTGCTGGTGAATAACAACCAACCGTGCGGCCTCTTCAAACAAGGGGTCAAGGCGTCCCATGTCAACTTCTCCCACATCATTGCCGCTATCCTCGCTCACATACTCGGGCAGGAAGAACGGCGTAGGATATCCCTGCTGGCGAGATATAAATTTCGTAATCTCCTCCACTTCGGGCGTATCGATAAAGGCACACTGCACACGCACCGGGTCGGCTCCCTGCAAGAAGAGCATATCTCCCTTACCAATCAGACGGTTAGCACCCGGACGGTCGAGAATCGTGCGCGAGTCCATCATGGCCGACACACGGAAAGCGATACGGGCAGGGAAGTTGGCTTTAATCGTACCTGTGATAATATTGGTAGTAGGACGCTGCGTGGCGATAATCATATGAATACCGACGGCACGTGCCAACTGGGCGATACGTGCAATCGGAAGTTCCACCTCCTTGCCCGCCGTCATAATCAAATCACCGAACTCGTCGATGACGACAACGATATACGGCATGAAGCGATGTCCCTTCTCCGGATTCAGACGGCGGTTGATAAACTTATCGTTGTACTCTCTTACATTACGCACATGAGCCATTTTGAGCAAGTCGTAACGGGTATCCATTTCCACACAGACCGAATTGAGCGTCTGCACTACCTTAGTCACGTCCGTGATAATCGGTTCGCCGCCGTCGGGAAGTTTGGCAAGGAAATGATTTTCGATGACCGAATAGATGCTGAACTCTACCTTCTTCGGGTCGACCAGCACAAACTTCAATTCGGCAGGATGTTTCTTATATAATAAGGAGGTGATAATCGCATTCAGGCCGACAGACTTACCCTGGCCGGTCGCACCCGCCACCAATACGTGAGGCATCTTGCAAAGGTCGAACATAAAGACCTCATTCGTAATAGTCTTACCCAATACGATAGGCAAGTCGAATGTGGATTCCTGGAATTTCCTGCTGCCGATAACACTCTGTCCGGATACAATCTTCGGATTCTTGTTGGGCACTTCGATACCGATGGTTCCCTTGCCCGGTATCGGCGCAATGATACGGATACCGTCGGCAGAAAGGCTCAGCGCGATATCGTCTTCCAGCCCGCGAATCTTGGAGATACGCACACCCTGTTCGGGAGTGATTTCATACAGCGTGACCGTAGGACCTACCGTTGCCTTAATCGTACTGATTTCGATACCGAAGCTGCGCAACGTACTGATGATACGGTCTTTATTGGCATTCTGCTCGTCCATATCAATCGTGGGGTCGTCGTTGTCGAAATGCTTCATCAGATCGATTGTAGGGAAATGGTAGTTTTCCAAATCTTTGGTAGGATTATAAGGTTCCAGTTCCGGACCTTGATACTCTTCTTCCGGCGTAGCAGGCTCGACCTCAAATCCGGGCTCTTCGTCCTCAGTCATATTTACCGGTTGCGACACTACCATAGCGGGTTCGGAAACAGCCTGTTCAAACACCATCGTCACGCCGGCAGTTTCGTCGGACGGATAGACGGGCTCGTCCATCCCTGCCGGTTCGTATGCCGGGAAGTCCTCTTCGGGTTCGTCGGGTCCATCAACCTGTGATTCCATTATCGGCGCAGACGGTGCAGGTTCGTAGGTCGGCGCGGGTTTCGGTGCAACTTCCTGTGTTTGGGGAACAACAGGTTCGGGAGCGGTAACTTCCTCCTCTGGAGCTGTTTCCACCTTTTCCTTCTTCTCCTTCTTCATACGTTTCAGGAAACTCAGTGCGAAAAGCTGGCGCAACCAGACAATCGTACGTGCGCTTATATAGATGAAGAAGCAGATAGCCGTAACCAACAGAATCAGCCATACCCCCGGCACACCGACCTGCGAAATCAGCCATCGGCTCACGTTGTATCCATGCATACCGCCCAAATAGATGAAGGAATCCTCATAATGGCTCATAAAAGCAAACCCGAAGAACACGGAGAACCAAACGAGCAGCAACGTACATCCTATAAACCACTTCCACAACCGCACCACACGCACGCGCATCAACTTCAACCCTGCCACCGCCAAAAAGACGAGGATAAGGAAAGAGGAAATACCAAAACAGTCATTAATCAGATAACTCGCCAACTGTGCCCCACGCGAACCCGCATAGTTCTTCACCTGATTGTCTACTACGGACAAGTCCGCCGGGTTTCCACTGTCTATTATACTTTGGTCTGCCGCTCCCGTAAAGAAGAACGAGGAAAAAGCCAACAACAAATAAACGGAGAAGATAACCAGCATCAGTCCGATGACAAAATGCATGGTTTCATTCTTCCATATTTCAACGATTTTGCTTAGGGAAGAGGGAGCGTATTCCGTCTCCTTATCTAAT
Source organism: uncultured Bacteroides sp. (assembly GCF_910586915.1). Classification (GTDB taxonomy): domain Bacteria; phylum Bacteroidota; class Bacteroidia; order Bacteroidales; family Bacteroidaceae; genus Bacteroides. Next base: position 82,605 of record NZ_CAJULN010000002.1, read on the forward strand.
TTCTTCTTTGCCATGAGTCTTTATTCTTTTTATAAAATTGGAATCGGATTCTGAGCCGCAAAAATAATAAAAAAATAACGAGCACTACGCTCATTCAATCCTTTTTCTTACCTTTGCGTTTCAAAATCAATGCTGATTATGGAAAAAGAAAGCCAAACGATATTTGATAAAAATGTAATTGAGTTCGTAACGGTAGCCGCCGAATTCTGCGCATTCCTCGAACGTGCCGAACGCACGAAGCGCAGCGACTTCGTCGATACCTCCCTGAAAATACTTCCCCTGCTCTACCTCAAAGCATCCATGCTGCCCAAATGCGAGACCATCGGGGACGAAATCCTTGAAACATACGTCACAGAAGAAATCTACGAAATCCTACGTATCAACCTTTCGGAACTGATGGGCGACAAGGACGATTATTTGGATGTATTCGTGCAGGATATGGTTTACAGCGACCAACCCATCAAAAAATCCATTTCGGAAGATTTGGCAGATATCTATCAGGACATCAAGGATTTTATCTTCGTATTCCAGTTAGGACTGAACGAAACGATGAACGATTCACTGGCTCTCTGCCAGGAGAACTTCGGAATGCTGTGGGGGCAAAAGCTTGTAAACACGCTGCGCGCACTCCACGACGTGAAGTACAATCAGCAGGAAGAAGACGAAGCGGAAAACGATGACGAAGAGGGTTGCTATTGCCACGATGACGATTGTTGCGATGACGGCTGCCACTGCCATGAAGACGAATAGATAACTAAAATGATTGTAAGAAGAACCATAGATAAAGACGAAGTGAAGGAGTTCCCGAAAGCGGTTTTTCCGGGACGAATCTACGTCATCCAGTCGGAAGCGGAAACGGAGAAGGCGGTAGCCTATTTGCAATCGCGCCCGGTGGTAGGCCTCGACAGCGAAACGCGCCCTTCCTTCACCAAAGGACAATCGCACAAAGTAGCCCTTCTGCAAATATCTTCCGAGGAGTGCTGCTTCCTATTCCGCCTCAACATGACGGGACTTACCCCGTCATTGGTCGGGCTGTTGGAAAATCCGGACGTGATAAAAGTCGGCCTTTCCCTAAAGGACGACTTTATGATGCTGCACAAACGGGCACCCTTTCGCCAGCAAAGCTGCATCGAACTACAAGATTATGTACGCCAGTTCGGTATTCAGGACAAAAGCCTGCAAAAGATTTACGCCATTCTGTTCAAGGAAAAGATTTCCAAATCGCAACGCCTTTCCAACTGGGAAGCCGATGTGCTGAGCGACGGACAAAAGCAATATGCCGCTACCGACGCCTGGGCTTGCCTCAACATCTACCACCTGCTGGAAGAGCTGAAACAGACGGGCGATTACGAAAACGATTAATCACCTATCACCAATCACTTAAAAACCAATCACTATCATCATGCATAAAGTCTACCTCAAACCCAGCAAAGAAGAATCTCTCAAAAGATTTCACCCCTGGATATTCTCCGGTGCAATCGCCCGTTTCGACGGCGAACCCGAAGAAGGCGAAGTAGTAGAGGTGTACACCTCCAAAAAGGAATTCATCGCCGAAGGACATTTCCAAATCGGAAGCATCGCCGTGCGCGTGCTTTCGTTCCGGCAGGAACCCATAGACCACGATTTCTGGAAGCGCAAACTGGAAATTGCGTACGATATGCGGCGCAGCATCGGCATCGCCACCAATCCGACGAACGACACCTACCGCCTTGTACACGGCGAAGGTGACAATCTTCCGGGACTGGTTATCGACGTTTATGCGAAAACCGCCGTCATGCAGGCACACTCGGCAGGAATGCACGTAGACCGTATGGCCATTGCCGACGCACTATCCGAAGTAATGGGCGATAAAATTGAAAACATCTATTACAAGTCGGAAACCACTCTTCCTTTCAAAGCCGACCTTTTCCCCGAAAACGGTTTCCTGAAAGGGGGAAGCAGCGACAACATCGCACAAGAATACGGCTTGAAATTCCACGTCGACTGGCTGAAAGGACAGAAAACCGGCTTCTTTGTCGACCAGCGCGAAAACCGTTCCCTGCTGGAACGCTACGCCAAAGACCGATCGGTACTGAATATGTTCTGCTACACCGGCGGATTCTCCTTCTACGCCATGCGCGGCGGCGCGAAACTCGTCCATTCCGTCGACAGTTCCGCCAAAGCGATTGACCTGACCAACAAGAATGTAGAACTGAACTTTGCCGGCGACCCGCGCCACGAGGCTTTTGCCGAAGATGCCTTCAAGTATCTTGACCGCATGGGCGACCAGTACGACTTAATCATACTCGATCCTCCCGCCTTTGCCAAACACAAGGATACTTTGCGCAATGCCCTGCAAGGCTACCGCAAACTCAACGCCAAAGCATTCGAGAAAATCAAACCGGGCGGTATCCTGTTCACCTTCTCCTGCTCGCAGGTAGTGACGAAAGACAATTTCCGTACTGCCGTGTTTACCGCAGCCGCCATGTCGGGACGCAGCGTGCGCATCCTGCACCAACTCACCCAACCTGCCGACCATCCGGTGAATATCTATCATCCCGAAGGAGAATACCTCAAAGGATTGGTACTTTATGTAGAATAAGCGCCCAATAACGTTAATTAGCGTTAATAAACAGAAGATTTACAGTAAAACTGTATGTTGTATAACATAAAACCCTTTATCTTTGCACTGTGTTTTTCATGGTATTAGATTTAAGGTTAATAAAGATTGGCTGTCTGGGATAGATAGCCTTCTTTTTTTATATACCTACCCCTCATAATCATAATCAGTTCCACATAGCTTCATCGTACTACCTTGTCATTTCCCGTGGCAATCGTGCGGCACTCGCACTTCAATCGACCGCTATCCCACTCTCAGACGATTAATTGTAAAGTTATTCTCTATGATAGATAAACTTTTCGGAAAACAACAACAATCTTTGTTTTTACCAATTACAAACTATAAACGAAGGCTTTGTTTTTATAAATGAAGGCTTCATTTATAAAAATGAAAGCTTCGTTTATATAAATGAAACTTGCGTTTATAGTTTATGGGCAATCGAATACAACTTTAGATATAAGAGATGAGAAGTTTGCGATTAAGTCATAACAACTTTATTATTAGTACTTTGAAGACAAACGACCTGTCGTTTGCATACGTTTTCCCTTTGCTGCCCTCGCATACCTCATTCCTAATGAGTCCGAATTATTCCATTTTCTCTCCTTTTTATCCGTTTACTTATTCACCTAATCAACTAAAATACTATATTTGCACCTATTATTAATAAAAAAAAGAGAAACACAAATTATTAAAGTCATGAGTATAAAAGTGCGTTTGATTATTATGAACTTCCTGCAATTCTTTGTTTGGGGAGCGTGGTTAATATCATTAGGAGGCTATATGGGAAGAGAGCTCCATTTCGAAGGTGGACAAATCGGAGCCATTTTCGCCACAATGGGTATTGCATCTTTGATAATGCCGGGTATCATCGGTATTATTGCCGACAAATGGTTTAACGCAGAACGGTTATACGGACTTTGCCACATCATAGGCGCCGCCTGCCTTTTCTATGCTTCTACGGCGACAACTTACGACCAGATGTACTGGGCGATGCTGCTCAACCTGCTGGTATATATGCCAACGCTATCACTCGCCAATACGGTGTCGTACAATTCTCTGGAACAATATAAATGCGATTTAATCAAGGACTTCCCCCCTATCCGCGTGTGGGGAACCATCGGATTCATCTGTGCCATGTGGGCGGTCGACCTTACCGGATTCAAAAACTCAAGCGCACAACTCTATGTAAGCGCAGCCTCCGCACTATTCCTCGGATTATACTCTTTCACCTTGCCAGCGTGCCGCCCTGCCAAATCGGAAAACAAATCACTGCTTTCCGCTTTCGGGCTGGATGCACTGGTACTGTTCAAAAGAAAGAAGATGGCTGTTTTCTTCTTTTTCTCCATGCTTTTGGGAGCGGCGTTGCAGATTACCAATACATACGGCGACCTGTTTTTAGGCAGTTTTGCCAGCATTCCCGAGTTTGCGGATTCTTTCGGCGTGAAACACTCTGTCATCCTGCTGTCCATCTCACAAATGTCCGAAACGCTGTTCATTCTTGCCATCCCCTTCTTCCTGAGACATTTCGGTATCAAGCAAGTGATGCTCATCAGTATGTTTGCATGGGTGTTCCGCTTCGGTCTGTTCGGCTTCGGCGACCCCGGCAACGGATTGTGGATGCTTATTCTCTCGATGATTGTTTACGGTATGGCGTTTGATTTCTTCAACATTTCCGGCTCATTGTTTGTTGAACAGGAAACCAACTCTTCCATCCGCGCCAGCGCACAGGGATTGTTCTTTATGATGACCAACGGATTGGGAGCCATCATCGGCGGATATGCCAGCGGTGCGGTGGTGGATGCATTCTCCGTATATGCCGACGGCAAATTAGTGAGCCGCGAATGGACGGATATCTGGCTGCTGTTTGCCACTTATGCACTGGTCATCGGTGTGCTGTTTGCTTTGGTATTCAAATACAAACATCAACGGGAGAGTCAAACTAATTAAGTAAGAAACAGTCAACAAATTATTATGCACGTATTCTATACGCCCGATATACAAAGAAGCAACGAACTGCCGGAAGAAGAGGCGCAGCATTGCACCCGCGTCTTACGGTTGAGTATCGGAGACGAAATCACCCTCACCGACGGCAAGGGCAATTTCTATAAAGCTGAAATCACGGCTGCCACCAACAAGCGTTGCCAGGTAGCCATCAAGGAGACTATTTTCCAGCAGCCGCTTTGGCCCTGCCATTTGCACATTGCCGTGGCGCCGACCAAGAACATGGACCGCAACGAATGGTTTGCAGAAAAAGCAACCGAAATAGGGTTCGACGAGCTGACTTTTCTCAACTGCCGCTTCTCCGAGCGTAAAGTCATCAAGACCGAACGGATTGAGAAAATCCTCGTTTCGGCAATCAAGCAATCGCTCAAAGCCCGTCTGCCCAAACTGAACGAGATGACAAGTTTCGATGAATTCATCGCCCAGGAGTTTGAAGGACAGAAGTTTATAGCCCACTGCTATGAAGGGGAGAAACCTTTATTAAAAGAGATTCTGCAACCGGGAAAAGACGCTCTTGTACTGATAGGCCCCGAAGGGGACTTCAGCGAAGAGGAGGTGAAGAAAGCCATCGGACGGGGATTTGTCCCTATCAGCCTGGGGAAATCGCGGTTGCGCACGGAAACGGCAGCATTGGTGGCTTGCCACACGTTGAATCTGCTGAATCAATAATACCCCGGCAATCGTCGGCAACAATGATTATACAACCTTTAAATAACATGAGTATGGTAAAGAGAATGATTTCGAAACTTTTGGTACTGACAGTACTGACTGTTTTTCTGGCAGCTTGTTCCCAAACATCGGACTATATCCATATGATACCGGCTGATGCCACGGCAGTGGTTGCTATTGACCTAAAATCACTTGCCGGCAAGGCAGGACTGAACGACAAGGAAAACGAAGCTGCCAAACAAAAAATACTGGAAGTATCCAAAAGCGGAATGAATGCCGCTACCTTCCTACAACTGGAAAAGGTCGTTAATCATCCCGGCGAATCGGGTATCGACGTAGCATCTCCGGTTTACGGATTTTCCGCACCTTCTTTCCCATACCCCTCCCTTATAGGTAAAGTGAGCAATGAAGAGAACCTGCATACTTTGTTGGATGCAATGGCCAAAGAGCAAATCTGTCAACCGGTCAATGAAACAGCCGATTACCGCTTCACTACGATGAGCGGTAATTTGATTGCCTTCAATAGTTCGGCTGTAATAATAGTGAGTGTGAGTGGAACATCCTCGACAGAGAAAGCCAAAGAGGGTATCACTGCCTTGATGAAGCAAAATGCCGACAACAGCATTGCGGCGTCCAACGTGTTCCGACAAATAGAAAAGCAGAAGAGCGATGTCAGTTTCTTCGTGTCGATGGCTACCTTTCCGCCACTCTACCGCAACCAGATAGGTATGGGACTGCCCGACGAAGCGAAACCGGAAGACATCATACTGATAGGTAGAGCCAATGCGGAAAAAGGAAAAATCACTCTTCAAACGGAATATTATACAGATAACGAAACTGTAGGTACTTTACTGAAAAAGAATAGGGAATCGTTTGGAAAGCCCAACGGTACTTTCACCAAATACTTCCCGGCTTCTACACTGTTGTACTGCAACATAGCCTTGAAAGGAGAAGAGTTTTACAACCTGTTGAGTGAGAACGAGGAGTTCCGCAATACCGTCTCCATCGCCAAAGCCGACGAGCTGAAAGAGCTGTTCCAATCATTCAATGGCGATATCTCCGCAGGATTGATTAACATTACAATGAACAGCGTCCCTACATTCATGCTATACGCAGAAGTTAAGAACGGAGATGTACTTGAAAGTCTTTACAATAAGAAAGAATCATTGGGGCTGAAGAAAGGAGAAGAGATTCTGAAACTTGGAAAAGACGAATATGTCTACAAAATCAAAGGCAGGAATGTGTTCGCCAAAGACATCAATGTATTCTTCGGAATCAAAGAGAAGCAAATGTATGTCACCAACGATGAGTTGCTCTACAAGAATATAGGCAAGACAGCCGACAAGTCTGTCAAGGAAGCTCCTTATGCGTCGGAAATGAAAGGCAAGTCGACGTTTGTGGGTATCAACGCCGATGCAATCTTTGACCTGCCTGTTGTAAAGATGTTGGCAGGATTGGGTGGTCCCGGAGCAAAGACCTATCTTGATATGGCAAACAAAGTCTCTTATTTGTCAATGAGTGCGAACGGAGAAACCAACGAAATCATCCTTTGCCTGAAAGACAAAGATACCAACGCCCTGAAACAGGTGGTGGAATTCGTCAAACAATTTGCCGGAATATAATACACAGATATGAACAGCATTCACCTACGGCAAACACTTCCCCAAGTGTTTGCCGACCGCAATTCGGTGAGTTCGGACGTATGGCATCAAGACCTTATCTTCCGGAAAGGGGAAATGTATCTGATTGAGGCTGCTTCCGGAACCGGAAAATCGTCATTGTGCAGCTACATCTACGGATACCGCAACGATTATCAGGGAATTATCAATTTTGACGATACCAATATCAAAACATACTCGGTGAAGCAATGGACCGACTTGCGAAAACATTCACTCAGTATGCTTTTTCAGGATTTGCGTATCTTCACCGAACTGACTGCCCTTGAAAACGTGCAACTGAAAAACAATCTCACCGGCTATAAAAAGAAAAAGGAAATCCTAACGCTCTTCGGGCAATTAGGCCTCGCAGACAAAATAAACGCCAAAGCCGGAAAACTCTCTTTCGGACAGCAACAGCGCGTCGCCTTTATCCGTGCACTCTGCCAACCATTCGATTTTCTCTTTTTGGATGAGCCTGTCAGCCACTTGGACAATGACAACAGCCGCATCATGGGCGAGCTTATCATTGCCGAAGCCGAAAGGCAAGGAGCCGGAGTCATCGCGACTTCCATCGGCAAGCACATAGAGTTGCCTTATCGTTCCGTTCTCAAATTATAATGCTGCAAAGAGACTGTTTATCATCAGAATCCGTGCCCTAACCATATAAGTATAATAAAGTTATGAATACCCTTGTCTGGAAACTTCTCCGTCAACATATCAGTGTCAGTCAATTGGCCGGTTTCTTTTTAGCCAACTTATTCGGTATGACGATTGTATTACTCAGCGTTCAGTTTTACAAAGACGTCATTCCTGTATTCACCGAAGGCGACAGCTTTATGAAACAGGACTTCATCATCGCTACAAAGAAAATCAGCACGCTCGGTTCGCTTGCCGGAAAGAGCAGCACGTTCACTACCGAAGAGATAGCCGAGTTAAAAAAGCAGCCGTTCGCTAAGAACATAGGAGCGTTTACCCCTTCCCAATTCAAAGTATCGGCTGGATTAGGGATGCAGGAAGCGGGGATACATCTTTCCACCGATATGTTTTTTGAAGCGGTTCCCGATGAATTTGTGGATGTCAAATCGGACAAATGGTATTTCGACCGCGACACCCACACCATTCCCATTATCATCCCACGCAACTATCTGAACCTTTACAATTTCGGATTCGCGCAAAGCCGGAGCCTGCCCAAACTGTCGGAAGGAGTGATGAGCCTGATACAGATGGATATCATTATACGCGGAAACGGACGGGTAGAACAGTATAAAGGAAACATTGTCGGCTTCTCCAACCGGCTCAACACCATTCTCGTTCCCCAAGCCTTCATGAAATGGGCGAACGAAAATTTCGCACCGAACACAACACCTCAACCCGCCCGACTAATTGTCAAAGTCAGTAATCCGGCAGACGCTTCCATTGCCGGTTATTTTCAGGAGAAAGGATATGAAACGGAAGGCGGGAAACTGGACGCCGGAAAAACAACATATTTCCTCCGCCTTATCGTGGGTATTGTATTGAGTGTCGGTTTATTTATCAGCATTCTTTCATTCTACATCCTGATGCTAAGCGTTTTCCTGTTATTGCAAAAGAATACGACCAAGTTGGAAAGCCTGCTGCTGATTGGTTACAGTCCCGGCAGAGTAGCGTTACCCTATCAGTTGCTCACGGTAGGATTGAACATCATCGTTTTCGTTCTATCCGTCGGACTGGTCTGGTGGCTACGCGGTTACTACCTCGACAACATCAGGTTGCTGTTTCCGCAACTGGAAACAGATACTTTATGGGCCTCAGTCGGCACGGGTATCCTGCTATTTATCAGCGTATCGACAATCAACATACTGACAGTCAAAAGAAAAATCCTTTCCATCTGGATGCATAAAGTATAGATACGTATGAAATCACCTGCTAATTTCCAAGACGCCTATCTTGATAAAAAAGCAGCAAAATCCCAAACAAGTAAAATTAATTTCGTATTTTTGCGGATATCAAAAGAATGAAGTTATGCCGGATTATGATTTAATCGCCATACTCGGCCCTACAGCCTCGGGGAAAACTCCTTTTGCCGCAGCTTTGGCCTACGAACTCAACACGGAAATTATCAGTGCTGATTCCCGTCAGATATACAAAGGAATGGATCTCGGCACAGGGAAAGACCTTGCCGATTATACCGTAAATGGACGCACAATTCCCTATCACCTGATTGATATTGCCGACCCCGGATATAAATATAATGTATTTGAATACCAACGCGATTTCCTTATTTCTTACGAATCAATCAAACAAAAAGGTTGTCTCCCCGTTTTATGTGGAGGGACAGGGATGTATCTCGAATCCGTACTGAAAGGATACAAACTCATGCCTGTGCCTGAAAACCCGGAATTGCGCGCCCGCTTGGCCAATCATTCTTTGGAAGAACTGACGGAACTATTAAGCCGATACAAGACGTTGCACAACTCTACCGACGTAGATACGGCGAAACGTGCCATCCGCGCCATAGAAATTGAAGAGTATTATGCAGCCAACCCTGTTCCCGAACGGGAATTTCCCCAGTTGAAGAGTCTTATTATCGGTGTGGACATAGACCGTGAACTGCGCCGCGAAAAGATTACCCGAAGACTGAAACAACGGTTGGACGAAGGTATGGTGGACGAAGTGAGGTATTTGATTGAACAAGGCCTCGCACCGGATGATTTGATATACTACGGACTGGAATACAAATATCTGACGCTGTACGTCATAGGCAAGTTAACGTATGAAGAGATGTTCAATGGGCTGGAAATAGCGATTCATCAGTTTGCCAAACGGCAGATGACCTGGTTTCGAGGGATGGAAAGAAGAGGATTCACCATCCACTGGATGAACGCCGGACTGCCGATGGAAGAAAAGATAGCCTTTGTAAAAGAAAAACTGGAAGGGATTTAGTATCTTTGGCAGTTATTTATAGTGAGATTTGATATACAGTTAGGATAAAAATATGAGTGTAGAACCGAAGAAATGGGGAGTGATTTATAACCCGAAAGCCGGCACCCGAAAAGTAAAAAAACGCTGGAAAGAAATCAAGGAGTACATGGACAGTAAAGGTGTAGACTATGACTATGTGCAATCCGAGGGGTTCGGTTCGGTAGAACGGCTCGCCAAAATATTGGCAAACAACGGCTATCGCACGATTGTCATTGTAGGCGGCGACGGTGCTTTGAACGATGCCATCAACGGTATTATGTTATCCGAAGCCGAAGATAAGGAAAATATCGCTTTGGGACTTATTCCGAACGGTATCGGAAACGACTTTGCCAAATACTGGGGACTCAGTACCGAATATAAATCCGCCGTAGACTGTATCATCAACCACCGATTGAAAAAAATAGATGTAGGATATTGTAACTTCTACGACGGTAAAGAACATCATCGCCGTTATTTCCTGAATGCCGTCAATATCGGGCTGGGGGCGCGAATCGTAAAAATCACCGACCAGACCAAACGTTTTTGGGGAGTAAAATTCCTTTCGTATGTTGCCGCCCTGTCTTCACTGATATTCGAACGGAAACTATACAGGATGCATTTGCGTATCAACGACGAACATATACGCGGACGTATCATGACCGTATGTGTAGGCAGCGCGTGGGGATGGGGACAGACGCCGAGTGCCGTACCTTACAACGGATGGTTGGATGTTTCCGTAATCTACCGCCCCGAATTCCTGCAAATCATTTCCGGACTGTGGATGCTGATTCAAGGGAGAATCCTGAATCATAAAGTAGTGAAAAGCTACCGGACAAAGAAAGTGAAAGTACTTCGGGCACAAAACGCATCGGTGGATTTGGACGGACGTTTATTGCCTAAACATTTTCCTTTGGAAGTGGGCATACTTCCTGAAAAGACGACGCTTATTATTCCAAACTGATAATATTAAGAAAATGATAGAACTTAAAAACAATCCTGCCGGCAACTTCTTCCTACTTGCCGGCCCGTGTGTGATAGAAGGCGAAGAGATGGCGATGCGCATTGCCGAACGGGTGGTGAAAATCACCGAAACATTGCAGATTCCTTATGTATTCAAAGGCTCTTACCGCAAAGCAAACCGTTCACGCCTGGATTCATTTACGGGTATTGGAGACGAGAATGCACTGAAAGTACTGCAAAAAGTACGTGATACGTTCGGAGTTCCTACCGTGACAGACATCCACAGCGCGGAAGAAGCGCAAATGGTAGCCGAATATGTAGATATTCTTCAGATTCCGGCTTTCTTATGCCGCCAAACGGACTTGCTGGTTGCAGCCGCCAAGACAGGAAAGACCGTCAACATCAAAAAAGGCCAGTTCCTCTCTCCCTCGGCGATGCAGTTTGCTGCCGGCAAAGTGGTGGAAGCCGGAAATAAAAACGTCATGCTGACCGAACGCGGAACCACTTTCGGCTATCAGGATTTGGTAGTCGACTATCGCGGTATTCCCGAAATGCAGACCTTCGGTTTTCCTGTTATTTTAGACGTCACCCACTCTTTGCAACAACCCAACCAAACCAGCGGAGTGACCGGCGGAATGCCTCAACTGATAGAAACCATAGCCAAAGCGGGTATTGCCGTAGGTGCTGACGGGCTTTTTATCGAGACACACGAAAATCCTGCCGTAGCCAAAAGCGACGGTGCCAATATGCTCAAATTAGACCTGATCGAAGAGTTGCTGACTAAATTAGTACGCATAAGAGAAGCGATAAAATAACGTTTTTTCCTGTCAACTTGTGATTTACAAAGGAATAAGGCGACAGATTATTCAAAAACATTTATTTAAATTAAATAGAACATGAAACATTTATTACATGGATTATTCATTGCCGCACTTGTCATATGCTGCAATTTTCAGTCCGTACTTGCACAGCCCATGCAACAACTGCCTGTGGACAAGAATGTCCGTATCGGCAAGTTGGAAAACGGACTTACCTATTACATCAGACACAACGCACTTCCCGAGAAGCGTGCGGAATTCTACATTGCCCAGAAAGTAGGCGCTATCCTCGAAGAGCCGCAACAACGCGGTCTGGCTCATTTCCTTGAACATATGGCTTTCAACGGAACGAAAAATTTCCCAGGCGACGAAACCGGATTGGGAATCGTACCGTGGTGTGAGACCAAAGGTATCAAGTTCGGAACCAACCTGAATGCATATACCGGTGTTGAACAGACCGTTTACAACATCAGCAACGTACCGACAGAGAATGTCAATGTTGTCGACTCTTGCCTGCTTATCCTTCACGACTGGTCGAGCGCTATCAAACTTGCCGACAAGGAAATCGACAAAGAGCGTGGCGTTATCCGCGAAGAATGGAGAAGCCGCAACAGTGGTATGCTCCGCATCATGACAGACGCACAGTCTACACTATATCCCGACTCCAAATATGCCGACTGTATGCCTATCGGAAGTATTGACGTTATCAACAACTTCCCCTATCAGGACATCCGCGATTACTATGCTAAATGGTATCGTACAGACTTGCAAGGAATCATCATTGTGGGCGATATCAACGTAGACGAGATAGAAGTGAAACTGAAAAAGCTGTTTGCCGACGTGAAAGCTCCGGTAAATCCTGCCGAACGCATCTATTATCCAGTAGCCGACAATCAGGAACCACTTATCTACATCGGTACTGACAAAGAAGTGAAAACTCCTTCTGTAAATATCTTCTTCAAGCACGAAGCTACACCGGATTCTCTGAAAAACACCATCGCCTACTATGCTACCAACTACATACTAAGCATGGCTATGAATATGCTGAACAACCGGTTCGTTGAACTTCAACAGACTGCCAACCCTCCTTTCACCAGCGCAGGTGCAGGATACGGCGAGTTTTTCCTTGCCAAAACAAAAGAAGCATTCAGTTTGAGTGCAGGCAGCAAAATAGACGGCATCGAACTTGCCATGAGAACCGTATTGCAAGAAGCCGAACGCGCACGCCGTTTCGGATTCACTGCGACCGAATACGAGCGCGCACGCGCCAACTATATGCAAGCAGTAGAATCTGCTTACAACGAACGTGAAAAAACAAAGAATGGTTCGTACGTGAACGAATACGTGAACAACTTCCTTGACAAAGAGCCTATTCCGGGCATCGAGTTTGAATATATGCTTATCAACAAAATGGCCCCGAGCATCACAGTGGAAGCTGTCAACAAATTCATGCAACAACTGATTACGGACAATAATCAGGTAGTCCTGCTCGCCGGTCCTCAAAAGGAAAGTGTGAAGTATCCTACCAAAGAAGAAATCGCAGCATTGCTGAAAGAGATGAAATCATTCGACCTTAAGCCTTATGAAGACAAGGTTTCCAACGAACCGCTTATCTCCGAAGAAATCAAGGGAGGAAAGATTGTATCCGAAAAGGAAGGCGACATCTACGGAAGCACGAAACTAGTACTCTCCAACGGTGTGACCGTATATGTGAAACCGACCGACTTCAAGGCTGATCAAATCATCATGAAAGGTGTAAGTTTAGGTGGTACAAGTATATTCCCGAACGAAGAAATCCTCAATGTTGCTCAGTTGAACGGTGTAGCCCTCGTAGGTGGAATCGGTAATTTCAGTAAGGTAGACTTGGGTAAGGCGCTTGCCGGCAAGCGTGCGGCAGTAGGCGCAGGCATCGGCAATACATCTGAAACCATCTCGGGCAATTGCTCTCCGAAAGATTTCGAGACCATGATGCAACTTACTTACCTCACATTCACTTCTCCGCGTAAGGACAACGAAGCATTCGAGTCTTACAAGAGCCGACTGAAAGCACAACTGCAAAATGCGGACGCCAACCCGATGACCGCATTCCAAGATACTGTAACACGTGCGTTGTACAACAACCATCCGCGTGCTATCAAGATGAAAGAGAGCATGGTAGACCAAATCAACTACGACCGGATTATCGAAATGTACAAAGACCGCTTCAAAGATGCAAGCGACTTTACTTTCTACCTGGTAGGAAACGTGAACTTAGAAGAGATGAAGCCGATGATTGCCAAATACTTGGGTGCTCTGCCGGCTATCAACCGCAAGGAGACTTTCAAGGACAACAAGATGTACATCCGCAAAGGAGCATACAAGAATGAATTTGCCAAAAAGCAGGAAACCCCGATGGCTACCATCATGTTCCTCTATAGCGGCACTTGCAAATACGACTTGCGCAACAACATCCTGCTCAGTTTCTTAGACCAGGCTTTGGATATGGTTTATACGGAAGAAATCCGCGAGAAGGAAGGCGGTACATACGGTGTAAGTTGTAACGGAAGCCTCAGCAAATATCCGAAAGAAGAACTCGCACTTCAGATTGTATTCCAGACCGACCCCGCCAAGAGAGACAAATTGTCGGACATTGTAGTGGAACAGTTGAACAAGATGGCAAAAGAAGGTCCGACTGCCGAACATCTGCAAAAGATTAAAGAATATATGTTGAAGAAGTACAAAGACGCTCAGAAAGAAAACGGCTATTGGCTCGCTAATCTGGACGAATACTTCTACACCGGTGTAGACAACACGAAGGACTACGAAAAATTGGTTGCCAACACCACTGCAAAAGATGTTCAGAACTTCCTTGCCAAACTCTTGAAACAGAACAACAAAATTCAAGTTGTAATGACTGCACCGGAAGAGAACAAATAATCTTTCCCAGCACATCGACAGCATGATGATATTCAACGAACTGCGCAAACATGGAAGCCTCGCTGCCAAACGGCATCCGATGTATGACAAGAACAAAGCAGCCAAAATGCTCGGTTATATCATGGGCGCGTTTTGGGCGGGTTACCTGATATTTTTCGGTACGACGTTCGCGTTCGGCTTTGCAGATATGGTTCCCAACCGGGAACCATATCATGTAATGAACGCAGTGGTACTGATATTCATTCTCGCACTCGACTTCCTGTTGCGTGTTCCGTTCCAAAAAACACCGACACAAGAGGTAAAACCTTACCTCTTGCTGCCGGTTAAACGGAACCGTGTCATCGACTTCCTCCTTATCCGCTCCGGACTCAGCCTGTTCAACCTCGTCTGGTTGTTCCTGTTTGTCCCTTTTTCCTTCCTTACCATTACCAAGTTTTTCGGTGTATCCGGTGTTTTCGCCTACCTCATCGGTATCCTGCTTCTGATTATCGCCAATAATTACTGGTACCTACTGTGCCGCACACTTATCAACGAACGTATTTGGTGGATTCTATTGCCCATCGCTTTCTATGGTGGAATAGGCTGCCTTCTTTTCATTCCCGAAGATAGCCCGCTCTTCTATTTCTTCATGGATTTGGGAGACGGATACATCGCAGGGAATGTACTTTATTTCCTCGGCACTCTGTCGGTTATCCTCCTTTTGTGGCTGATAAACCGGAAAATCATGTCGGGACTCATCTATGCAGAACTGGCAAAAACCGACGACACGCAAATGAAGAATGTCTCCGAATACAAATTCTTCGAACGCTACGGAGAAGTCGGCGAATACATGAGACTGGAACTGAAAATGCTCTTGCGCAACCGCCGTTGCAAAGGCTCCCTGCGCAATGTCGGCATCCTTATCGCGGCTTTCTCCGCCGCTCTCAGCTTCTCCGGTGTTTACGACGGAGTATTCATGACTACCTTTATATGTGTCTACAACTTTGCCGCCTTCGGGATGATTATCCTTTCACAGATTATGTCGTTCGAAGGCAATTACATCGACGGTCTGATGTCCCGCAAAGAGTCGATTATGAGCCTGCTGAAAGCCAAATATTACTTATACAGCATCGGCGAAATCATCCCTTTCCTATTGATGATTCCCGCCATTGTCATGGAGAAACTCACGCTGCTGGGCGCTTTTGCCTGGTTCTTCTACACCATCGGCTTTATCTATTTCTGCTTTTTCCAGTTGGCCGTTTACAACAGGCAGACCATCGCACTGAACGAAAAAGTGGCAAACCGTCAGTCCGGCAATGAAATACAAATGCTGGTAAACTTCGGAGCGTTTGGCGCGCCGCTTATCTTATACAGCATTCTGAACTCACTCTTGGATGAAACAATTACCTACACTATCCTGTTGGCAACAGGACTGGGATTCTGCCTGGCCTCTCCTTTATGGATAAAGAATGTATATCACCGCTTCATGCTGCGGAGGTATGAAAACATGGAAGGCTTCAGAGACAGCCGCCAATAAACGCATACGGGACACTAAGCATATAAACATTGAACATCATGATTATCCTTGATAAACTTACAAAAGCTTTCGGCGAAAAGGTTGCCATAGACATAGCACACTATGAAATCAACCGGGGCGATATGCTCGGACTGGTAGGCAACAACGGTGCGGGAAAGACGACTCTCTTCCGGTTGATGCTCGACTTGCTGAAGGCAGACGGTGGAACAGTGACAGTGAACGGCATTGACGTAAGCCGAAGCGAAAACTGGAAAGCCTTTACCGGCGCATTTATCGACGACGGTTTTCTGATTGATTACCTCACTCCCGAAGAGTATTTCCACTTCATCGGCAAGATGTACGGACTGAAGAAAGAGGAAGTCGACGAACGTCTCATCCCCTTTGAACGCTTCATG
Organism: uncultured Bacteroides sp.; assembly: GCF_910586915.1. GTDB lineage: Bacteria > Bacteroidota > Bacteroidia > Bacteroidales > Bacteroidaceae > Bacteroides. The sequence goes on from NZ_CAJULN010000002.1 coordinate 99,077, forward strand.
AACGGAGAAGTCATCGGACACAAGAAGTTCATCCGCAACTACTCTGCCGGCAACAAGCAGAAGATTGGCATCATCTCTGCCATGCTTCATCATCCGCAATTACTGATTTTGGACGAACCGTTCAACTTTCTCGACCCCAGCTCGCAGTCTGTCATCAAACACCTGCTCAAAAAGTACAATGAAGAGCATCAGGCTACGGTACTCATTTCGAGCCACAACCTGAATCATACCGTAGATGTATGTTCGCGAATCGTTTTGCTGGAACACGGAGCAATCATCAGTGATATTATCAACGAAAACAATTCGGCCGAGAAAGAGTTGGAGACTTATTTTAATGTAGAAGAATAAAATAGACGTTTTTTGAATGGAAATGATGAAAATTAACTTCAAGCTGTTTTTCATATTGGCAGGGCTGACTGCCTTGTTCAGTTCTTGCCGCACATCCGCTCCCCGCCTGGACTATCAGGCTTTGGCGCGGGCTTCCATTTTATTGGGCACAGACATCAATCTCGAAGACAATCATAAACTCTACCTGGAAGCAGCCAACTGGATAGGTACACCCTACCGCAGCGGCGGAGATTCGCGAAAAGGAACCGACTGTTCGGGCATGGTTCATCAGATATACCGGAAAGTGTATCGCGTCCAAGTGCCACGAAACTCGGAAGAACTGAAAAAGAACAGCAGCAAGGTGGCCAAACGCAATCTCAGGGAGGGCGACTTGGTATTCTTCAGCAGCAACCGTTCAAAAAGGAGAGTTGCCCATGTAGGTATCTATCTGAAAAACGGGAAATTCATCCATTCGAGTACAAGCCGGGGAGTAATCGTCAGCAGACTAAGTGAAAACTATTACACCAAGCACTGGATATGTGGCGGCAGAATACGTTAATCATTCCGAAAGACCCTATCTCCAACGTCTGATATAAGTTCAAACAGCCCAAGTGGACTAATGATAAAGTTGTTTTCTATTCATAGAAAACAGCTCAGGCAACCGTATCAAAATTCCAAATTAGCGCTCAAAAACTATAAACGAAGCTTTCATTTATAAAAATGAAGGCTTTGTTTTTATAAATGAAGGCTTCGTTTATAAAAACGCAACCTTCATTTATAGTTTGTATCCGCTTGTCGAAAAGTTTGTTATTGATAGAAAAGAAGTTCAGTATCAATAGAAAGGAAGTTTTCTATTGGTCGTTGTGCCGCAGTCTGTTGGATTATTCAGACCATCTTCTTAAACTTCCGGAACAACATGACTGTCCTTACAATGATTATCACCGCCACTATCGGAGTTACATAATAGTAAAAACAGATTGTAAACAACTTAAATCTATCGTGCAGACAGAACACATCCAACATGGTAACAGCCCAACCGGCCATCCAAACCCAACTCACAACATTCGATAGTTTATCCTTATTCAAATAAGAAATAAAACTGTTGATTAATTCCTTGTTCATAGTCACCTTCCGTACTGATATTTTTTATTTCGTAAGATAGCTTTTTTATTATCAACAAGATACAGAATCTTAATTATTTAGGCTTTATTCACACACTACGGAGGACGCATTTGCCGCAAAATACATTGCAGCAATTACTTTGAATAAAAAAGAGGCGAATATTTGCTTGATTTAAATAAAAGCAGTACTTTTGTGCCCGATTATTCCGCAACGGGTTCGATAAAGAGTTCCTTAAGTGATTAAAGACCACCCGCCGGAGCTAACTTATACATTATATATAAGATGTACGCAATTGTAGAAATTAACGGTCAGCAGTTTAAAGCAGAAGCTGGCAAAAAGTTGTTCGTTCACCACATCGAAGGTGCTGAAAACGGCGCAACAGTAGAATTTGAAAAAGTTCTTTTGGTAGACAAAGAGGGAAACGTAACTGTAGGTGCTCCTGTTGTAGAAGGTGCAAAAGTTGTTTGCCAGGTTGTTTCAAACTTGGTTAAAGGCGACAAAGTTCTTGTTTTCCACAAGAAAAGAAGAAAAGGTTACAGAAAACTGAACGGTCACCGTCAGCAGTTCACTGAGTTAACAATCACAGAAGTAGTAGCTTAATCAAATTAAAAAGTAAGAAGAAATGGCACATAAAAAAGGTGTCGGTAGTTCTAAGAACGGCCGCGAATCACAAAGTAAGAGATTAGGCGTTAAGATATTTGGTGGCGAAGCTTGCAAAGCAGGTAACATCATCGTTCGTCAAAGAGGTACTGAATTCCACCCGGGTGAAAACATCGGAATGGGTAAAGACCACACTCTTTTCGCTTTAGTAGATGGTACAGTTAGTTTCAAAGTTGGTAGAGAAGACAGAAGATATGTTTCTGTAGTTCCTGCAACCGAAGCATAATTGCACAACCCAAAATACAAGGAGAGGGAGATGTAATCCGAAAGGATTGCATCTCCCTTCTTTTTTATGTATGTTTTCATTGCTTGGTTGTTCGTTTTTTCTTTATCTTTGCATCCATTAAACGAAAGTTCATAAAAAGTATAGATATGCTTACCATTAAACAAATTACAGAAAACACAGAAGCGGTACTCCGCGGACTGGAAAAGAAGCATTTCAAGAATGCAAAAGAGACGATAGAGCAAGTCATCGCTCTGAACGACAAGAGACGTAGCACACAAAACCTATTAGATAAAAACTTAGCTGAGGTCAACTCACTTTCACGCACCATCGGACAGTTGATGAAAGAGGGAAAGAAAGAAGAGGCCGAAGCAGCACGCGCACGCGTTGCCGAACTGAAAGAAGGCAACAAGGAACTTGACGCTGCCATGACACAGGCTGCCACCGATATGCAGAATGTACTCTATACGATTCCCAATATCCCTTACGACGAAGTGCCCGAAGGTACAGGCGCAGAAGACAACGTTGTAGAAAAGACAGGCGGAATGGAAACCGAACTTCCCAAAGACGCACTCCCCCATTGGGAACTGGCAAAGAAGTATGACTTAATCGACTTCGACTTAGGCGTCAAAATCACCGGCGCAGGCTTTCCCGTGTACAAAGGCAAAGGCGCACAACTCCAACGTGCCCTTATCAACTTCTTCCTCGACGAAGCACGCAAATCGGGATATACCGAAATCATGCCGCCGACAGTAGTCAACGCCGCTTCCGGTTATGGCACAGGACAACTTCCCGACAAAGAAGGACAGATGTACCACTGCGAAACGGACGACTTGTATCTGATTCCGACAGCAGAGGTTCCGGTCACCAACATCTACCGCGATGTGATTCTGGAAGAGAAACAACTGCCGATTATGAATTGTGCCTATACACAATGTTTCCGCCGCGAAGCAGGCTCATACGGCAAAGACGTACGCGGATTGAATCGCCTGCACGAATTCTCCAAAGTGGAATTGGTGCGCATTGACAAACCCGAACACTCCAAACAGTCGCATCAGGAAATGCTGAATCACGTAGAAGGATTGTTGCAGAAATTGGAATTGCCCTACCGCATCCTTCGCCTTTGCGGCGGCGACATGAGTTTTACTGCCGCACTTTGCTTCGACTTCGAGGTGTACTCGGAAGCACAGAAACGCTGGCTGGAAGTAAGTTCCGTTTCCAATTTCGACACCTATCAGGCAAACCGTCTGAAATGCCGCTATCGCAACGCGGACAAGAAAACCGAACTTTGCCACACACTGAACGGTTCAGCTTTGGCACTGCCGCGCATCGTTGCCGCCCTGCTCGAAAACAATCAGACTCCGGAAGGTATCCGAATACCGAAAGCGCTGGTTCCGTACTGCGGTTTCGACATCATCGACTAAAGTTTCACCACGGATTGCACGGATTTTCACAGATTTTTATTCGGATAGCCGCATGACGCATTCTTTGCTTATCTGTGATAATCTGTGTAGTCTGTGGTGAAAAATTATATTTATAACCTATTAAATACATTTACCCCCATGACAAAAAACACGAAAAGTTTTGTATTGCCTTTGACATTCATCGGCATCATGTTCTTTGCAATTGGTTTTGCATTAGGAATTAACTCGTTATTGGTTCCCGTCTTACAAAAGTCATTAGGAATTTCAAACACGGCGTCTTACCTTATCATTGCTGCCACCTTTATTCCGTTTTTGGTGTTCGGTTATCCTGCCGGGCTTACCATCAAGGCAATCGGTTACAAACGCACCATGTCGTTGTCATTCTTTATTTTCGCAGCGGCTTTCTATCTGTTCATCCTGTCGGCCTCTCAGGAAAGTTTTACGTTATTCCTGTTAGCTTCTTTCATCAGCGGAGCTGCCAATGCATATTTGCAGGCGTCGGTCAATCCGTATATCACAATTTTAGGTCCATTGGAAAGTGCAGCCAAACGTATCAGTATCATGGGTATCTGCAACAAACTGGCGTGGCCTATCCCTGCCATCTTCATCGTATGGCTGTTGGGCAAAGACGTTAGCCTGATTGGTATTGAAGATTTGGGCAAACCGTTCATCATCATCATATGTGCTTTCGTAGCCTTAGGTGTGATGGCTTTCTTCGCGCCACTGCCCGAAGTAAAGGCTGCCGGCGAAGATGAAAGCGAAAACGAAGCCGAAGCCTGTCCTTATGCTGCTACCAAAACATCCGTTTTCCAGTTCCCGCACTTGCTGTTGGGATGTCTGGCACTGTTCTTGTATGTAGGTGTTGAGACTGTTTCGTTGGGCACATTGGTAGACTACGCCAATGCACTCGGTTTGGAAGGTGCCGCCAATTATGCTTGGATTGCTCCTATCGGCATCGTCATCGGTTATATCTGCGGTATTATTTTTATTCCGAAATATCTCAGCCAGGCAGCAGCCTTGAAGATTTGTTCCATTCTTGCCATCGCAGGTTCGCTGTTGGTAGTGCTCACTCCTGCCGAAACGTCCATCTATTTCATCTCGTTCATGGCTTTAGGTTGCTCACTGATGTGGCCCGCCCTGTGGCCGCTTGCTATGGCAGACCTCGGCAAATTCACCAAAGCCGGTTCGTCATTACTTATCATGGCAATGTTCGGTGGAGCAATCATCCCTACCCTCTACGGTTGGCTGAAAGACGTAGCCAGCCCTCAACAAGCATACTGGCTGTGCCTCCCCTGCTTCCTGTTCATCTTATATTATGGAGTAGCCGGATACAAAATCAGAACGAAATAAAAAAAGAGATTCACTCCCCTATTAAGAAGCCACTCAGCAAAAGAGTGGCTTTTCTTTTTCGTTTTTTCGCAAATAAGCCGTATCTTTGTCGATATTTATAACATTCTGACAGCAGTTACGTAACAATACCAACAAATTAATTAGATAATGAACAAAATCATTAGCAAAGAACGCTTTTCGGAGAAAGTATTCAAATTTGAAATTGAAGCTCCTTTAATTGCTAAATCTCGTAAAGCCGGACACTTCGTCATCGTGCGTGTAGGCGAAAAGGGAGAACGTATGCCGTTGACCATCGCCGGTTCCGATGTGAAAAAAGGTACTATCACTCTGGTTGTGCAGGAAGTCGGTTTGTCTTCTACCCGCTTGTGCGAACTGAACGAAGGCGACTACATCACCGACGTGGTAGGCCCGTTGGGACAAGCCACACACATCGAGAAGTTTGGCACAGTAGTCTGCGCCGGCGGCGGTGTGGGCGTAGCTCCGATGCTTCCTATCGTGCAGGCTTTGAAAGCTGCCGGCAATCATGTGATTACCGTATTGGCAGGACGCAACAAAGACCTCATTATACTGGAAAAGGAAATGCGCGAAAGCTCCGATGAAGTCACCATCATGACAGACGACGGTTCGTACGGTCGCAAAGGACTGGTAACGGAAGGTGTGGAAGAGGTCCTCAAACGCGAAAAGGTTGACAAGTGTTTCGCTATCGGTCCCGCCATCATGATGAAATTTGTTTGTTTGCTGACTAAAAAATATGAGATTCCGACCGATGTTTCATTAAACACCATCATGGTGGACGGAACAGGTATGTGCGGCGCTTGCCGTATTACCGTAGGCGGAAAAACAAGATTCGTATGCGTAGATGGACCCGAATTCGATGGCCACCAAGTAGACTTTGACGAAATGCTGAAGCGCATGGGAGCCTTCAGGAACATCGAACGCGAAGAAATGCATAAGTTGCAATCCGAGTGCGAAGCAACGAAGGAAGCCGACGAGAAGAGCCGCAACGCTGCATGGCGACAAGAACTGCGCAAAACCATGAAACCGAAAGAGCGCACGGCTATTCCCCGTGTCGAGATGAACGAACTCGACGCAGAATACCGCTCGCACAGCCGTAAAGAAGAGGTGAACCAGGGATTGACTGCAGAACAGGCAGTTACGGAAGCAAAGCGTTGCCTGGACTGTGCCAATCCGGGATGTATGCAAGGCTGTCCAGTCGGCATTGACATTCCCCGCTTCGTCAAAAACATCGAACGCGGAGAATTCCTCGAAGCAGCCAAAACACTGAAAGAAACAAGTGCGCTTCCCGCCGTATGCGGACGTGTCTGCCCGCAGGAAAAGCAGTGTGAATCGAACTGTATCCATCTGAAGATGAACGAAAAGCCGGTAGCTATTGGTTATCTCGAACGCTTCGCTGCCGACTACGAACGTGAAAGCGGACAGATTTCCGTTCCTGTCATCGCAGATAAAAACGGCATTAAGATAGCCGTTATCGGTTCGGGGCCTGCCGGACTGGCTTTTGCCGGAGATATGGCGAAATACGGATATGATGTGACTGTATTCGAAGCATTGCACGAAATCGGCGGTGTACTGAAATATGGTATTCCCGAATTCCGCCTGCCCAACAAGATTGTGGATGTGGAGATTGACAACCTTTCCAAGATGGGAGTAAACTTCGTCAAAGACTGCATCGTAGGAAAGACCATCAGCGTGGAAGAGTTGCAAGAGGAAGGTTTCAAAGGTATCTTTGTAGCTTCCGGTGCGGGCCTGCCCAACTTCATGAACATTCCGGGAGAGAACTCCATCAATATCATGTCTTCCAACGAATACCTTACCCGTGTCAATCTGATGGATGCTGCCAGCGAAGAGTCCGACACTCCGGTAGCTTTCGGCAAGAACGTAGCGGTAATCGGTGGCGGTAATACTGCAATGGACTCTGTACGCACGGCGAAACGCCTGGGAGCCGAACGTGCCATGATTATCTACCGACGCTCGGAAGAAGAAATGCCTGCGCGCATCGAAGAGGTGAAACACGCCAAAGAAGAGGGAGTGGAATTCCTGACACTGCATAATCCAATCGAATACATCGCTGACGAACAGGGTTGCGTAAAGCAGGTAGTCCTGCAAAAGATGGAATTGGGCGAACCGGATGCTTCCGGACGTCGCAGTCCTGTGGCCATCCCCGGCGAGACGGAAACAATTGACATCGACCTGGCTATCGTAAGTGTCGGCGTATCGCCCAACCCGATTGTTCCGAGTTCCATCAAAGGATTGGAATTGGGACGCAAAGGCACCATCGCCGTCAATGAGAATATGGAATCCTCCATCCCGATGATTTATGCGGGTGGCGACATTGTCCGTGGTGGAGCTACTGTGATTCTTGCTATGGGAGACGGACGCAAGGCCGCCGCCGCCATGAACGAACAGTTAAAAGAAAACATCAGCAAATAGCTGTAGCGGATGCAAATAAAAAGAAAATCTCCATTTGCCTGAGGCAGACGGAGATTTTCTTTTTATCAAAACGTCCAAACTACTTTCTTACTTCACCACCTTGTTTGTCGCAGGGTCCGGGAAAATAACAGTCGGCTTGAACGACTTGGCCTCTTCAAAATCCATCGATGCATAAGACATGATAATGACAATATCGTCCGGTTGCACCTTGCGGGCAGCGGCACCATTCAGGCAAATCTTACCCGAACCGCGTTCACCTTTGATTATATAGGTTTCAAAACGCTCGCCATTATTATTGTCAACGATATGCACCTTCTCACCCGCAATCATGTTCGCAGCATCCAACAGGTCTTCATCAATCGTGATACTGCCCATGTAGTTCAAATTAGCCTCCGTAACACGTGCACAATGAATTTTCGACTTCAACACTTCAATCATCATAAGGTTTCGTCCTTTTAGTTATTCTTTATATTTAATGTTATCAATCAGCCGGACTTCTCCGCAGAACACTGTGATGCATCCTACCGCATAGGAAGTATCTTCCCAATTCTCAATCTTCTGCAATGTGTTTCCGTCTACGATTTCAAAATACTCCAAACGCAAACCCGGAGCGACCGCAATCGCATCTTCCACCATCTTTTGCGTTTCACTCACCGTATGAGCGGCCGCAAAGTTACGACTTTTAAATAAGGTCTGAGAAATATTTAAAGCATTTTCACGTTCCTGTGCCGACAAACGCTGATTACGGCTGCTCAAGGCCAGCCCATCTTCTTCGCGCACAATCGGACAGCCCACTATTTCAAGTTTATATTGCAACTGCCGCACCATCTCACGAATAATTGCCAATTGCTGGAAATCTTTCTCACCGAAATAAGCCTTATCCGGCTGCACGGCATCAAACAATTTGCTTACAATCTGACAAACCCCGTTGAAATGTCCCGGACGGAACGCCCCTTCCATCACCGTATCCAACGGAGCGTAACTGAACTGACGCGTATCCGGTTGCGGATACATCTCACTCACCGAAGGAGCAAATACGAATGCTGCCCCACATTCTTCCAACAAGCGACAGTCTGCATCCAATGTGCGCGGATATTTCTCCAAGTCATTTTTATCGTTGAACTGTGTGGGATTTACAAAAACACTCACAACAGTTACACCATTCTCACTTACGCTGCGCTTTACCAGAGATGCATGGCCCGCGTGTAAAGCACCCATTGTAGGAACCAGTCCCACTGTTTCACCGTGGGCTTTCAGAGCAGACAATTCCGCCTGTAAGTCCTTGATAGTGTGCACTATTTTCATTTTCGTCAATTGGTTTATGTTTTACTCGTTTGCAAAAACTCTGCAAAATAAACTAATATTTGCCACATAAAGAAAGAATATCTTATTTAATGTGTCTTTTTTTTCGTATCTTTGCAGAATATTATAGAGAACTATTGCTATTATGACAAAGGCGAATAAAGTTTTATTTATTACTCAAGAGATTACACCTTACGTTTCAGAATCCGAAATGGCCAATATAGGTAGAAACCTTCCACAGGCAATACAAGAAAAAGGCCGTGAAATCAGAACATTTATGCCCAAATGGGGAAACATCAACGAGCGTAGAAACCAACTTCACGAAGTGATCCGCCTCTCCGGTATGAACCTGATTATTGACGATACTGACCATCCGCTAATTATAAAAGTCGCTTCCATCCAGTCGGCACGTATGCAGGTTTATTTCATCGACAACGATGATTATTTCCAAAACCGCCTGCAAACAACAGACGAGAACGGTATGGAATATGATGACAACGACAGCCGTGCCATCTTCTACGCACGCGGTGTATTGGAAACAGTGAAAAAACTCCGTTGGTGTCCGGATGTAATCCATTGTCACGGTTGGATGACAGCACTGGCACCTCTTTATATAAAGAAAGCATACAAGGACGAACCCTCTTTCCGCGACACCAAAGTCGTTTTCTCCGTATATGAAGACGATTTTAAGAACAACCTTAGTGACGACTTCGCTACAAAATTGTTACTGAAAGGTATTTCCAAAAAAGACTTGGGTACTCTCGAAGGACCGTTGAATTATTCAACGCTCTGCAAACTTGCTGTGGATTATTCCGACGGAGTGATACAGAACAGCGAAAAAGTAGATGAATCCATCATCGAATACGCCCGCCAATCGGGCAAATTGGTACTCGACCATCAGACTCCGGAGAACTATGCCGACGCTTGCAACGAGTTCTACGACCAGGTATGGGAAAGTGCTTCCAATAACAACAAAGAATAAAAATCAAGAAACGACGATCATGAAAGCAAAATACGCCTTAATAGCTTTACTGACAATCACTTTCTGGAACTGTGATGACAACACAGCCGGATTAGGATTGGGTATGTTTCCGGGAAGCGACCAAAATATCAATGGAAAACTGAGTACATTCCATGCTACAACGGAATCTGTTCATGCCGGTCAGATATATGCGATGAGCAATATCGGTTATGTGGGAAAATTCACAGATGATCTATTCGGAACCTATGAAGCCGGATTCTTGGCAGAGTTGAATTGCCCTAAAGGAATGACCTTTCCAAAGGCTTTCTCCGGAGATACAAAAAGCGGAACCGGAAAGATGATGACAAATCTTGATCGTGTCGAAGAAGGTATCAAGAACAAATACATCGTTATTAAGGATGGAGAGACTCCTATCGGTAACTGCCTGATTAATATTTACCTTTGGTATGACAGCTATTTTGGAGATTCGCTGACCGCCTGTCGTTTAAGTATGTATGAATTAGACCAGAAGCTGAGCAATAAATATTGGTATGAAGATGAAAACGCCTATTATACCGACATTGACCCAACGAAATATTATGATGAAGCAGAAAGTCTGTTAGGCAACAAATCCTATACGGCAGTCGATTTGTCCGTTAGCGACTCTATACGTAATCTTTCGACGTATACTCCTTATGTCAGAATCACATTAGACCCATCAAAAACCCAAGAATTGGGACAAAAACTCTTAAAAGAAGGACGGAATTCTGATTTATACGACAAATTCAAAGACATATTCCCCGGATTGTATGTAAAAAGCGATTATGGAGACGGTACCATTCTCTACATCAAAGCTGTACAAATGGACGTAGCATTCTTAGAGCACGCCGTAGACAGTGTGACTGGTGGATTATTGCATACATATACTGGTAAAGACTCGATTGTCTACAACGGACGTTCGTTTACCTCTACCCGTGAAGTCATTCAAGCCAATCGTTTGCAAAACGATAAAGCGGCCATTCAAAAATGCATTGATGATCCTAACTTGACTTATCTGAAAAGTCCGGCGGGAATATTCACTCAAGTAACGCTGCCTGTCGGTGAAATAAACGAACGACTTCAAGGAGATACTTTGAATGCCGTCAAGTTGGATTTCCCTATCTACAATGAAACCAATAATAAGAAGTTCGGAATGTCTGTTCCCAAAAGCGTTTTGCTAATACATAAGAAAGACCAGGATGATTTCTTCAAAAACAATAAGTTGAGTGATGGTATAACTTCTTCTTTATGTGATAATTCATCTTCGTCATATAGCTTTACGCAATATACATTCAACAACATCACCCAAATGATCAATAAATGTCTGGCAGATAGTACGGCAGCACAGAAAGAGATAGACGATAAAGGTTTTGTAATGGTCGCCGTACCGAATTCGGACAATTCGGGAAGTGCCAAAACAGAACGGAAAGTTGAGAGTATTGAAATTTGGAAAGAATTAACCGAATGGAATAAATTTGTACTTATTCCCGTACTTGTCACCAAAGATTCTTCTTCAAGTGACAACTATTACGGCTATGGCAGTAGTTCCAGCCAGATTATCAGCATACAACATGATTTGAAACCGAGTTATGCACGCTTGAAAGGTGGTAAGAATTCGAATAACGTACTAAAAGTTGAGGTTGTATCTACCAACTTCGGAACAAAGTCAAAATAAGAACAATAGAGATTTCCATATAAAAAATAACGCGGATTGCCTGATGTAATCCGCGTTATTTTTTTGATTGCAGCCAAATGGATGCAGACATAATAAAAACCGTGAACTCAATAGAAATCGAGTTCACGGTTTTTTATTCTATTTGAGAACGAAGAATTATCTTACTTTTCTTCTTTCTTTGCAGCAGCTTTCTTGGGTCTGCCAGCCGGTTTCTTGGGCTCGGTGGCAGATTTGGCAGCCTTTTTTTTAGCGGCGGGGTTAGCAGCCGGTTCTTTGGCAGCAGCAGACTTCTTTGTTGTAGTCTTTTTAACCATTTCCTTTGCAACCTTTGCCTGCAATTTCTCAACCTCCTTCTCCAACGCAGTGATTTCGTCGCCCTGGTTCTTAATCGTAGTCAGCAAGGAATTGAGTTCTTCGCTATCAACATCCGCAGGATACAACGAATCTACCCGCTTGATAAAGTCGGCCAGAATATTCATATAATTAGTGAAGGCATCGTAAGGAGAATCATAAATACCGCGATTCAACCACATACCGTTGTTCTTCGTAGTCATAAAACGGAAATTGTTGCTTGCCTGCAAATAATCCCAGTCCTGCTTGATGCGGCGGTCGCCGCTCAAATGAACCCGTTCGGCCACGCTATATAACTTATTGAAGGCTTCACGCTGCATCACATTACCCAACCAGCAGCTCGTATCTCTTTCCTCGTCTATCCATGACAACGGATAGGGAACATCGAGCTGAGAGACAGATTTCAACTTTGTCACGATTTCGGTCGGTGTAGCGAAAGTAATGCCTTTCGCTTTCGCACACTCAGGCAAAGCCTTCAGGAACTCAAGAATATTGGAAGACAACGGTTGGGCCATACCCAGCGCACTCAATTCCATAAAGATATTGATAACCTGTTCCTCCTGCGGGAGCGCATCAATCCAACTGATGTATTTATCGGCAAACAAAGGATATTCCGCCCAATCCGAATTGGAAAAACGCAAACTTACATCATCCGACAATTTGAAGTCCCTCAACAGGAGTTTGAGGCCCGGAGCCTGATTGCAGTGGTACACGTAATGCGGGCTCTTCCATCCCAACACGTGCTTGGCTCCTTCGGTCAACATACCCTTGAAGCCCATAGAAGCCACCAGACCACCAATCTCGTCCGAATAAATCAGACTGGAATTGCGGAATACTTTCGGTTCTTTTCCAAACATCTGTTTCAGCTTGTCGCGCTGGCGAAGCACTTCCTCACGGAAGCAATCTTCATTGGCCAACGAAGACAGACCATGCGAATAGGGTTCGCACAAGAACTCGCAGCAACCGGTATCATTCAACTGATGCAGCAAATCAATCACTGCCGGAGCATGAATTTCGAGCTGTTCCAACGCCACTCCCGAAATAGACAATGCAACCTTGAAAGCACCGCCCGAATTCTTCGCCATCTCAATCAAAGTGCTGAGAGCGGGGATATAGGAACGTTCGGCCACCTCATTCATTCCCGTTTCGTTGGCATAATCATCGTAATAGTAATGGTCGTTACCGATATCGAAGAAGCGATAACGTTTCAAATGTATAATTTGATGTATCTCAAAATAAAGACAGATAGTTCTCATTTTTATATATTGTTTCGTTATTTACCATAGTTTCTTAACACATCCTCGTAGAGAGCACGGATTCTCAGACCGACCTTCTCCCAAGTAATTCCGTCAACTTCCTTCTTTCCTTCATCCTGCAGATAACTGAAAAGCGACGGATTGGTACAGATGGAATAAATGGCGTCGGCCATAGCATGAATATCCCAGTAATCGGTTTTAATCACCTTGTCGAGAATTTCGCCACATCCCGATTGCTTCGATATAATGGAAGGCGTTCCACACTGCATGGCTTCCAACGGAGCAATACCGAAAGGTTCGGAGACAGATGGCATAACAAACACATCACTGTTCTTGTAAACCTCATACACTTGCCGGCCTTTCATAAAGCCCGGGAAATGGAAACGGTCGGCAATACCGCGTTCGGCAGCCAAATTAATCATTGCATTCAGCATATCGCCTGAGCCTGCCATCACAAAACGGATGTTACGGGTGCGTTGCAACACAAGTGCGGCAGCCTCCACAAAGTATTCGGGGCCTTTCTGCATGGTGATACGTCCGAGGAAAGTAACCACTTTCTCTTTCGTATGCTCGGGACGCGGAATATCCAACAATTCCTGCGACAACGGATAGACGGCATTGTGCATGGCAAATACCTTGCGCGGGTCCTGATGATACTCGTTGATAACCGTGCGGCGGGTAAGTTCGGACACACACATGATGCAATCGGCATGATCCATACCATTCTTCTCGATGGCATAAACGGTGGGATTGACCTTCCCGCGCGAACGGTCGAAATCCGTTGCATGAACATGAATGCAAAGCGGCTTTCCGCTCACCATCTTAGCGTGTACTCCGGCAGGATAGGTCAGCCAGTCGTGCGCATGAATAATGTCGAATTGCTCCCGACGAGCCACCACACCGGCGATAATGGAAAAGTTGTTAATCTCTTCGTGCAGATTTCCGGGATAACCGCCGGCAAACTCCATACATCCCAAGTCGTTGACATTCATATAAGAGAAATCGGCATAGATATGGTCGCGGTAAGAGTAGTATTCTTCGGGCGACATATTTGCCTGCAAGCGGGATTTCAGGTAATCGTAGTGAACATCGCGCCATACGACAGGCACTTGGTTCATACCGACAATTTTCAAGAACTGTTCTTCTTCGCCTGTGGGTTTGGGCATACAGAAGATAGTCTCCATGTCACCCTGCAAGCTCAACCCTTTGGTTATTCCGTAAGAAGCAACTGCAAGACCACCATATATTTTCGGGGGAAATTCCCAACCAAACATCAAAACTTTCATCTTCGTTCCTCCTTTCTTTAATAATATTTAGACAGCAGCTTCAAAACACGCAGGATTTCGGCCGTATTCATTGCAAAAGAGACGGCTCCCCGACCTCTGAACGGCGGATTCCCGTCAAACAGTTCGGCAATGGAAGCGATACAGTGACTTGTCATTTCGTCATCATATCCAATCAACTGACGCTCTACAAACGACAGTCCGCTCATTTTATAGATGCGGAGATAGGCTTCGAGATAGAATCCCATCAGCCAGGGCCAGGCCGTTCCCTGATGATATGCATAGTCGCGCTGCACCTGCGGCCCAACGTAGTTCGGATTGTATCCCCCACTCTTCGGACTTAAAGAACGGATTCCTTTCGGAGTGAGCAGTTCTTTGGTCACGATATCGAGCACCTGTTTCTTTTGCGCCCGGTCTAACGGAGAGTAATCGAATGCGGCGGCAAATATCATATTGGGACGTACGCTCCAGTCCATCATATTGCCGTCGACATAGTCGAGCAGATATCCGTATTCGTTGCGGAACACATCGACAAACGATTTGCCGGTCACTTCCGCCTGTGCGTCAAGCGCGTCGGCCAAGTGCACCTCACCGCCTTCACACAGCAAATCGGCTGTAAAACGCAGTGCATTGTACCACAAAGCATTAAATTCAACAATGTATCCTGTACGCGGAATTACCGGATGGCCGTTGACGGTGGAGTTCATCCACGTAATCGCTTTCTCTGTTCCATTGGCATAAAGCAATCCGTTTTCGTGAAGGAAGAGGTTATCATGCTTCCGTTGACGGATAAATTCCATGATGTCCTTCAACAGTTCGCCGTACTTCTGACGGCACTGCTCACGGGAGGTCTCCTTAGCATATTGTTGCAAAGCCCAAACGGCCCAAAGCAATACATCGGGATGCTCCATTTCGTAAATCCTGTAGCCGACCGGCTCTTCTTTCATGAAATTACGAATCGCCTTTTCGGCCGTTTTCATCACATCTTCAAACTCTTCCACTTCATCAATGGCAAGTGTGAGTCCCGGCAAAGCAATGAACATATCGCGTGCACGGCATTTGAACCAGGGATAACCGGCGAGGATATAATGCTCGCCCTCCTGCCGGTTGTGGAACTGATGGGCGGAGTTCTTCAGACAGTGGTAGAAACTGTCGCGCGGCGTACGGTCGGCCACTTCGGCTTCAAAAGTCTGTTTGAGTTTTCGGGGAGTGGTTTCGGAGATTCCGGCAGAGAAAACAATGCTCTCTCCTTTCTTTATATCGACCTCGAAATAGCCGGGCACATACAAATCTTCGTTGAAGTCATAGCCCCGTTCCTGTTCCTTCGGATATTCAATGCCCCGATACCAGTCGGGCTGGAAGTGAAACTCACATTTTTTGTTCAACTGCATATAAAGTTCCGGATAGCCGGGATACATACAGGTCTTTATACCGTTCTCCACAAGCTGGTAGTCGCGGCTTGCCTGCGCGTTTTCGTGCGTGTACTCGCGCACGCTTCTGAAAGCGAGGAAGGGGCGGAAGCGCAACGTCGTTGCCGAATGTGCGTCGAGCAGCGTATAACGAATCAGGATTCTGTTTTCATGATGTACAAAGATTTTTTCTTTGCGGAGAACCACGCCTCCAACACGATAAGTTGTCGCCGGAATATGTTCGCAATCAAACTCACGGATATATTTGTGTCCGTTAGGACTGAAATTGTTTCCCTGATATTTATGCAATCCCAAGTTAAACTCCGCACCGTGTTGAATTACCGTTTCATCAAGAGAAGATAGCAGCACATGATTTTCATCATCGAGATTGGGAATTGGAATTACCAACAGTCCGTGATATTTGCGTGTGTTACAATCAACAATCGTTGTACAATGATAAGCTCCTGCCTTGTTCGTCCGGAGAATTTCCCTTTGAAGAGATTCTTCCAGATTCGTCATGAGGGTCTTGTCAAATCGTAAATAACTCATAGTTGTGCATTTATTTAAAGGTTAATTATTGGCTGTCATATCACACCTGCATATATCACCGCATCCGTTAAAAAAAATCCGTAGCGCCATACACAGCAGGTATAACGCCCAAATGTACAAATTATTGATAAAAACAAAAATAAAAAGGCTTTTTATTTTCAGTTTTTGTGCAAATATTCATAGGATTGCGTAAAATTCGTAAAGAATTTGTTGTTTTCCCTAACAGCCCGGCTTCCGGCTCCTTGTATGCATCTAATCTTTTTCTTGCGACGGTTTACTGTAGACGATGCGGACGACTGTTTTTTCCTTTACTAAGATTTATTCGTCTGACTATAGTTAAAGTTGCGTCTGACTATAGTGTTTCTTTCGTCTGACTATAGTCAGACGAAAAGTGCACTGTAGTCAGACGAATAAATTTATGCATTCGGGCGGTTAGTCGTCAGGCAACGGAGAATTAAACCATAGGCAATTCTCCGCTACGCTTTCCTATACAGCAAACAGAAATCCTGTTCTTTTCCTTTTTTAAACGGAGAACCCGTATAAAAAGGAAAAGAACAGGATTATAAAACAACTTTTTTTTGGGGGGATAATACTCAGGCCTTCTGCAACGCCTCAATCAGCAACGTTATATTAGCTGTGAACAACCTTACCGAAATGGCCAACAAGATAATACCGAAAAATTTACGTATCAGATAAATACCGCCTTTTCCGAGAAAACGTTCCACGCGTCCGGTCATACTTATTACGAAGTACACCCAAACCATGTTCAGCACCAAAGCTACGAGGATATTAATGCTGGCATATTCCGCCCGGAGAGAAAGTAAGGTGGTAAAAGCGCCGGCTCCTGCCACCAGAGGAAAGACAAGAGGCACCAGGGTGGCCTCCTTGATGGGACCCTGGTTCTTGAATATCTCAACATCCAGAATCATTTCTAACGACATAAGGAAGATGACAAACGCACCGGCAACGGCAAAGGATTCAATATCTACGTGGAAAAGTTTCAGCATCATGTCGCCTGCATAGAAAAATCCTATCAGCAGGGCAAAAGAGATGAGCGTGGCTTTCATTGCATCCACATCCTTGCCTTTTTCCTTCAAATTAATAATAATAGGTATAGAACCAATAATATCTATTACTGCAAAAAGTACGATAAACGCACTTATCATTTGTTGCCAATTGAAGCCTGCAAACATAATTCCCTCCTTTTTTTTCTGCAAATATACTCTATTTTTATGCATTCAAACAATAAAAAAATCAAAAAGAAAGGGGAGATATTCGCAGCCGTGTGGCATTATGAGTAAATTTGTACGATAAACAAGAGATTACGACGTATGGAAACCATGTTCGACACCTTGCTCCAATTGCCTTTATTCCAAGGTCTTTGCAATGAGGATTTTACCAACATCTTAGATAAGGTAAAGCTACACTTTACCAAGTATAAAGCGGGAGAAACTATCATTGAACGCGACACTCCTTGCGTGCAGCTTTGCTTTCTGCTGAAAGGCGAGGTGTCCATCGTCACCAATTCCAAAGAAAACATCTACACCGTCATCGAACAGATGGAAGCGCCCTACCTGATAGAACCTCAATCGTTGTTCGGCATGAATACCAGTTACAATTCTTCTTACATGGCGCATACGGAGGTCCACACGGTAAGCATCAGCAAATCGTTTGTGCTTAGCGAATTGTTCAAGTACGAAATCTTCCGGCTCAACTATATGAACATTGTCAGCAACCGTGCGCAGAATATGTATGCACGTTTATGGGAAGCGCCCACGCAAGACTTAAGAAGCAAAATCATCCGTTTTTTCCTGCTGCATTGCGAGAAGCCGCAAGGAACGAAGGTATTCAAGATGAAAATGGACGACCTTGCCCGCTACATGGACGACACACGGCTGAATACTTCCAAAGCGCTTAATGAACTGCAAGCCAACGGTCTGATTGAATTGCGGCGAAAAGAGATTCTTATCCCGAACGGGCAGAAACTGATAGACGGACAGGATTAAAGCCAATCGACAAAGGAATTCATCATAAAAAAAGTCTCAACGGTACACATTTTCCATTGAGACTTTTTTCTTATCCTTCAAATTCGATTGGGTTATTCCCACTCGATGGTTGCAGGCGGTTTGGAACTGATATCATAGGTGACGCGGTTCACTCCCTTCACCTTATTAATAATATCATTCGAAACCTTACCCATAAATTCATAAGGCAGATGTGCCCAGTCGGCAGTCATGGCATCCGTAGATGTTACGGCGCGCAAGGCAACCGCCCTTTCGTACGTACGTTCGTCGCCCATCACACCGACAGATTGTACGGGCAACAGGATAACCCCTGCCTGCCAAACCTTATCGTACAATCCCCAGTCGCGCAATCCCTGAATAAAGATATCATCGGCATCTTGCAGGATACGCACTTTCTCCGGAGTAATATCGCCCAGGATACGTACAGCCAATCCCGGACCCGGGAACGGATGACGGGTAATCAGATGTTCGGGCATTCCCAATTCGCGGCCTACACGCCGAACTTCATCCTTAAACAGCAGGCGAAGAGGTTCGCACAACTTCAAATTCATCTTTTCAGGAAGCCCTCCTACATTGTGATGGCTCTTAATCACCGTACCCGTGATGGACAACGATTCAATGCAGTCCGGATAGATAGTGCCCTGAGCCAGCCATTTCACGTCTTTGATTTTGTGGGCTTCCACATCAAACACATCGATAAAGCCTTTGCCGATAATCTTGCGTTTTTTCTCCGGTTCGGTCACACCCGCCAACTCCGTGAAGAACTTCTCGCTGGCATCTACGCCGATTACATTCAGGCCGAGACATTCATAATCGGCCATTACATTCCTGAACTCATTCTTACGCAGCATACCGTGGTCCACGAAGATACAAGTGAGGTTCTTGCCAATGGCTTTGTTCAGCAACACCGCCGCAACCGACGAATCGACACCTCCGCTCAAACCGAGAACGACTTTATCGTCGCCCAACTGTGCCTTCAGCTCGGCAACCGTGCTTTCAATAAAGGAAGCCGGCGACCAGTCTTGTTTGCAACCGCAAACATCTACCACAAAATTTTTCAGAATCTGCGTTCCGTCCTCACTGTGGAATACCTCGGGATGGAATTGTACGCCCCACACATTTTCACCTTCTATCTGATAAGCAGCAATCTCTACCTTATCGGTCGAAGCGATTTTCTTAAAATTATCCGGAATGGCGGTAATTGTGTCACCGTGACTCATCCATACCTGTGAATTGTCACGAACTCCTTTGAACAATACATTATCTTTGCAGAAAGAAGCGAGATGAGCACGTCCGTATTCGCGCGTACCGGCAGGTTCCACTCTGCCGCCATTGGTGTACGACATAAACTGTGCGCCATAGCATATACCCAATATGGGATATTTACCGCGAATCTCACTCAAATCTACTTTGAAAGCATCTTTGTCATAAACAGAAAAAGGGCTTCCCGAAAGGATCACCCCTTTAATCGTAGCATCATCTTTGGGAAATTTGTTGTAAGGAACAATTTCGCAATATGTGTCCAATTCACGGACACGGCGACCTATAAGTTGCGTTGTCTGCGAACCGAAATCAAGAATTATTATTTTTTCCTGCATATCAATGTATGGATTTTTAATAAAATAGTGTGCAAAAGTAGAAAAAAGTACGCAATCTGTATAACAATGAAGGAAAAAAGTAAAGGAGACTCACAAGATAATACTCGGAATCTCCTTTATTTTTTTAATCCGTTCAAGCCTTCTTTTCTTTCAGCAAATCACGAATTTCAGCCAACAGCACCTCTTCTTTCGTCGGTGCGGGCGGAGCGGGTGGCGCTGCCGCCGCTTCTTCTTTCTTTCTATTCGTCAGTTTCGTAATCAGACGTATAAACAAGAATATGGCAAAAGCAATAATCAGAAAGTCGAAAGTGGTCTGAAGGAACTGACCGTAATCCAACGATACCGCAGGCGCAATCTCTTTGCCGTCAGCTCCTACCTCTGCCGCTTTCATTACCCATTTCAAATCCGTAAAGTTCACACCGCCAACCAATAGGCCGATCGGCGGCATGATTACATTAGCCACCAATGACGATACAATTTTTCCAAACACACCACCAATCACTACACCGACAGCCATGTCAATAACGTTGCCTTTCATGGCAAACGCTTTAAAGTCCTGTAAAAATGTACTCTTTCCCATCTTTTTCAATATTTAATATGAATTTAATGCGCGAATATAAAAACATTTTCGTAATTTTGCACCGCATTTGGAAATAAAACAAGTGCGCAGGCTAAGAGATATTTGAACAAATATTATAAAACCCTTAAAAGTTTAAACAAAATGATTAAAGTAGGTATTAATGGATTCGGACGTATCGGACGTTTCGTTTTCCGCGCTGCAATGAAAAGAAACGATATTCAAATCGTAGGTATCAACGACCTTTGCCCGGTTGATTACTTGGCTTATATGCTGAAGTATGATACAATGCACGGCCAGTTCGACGGTACTATCGAAGCAGACGTTGAAAACAGCAAACTGATTGTTAACGGTCAAGCTATCCGTATCACGGCTGAAAGAAATCCGGCTGACTTGAAATGGAACGAAGTTGAAGCTGAATACGTTGTTGAATCTACAGGTTTATTCTTGAGCAAAGACAAAGCTCAGGCTCACATCGAAGCTGGTGCAAAATATGTTGTAATGTCAGCTCCTTCTAAAGATGATACTCCGATGTTCGTTTGCGGTGTAAACGAAAAAACATACGTTAAAGGTACTCAGTTCGTATCTAACGCTTCTTGTACTACTAACTGCTTGGCTCCTATCGCTAAAGTATTGAACGACAAGTTCGGTATCCTTGACGGTTTGATGACTACAGTTCACTCTACAACTGCTACTCAGAAAACAGTTGACGGTCCTTCTATGAAAGACTGGAGAGGTGGCCGTGCTGCTTCTGGCAACATCATCCCTTCTTCTACTGGTGCTGCTAAGGCTGTAGGTAAAGTTATCCCTGCTTTGAACGGCAAACTGACTGGTATGTCTATGCGTGTTCCGACTTTGGACGTATCTGTAGTTGACTTGACAGTTAACTTGGCTAAACCGGCTACTTACGCTGAAATCTGCGCTGCAATGAAGGAAGCTTCTGAAGGCGAATTGAAAGGTATCCTGGGTTACACTGAAGATGCAGTAGTTTCTTCTGACTTCTTGGGCGACGTTCGTACTTCTATCTTCGACGCTAAAGCAGGTATCGCTTTGACTGATACTTTCGTTAAAGTTGTATCTTGGTATGACAACGAAATCGGTTACTCTAACAAAGTTCTTGACTTGATCGCTCATATGGCATCAGTTAACGCTTAATTAGAAGATTAACATATAAGAAACCGTCATGGGAAACCGTGGCGGTTTTTTTTGTGCATTTCATTTTATATATTGTTAAAAAGCAAACGGTTATCCGCTGTATAAGCCACAATTTTAGTAGATTTGCGTTCCTATGAAGAAATTATTAATAACATTGATACTTGTTTGCACCATGAACAATATAGCAAAGGCCCAGAATCCGTTCTTCGGGCAATATCAGACGCCGCACGGAACCGTGCCTTTCGACCGAATAAGAACCGAACACTATGAACCTGCCATCCTCGAAGGAATCAAGCAGCAAAACGCCGAACTGGAAGCCATCATACAGAATCCGGAGAAAGCGACATTCGACAACACCATAGAAGCCTTCGAAAATTCGGGAGATTTATTGGATAGAGTGACAGCCGTATTCGGAAATATGCTAAGCGCGGAAACGAATGACGACCTGCAAGCATTAGCCCAAAAAATCATGCCGTTGCTCAGCGAGCACAGCAACAATATCACACTGAACGAAAAACTGTTTGCACGCGTGAAAGAGGTATATAACCAAAAAGAGAACTTGCCGCTTACACCGGAGCAACGCAAATTATTGGAAAATGCATATGACAGTTTCGTTCGCCACGGTGCCAACTTAGAAGGCGAAGCACGCGAAGAGTACCGCCGGCTGACTACCGAACTGAGCAAACTGACACTCGATTTCAGCGAAAACAACCTGAAAGAAACCAATAGTTACCAAATGTTGCTGACCAAAGAGGAGAGTCTCGCCGGATTGCCCGACATCATCGTAGAAGCTGCTGCCGAAACAGCCAAAAGCGAAGATAAAGAGGGATGGGCGTTCACCCTCCATGCACCAAGCTATATTCCTTTCATGACGTATGCGGCCAACCGCGATTTACGCCAAAAACTGTATATGGCTTACAATACCAAGTGTACGCACGACAATGAATTCAACAACATCGAAATCGTAAAGAAGATAGCCAATACACGCATGAAGATAGCCCAACTGTTGGGATACAAGGATTATGCGAAATATATGCTCGTAAAACGAATGGCTGAAAACAGCGAATCTGTATACAGGCTGCTCAACCAACTATTGGAAGCATACACTCCCACCGCGCAGCAGGAATACAGGGAAGTACAAGAACTGGCACGCCGGGAACAGGGAGACGACTTTGTTGTAATGCCCTGGGATTGGAGCTATTATTCAAACAAACTGAAAGACAAGAAATTCAATATAAACGAAGAGATGCTTCGCCCCTACTTCGAGCTTGAGCAGGTTAAAAAAGGAGTATTCGGGCTGGCAGAAAGGTTATATGGCATCACATTCCGGAAAAACGCCGAGATTCCGGTCTACCATAAAGATGTAGAAGCCTTTGAAGTGTTCGATAAGAAGGGAAAATTCCTTGCGGTCTTATACACCGACTTCCACCCGCGTTCCGGCAAACGTTCGGGTGCCTGGATGACAAGCTACAAAGAGCAATGGATAAACCAACAGACAGGTGAAAACAGCCGTCCGCACGTATCTGTTGTAATGAATTTCACCAAACCGACCGAAAACAAGCCTGCCTTGCTGACGTTCAATGAAGTGGAGACATTCCTGCATGAATTCGGACACAGCCTGCACGGTATATTTGCCAACTCAACTTACAAGAGTTTAAGCGGTACGAATGTATATTGGGATTTCGTAGAACTTCCTTCACAGATTATGGAGAACTTCGCCATCGAAAAAGATTTTCTGAATACTTTCGCCCGCCATTATCAGACAGGAAAAGTCTTGCCGGAGGAATTAATCAAACGCCTGACAGACGCATCGAATTTCAATATCGCATACGCCTGTTTGCGACAGTTGAGTTTCGGATTGCTTGATATGGCTTGGTACACACGAACCGTTCCTTTCGAGGGAGATGTGAAGTCTTACGAGCAGGAAGCATGGAGAAAAACGCAAATATTGCCTGTCGTGCAAGAGGCTTGCATGAGCACACAGTTCTCTCATATCTTTGCCGGCGGATACGCTGCCGGATATTACAGCTATAAATGGGCGGAAGTATTGGATGCAGATGCTTTCTCGCTATTCAAACAAAAAGGAATATTCAACCGGGAAGTTGCCGATTCGTTCCGCAACCATATCCTGTCGAAAGGAGGCACGGAGCATCCTATGACGCTTTACAAACGTTTTCGCGGACAGGAACCGACCATTGACGCTTTGTTAATCAGAAACGGAATCAAGAAATAAGTAACAGGCCATAATTAAACAGAATGAAAAGTATATACAAAATTGCAGGATTACTGCTATTGCTTCCTTTATTTTCCGGATGCAATGATACGGACGATGTAAATGCCATCTTCACAGGAAAGACATGGAAACTAAACTACATCACAGTAGATGGCGGTCATGAAATGTTCGGTTTTTGGGAAAATGAAGCAGATAAAAGGAAAAGCATCGAAGAGTTGAATAAAAAAGGAACATACAATGTCGTTTTTGAAGGCGCAGCCGAGGGAGAGGTCATCAACGGAAAAATTAAAGGAACCGTAACCTCTGCTTATCCCCTTACCGGAACCTGGAGTGCAAACGGCAAAAACAATCATTTCAACGCTAACATCACAGAAGGAGATGGCAGCAAAGACAGACTCGCCTACAATTTTATGGAAGGACTCAATAATGCTACTTCCTATGAAGGAGACAACAAAAACTTATACCTGCTATATAAGCCTAAAGACAGCAAGCAGACTTTCCGTATGGTTTTCTACGTGGTAAACAACTAACAATAAAGAAACATGGACTCAGAAAAGAAACAATTAGAACTTGACAAACGTTATATACGTATGGCTAACATATGGGCTGAAAACTCCTATTGCCAACGTCGTAAAGTAGGCGCTTTGATCGTTAAGGACCAAATGATTATCTCTGACGGCTACAACGGAACGCCTTCGGGATTCGAGAATGTATGCGAAGACGAGAACAATTTGACCAAACCATACGTGCTCCATGCGGAAGCCAACGCCATTACTAAAATAGCACGCTCAAACAATAGCAGCAACGGAGCCACGATGTATGTCACGGCTTCTCCCTGCATCGAATGTGCCAAACTCATCATACAGGCAGGAATCAAACGGGTGGTTTACTCCGAACACTATCGCCTGGAAGATGGTATAGAGTTATTAAAACGGGCAGGAATTGAAATCATCTATACAGCACCGGATGAAAATTCCGCTTTGAACAAATAATAAGACGAACGTTAAAAAAAGGAATGGACATGAGTAGAAGAAACTCTTCGCGTTTTACACCTATCATCATAGCGGTCAGCGTGGTAATCGGTATTCTTATCGGCACATTTTATGCCAAGCATTTTGCCGGCAACCGTTTAGGAATCATCAACGGCTCTTCCAACAAACTGAATGCACTGCTACGAATCGTAGATGACCAGTACGTGGATACCGTAAACATGAAAGACCTTGTGGAAAAAGCAATGCCGCAGATTTTGGCTGAACTCGACCCGCATTCAACATATATTCCGGCTCAGAACCTCGAAGCAATCAACGCCGAACTGGAAGGCAGTTTTAGCGGAATCGGTATTCAGTTTACCATACAGAATGACACCATTCATGTGAATGCTGTTATTCAGGGAGGTCCTTCCGAAAAGGTCGGATTGATGGCGGGCGACCGTATTGTCATGGTAGACGACAGCCTGTTCGTCGGTAAAAAGGTGACCAACGAACGTGCCATGCGTACTCTTAAAGGTCCTAAAGGCTCGCAAGTGAAGTTGGGCGTCAAACGTATGGGAGAGAAAGACTTACTGAATTTCGCCATCACCCGGGGAGACATTCCTCAAAATACAGTTGATGCATCTTATATGTTAAACGACGATATCGGATACATAAAAGTCAGCAAGTTCGGCCGTACCACACACGTAGAACTGCTCAATGCATTGGCACAACTCAATCATAAGAAATGTAAAGGGCTGATTGTCGACTTGCGCGGCAATACCGGCGGATACATGGAAGCCGCCATCCGTATGGTAAATGAGTTCCTGCCCGAAGGAAAACTGATTGTATATACCCAGGGGCGCAAATATCCGCGTGCAGAGGAATATGCCAACGGCACAGGCAGTTGCCAGAAAATGCCATTGGTGGTATTGATTGACGAAAGTTCCGCATCCGCCAGTGAAATCTTCACCGGAGCCATTCAGGACAACGACCGGGGTACCATAGTAGGACGCCGCTCTTTTGGCAAAGGACTTGTGCAACAGCCGATCGATTTCAGCGACGGTTCTGCCATCCGCCTGACAATTGCCCGTTACTACACTCCTTCCGGACGTTGTATCCAGCGTCCTTACGAAAGTGGCAAAGACCGCAACTACGAACTTGATTTATACACCCGTTACGAACATGGAGAATTCTTCTCACGCGACAGCATCAAACAAAACGAGAACGAACGTTACAGCACCACTTTAGGACGCACCGTATATGGTGGCGGCGGTATCATGCCGGATATCTTCGTGCCACAAGATACGACAGGGGTCACTTCCTATCTTTCTACAATTATCAGCCGCAGTCTGAACATTCCGTTCACATTCCAATATACGGACAATAACCGGAAAAAACTCAGCGAGTATGAAACCGAGGAAGAGTTGCTGAACTACCTCCGCCGTCAGGGATTGGTTGAACAGTTCATCCGTTTTGCCGAAAGCAAAGGAGTGAAAAGAAGAAATATTCTTATCCAAAAATCCTATAAGTTATTGGAAAAAAACATCTATGGCAATATCATCTACAATATGCTGGGGCTGGAAGCCTATCTCAAATACTTCAACAAGACGGATGCTACTGTCAACAAGGGTATCGAAATACTCGAAAAAGGAGAGGCTTTCCCAAAAGCTCCCGTAGCAGTTGAAGAGGAAAATAGTACACAGAACCTCAAAGATGGAAAAGAAAAAAGAACTGCGTAAATGCATCGCATCACAGAAAATCCGCTACAAGGATTCGTCTGTGCTAAAATCACAGTCAGCCAAAATACTTGCCGCCCTTGAAGCCCACCCGGCTTTCAGGGCGGCAAATACCATATTGCTTTATCATTCGCTGAAAGATGAAGTAGACACACACGCTTTTATCCGGAAATGGAGCAACCGAAAACGTATTCTGCTGCCCGTAGTTATCGGCAATGATTTGGAATTACGCATCTATAGCACTCCCGAAGATATGACCATCGGCAGTTATGGCATAAAAGAATCGACCGGAGAAGTGTTTATAGATTATGCGGCGATAGATTTCATCGCCGTTCCTGGAGTTGCTTTCGACCTGAAAGGCAATCGGCTGGGACGTGGAAAAGGATATTACGACCGACTTCTGCCACGCATTCCGTCTGCCTTCAAAGCCGGCATCTGTTTTCCGTTTCAATTAGTGGAAGAAGTTCCCGCAGAACCGCACGATATCCGTATGGATACAATTATAACAGACCACGATCCGTCCGTTGTCAACGGAAAATGATATTTGTAATAACCGTAGCTCCCACCTTCTCATTAAGCGCACGTATCAACACGGCACGCCCCATCATAAGTTCCTGCCGGAGAGCAGCCGAAGTGAGATGAACATACAAAGTTTGGTTACGAATAAAAAGATTACTGGTATAAGTTGCCGCAGGTCCTAAAACTTGAGGCCATGCATCCAGCAGTCTCTGTTCGTTCAACGGAGACTCCAAACTCTCCTGACGAAGAAACTGCTGAATCAGTTTTCCTATCTGCTCGGCATCATTCCGCTTCATTGCTCAACCTCCGTTTCGTGAATCGCTCCCCCTTCCACACGGAAAATCTTAAAGTCGCTGCCAATCTTATGTAAAATACGGTCCAGATGTTCGCGGTTCGTATCCGTTATAAATATCTGTCCGAAATTGTCGCCCGCCACCAACTTGACAATCTGCTCCACGCGCGAAGCATCCAACTTATCAAAAATATCATCCAACAACAATAACGGAACCGTGCTTCCGGTGCGTTTCAGAAAGTCGAACTGCGCCAGTTTCAATGCAACAAGATAGGTTTTATTCTGCCCTTGCGAGCCCTCTTTCTTTATCGGAAATTCGCCCAACAGCATATTCAGCTCATCCTTATGAATCCCCCGCAAAGAGAACCCCATAATCTTATCGCGCTCCCTGCTCTGTTTCAACACTTCCAGCAGGGAAGCATCGCGCGCATGAGATTCATAAGACAATCCCACAGATTCTCTGTCCTGAGAAATAAAAGAATAGAAAGACTGAAAAATAGGAATAAACTCCTTGATAAACGCTTCACGCTTGCTGAACACAATTTCACCCGCCTGCGCCATCATTTCCTCCCAAACCAAAAACAGCTCCTCCTCCACGGGAAACTCACTTTTCAGCAGTGTGTTACGCTGTGTCAACGCTTTGTTATACCGTATCAACGCATCCAAATACTCTTTGTCGTACTGCGAAATCACCACATCCATAAACCGCCGCCTTTCATCACTTCCTCCGGCTATCAGTTCCGAATCGGCCGGCGATACCATCACCAAAGGCAGAAAACCGATGTGGTCGGAAAAACGGCTATATTCCTTCTTGTTACGCTTGAACTGTTTCTTTGAACGGCGTTTCATTCCACAATAAATTTCTTCGGGCGTCCCGTCTTCCGCTTCATAAAAACCTTGAATGACAAAAAAGTCCTGTTCGTGACGAATATTCTGAGAATCAATCGGATTCCCCGAACTCTTGCAGAAAGAAAGAAAATAGACTGCATCCAGCAGATTCGTCTTTCCCATTCCGTTCTGCCCGAAAAAACAATTCAGTTTGGCGGAGAATCCTAACTCCACTTCTTCCAGATTCTTATAATTTAAGATGGATATTCGTTTCAGTATCATTGCGTACACATTAATTTTATTCACAAAAGTAGCAAGATTTTCGTGGTTTTCGGATGTAAAATAAAAAAAGATGGCTCTAAATTTCATTTGTAGATATAAAAAAACTACTTTTGCGATTCGAAATATCAAATAGTGAATAATAACAAAAAGAATCATAATAAAATGGCAGAACAGAAAAATCAGAACGAACATCTGAATGTAGAAGATGCACTGACACAATCGGAAGCATTTCTCATCAAGTACAAAAACGCAATCATCGGCGGTGTTGTTGCAGTGATTGTTGTTGTAGCAGGTATCATCATGTATAAGAACCTCTATGCTGAACCACGTGAAGAAAAAGCACAGGCAGCCCTTTTCAAAGGACAGGAATACTTTGAGCAGGATGCTTTCGAACAGGCTTTGAACGGTGACAGCATCGGTTATACCGGTTTCCTGAAAGTAGCTGACGAGTACAGTGGAACAAAAGCTGCAAACCTGGCGAAAGCATACGCAGGTATTTGCTATGCACAACTCGGTAAATACGAAGAAGCCGTGAAGATGTTGGACAGTTTCAACGGAAAAGACCAAATGGTTGCCCCTGCAATCTTAGGTGCCATCGGAAATTGCTATGCACAACTCGGACAATTGGATAAAGCAGCTTCTACCTTGATGTCGGCAGCAGACAAAGCTGACAATAACACATTAAGCCCGATTTTCCTGGTACAAGCCGGAGAAATCCTGGTGAAACAAGGAAAATTTGACGATGCAGTGAAAGCCTATACCCAAATCAAGGAAAAATACTTCCAGTCTTACCAAGCTATGGACATCGACAAGTACATCGAACAAGCAAAACTGATGAAGAAGTAATATACCTTATTATATATAAGAATATTCAGGCACGGATTACACAGATTGACACGGATTAAACAGTTATCAACAACGACCGTGAAATCCGTGTAATCCGTGCCTTTTTTCCCACCCTTTCCAAAATTTCATTTTTTAATTTTTAATTCTCAATTTATTATGGCAACAGCTTATCATAACTTATCCGAATACGATTTCGATTCGGTTCCGAATGCAGAAGAGATGAAATTCGGCATCGTGGTGTCCGAATGGAATTTCAATATAACAGGTGCTTTGCTGAAAGGTGCAGTCGACACCTTAAAAAAACATGGAGCAAAAGAAGAAAATATTATGGTGAAAACCGTTCCGGGAAGTTTCGAACTTACTTTCGGTGCCAATCAAATGATAGAAAATTGCGATATTGATGCAATTATCGCAATCGGTTGCGTAATTAAAGGAGATACCCCACATTTTGATTATGTTTGTATGGGAGCTACTCAAGGAATCACTGAACTAAACGCAACCGGCTATATACCAGTGATTTACGGACTAATCACGACCAATACAATGGAACAAGCAGAGGATCGTGCAGGCGGTAAATTGGGGAACAAAGGAGACGAATGTGCAATTTCTGCAATAAAAATGATCGATTTTGTTTGGAGTTTAAATAAATAGTCGTATCTTTGCATCGCAATTGAGAAACAAAGCATCTCAAAAGCGAAAAGGGCAAATACCAGAGTGGTCAAATGGGGCAGACTGTAAATCTGCTGGCTTACGCCTTCGGTGGTTCGAATCCATCTTTGCCCACAAAAATTGCGGAAGTAGCTCAGTTGATAGAGCATTAGCCTTCCAAGCTGAGGGTCGCGGGTTTGAGCCCCGTCTTCCGCTCTACGAAGAGAATCTGAGAAATTGGATTCTCTTTTTTGTTTTACTTCAGACCGCTATGATTATGAAAGATTCTCAAACACAAACTCACGTACTCCGGTTAGCGCATTCCCCTATCCCTACCGTACACATCGGAATTATAGGACTGGGCAATCGGGGATTGCTCACCCTGCAACGCTATCTGCAAATAGAAGGCGTAGCAATCAAAGCCCTTTGTGAAATCAGAGAAGGCAATCTCCAAAAGGCGCAACAACAATTAAAAGAGGCAAATCGTCCCGAAGCCATCGGATACACCGGCATAGACGGTTGGAAAAAGATGTGTGAATCGGACGGTTTGGATATTATTTTCATCTGTACCGACTGGCTGATGCATACTGTCATGGCAACGTTTGCCATGCAATGCAACAAACACGTAGCCATCGAAGTTCCGGCAGCCATGAGTGTGGAAGAATGCTGGCAACTGGTCGATACGGCTGAGAAAACCCGGCGTCACTGCATCATGTTGGAAAACTGTTGCTATGATTCTTTTGCACTGACCACGCTCAATATGGCACGCCGTGGAATACTCGGAGAAATCATGCACGTAGAAGGAGCTTACATCCACGACCTTCGCTCCATGTATTTTGCCGAAGAAAACGAAGGCGGTTATCACAATCACTGGGGAAAAAAGTACAGCATCGAACATACCGGTAATCCTTATCCTACCCACGGTTTGGGCCCGGCCTGTCAAATTCTCGACATCCATCGCAGCGACCAGATGGAGTATCTCGTTTCCATGTCTACCCACCAGGCGGGAATGAGCGAATATGCCCGCCGGATGTTCGGTGAATACTCACCCGAAGCCTGCCAGAAATATCGGTTGGGAGATGTCAATACGACCCTTATCCATACACTCAAGGGAAAGACAATCATGCTTCAGTACAACGTTTCCACCCCGCGCCCTTACAGTCGCCTACAGACGGTATGCGGCACATTGGGATTCGCACAGAAATATCCGGTTCCATGCATCGCATTAGACCCGAACGGCGACACACCACTTATGGGAGAAAAACTGGAGAAAACACTGGCACGCTACAAACATCCTTTCAGTGCGACCATCGGTGAAGAAGCACACCGCAAAGGATTACCCAACGAAATGAACTATGTGATGGACTATCGTCTTATCTATTGCCTGCGCAATGGGCTTCCATTAGATATGGATGTATATGATGCTGCCGAATGGTCGTGTATCACGGAATTAAGTGAAAAATCAGTGTTGAACGGAAGCATACCGGTAGAGATACCAGACTTCACCAAAGGAGCTTGGAAGGAGTATAAAAATAAAGTCATCATATAATAATTTAGAAAACATGAAACTACTTTTATCATTAAGAACTTGCCTATTATCTGCACTCTTACTCTGCACAGCCAGTATTTCGGCAGGCAAAATCATCTCAGTAGCCGATTTCGGTCTAAAACCGGACAGCCGTATCAATGCGGTTCCATTCGTACAAAAAGCAATAAAAGCCTGCAAAGAAAATCCGGGTTCCGTACTTGTCTTCCCCAAAGGAAGATATGATTTCTGGGCGCAATACGCAATCGAAAAGGAATATCACGAAACAAATACATATGATGTAAATCCCAAAATCCTTGCAATATTGTTGGATGAAATCAACGACTTGACTATTGACGGCAATGGTTCGGAATTCATCATGCACGGACGAATGCAACCGTTCACCTTAGATCACTGTCAAAACATTACACTGAAAAACTTCACCGTAGACTGGGACATCCCTTTAACTGCACAAGGCACAGTCATTGAATCAACCCCCGAATTCATGGAAATTGAAATCGACGCCTGCCAATATCCGTACATTATCGAAAACAAGCGACTGACTTTTGTCGGTGAAGGATGGAAAAGTAGCGTGTGGTCAATTATGCAGTTCGACCCCAAAACCCACTTCGTTTTGCCCAATACTGGTGACAATCTGGGATGGCGCGGCTATGATGCAGTAGAAGTGTGTCCCGGACGTGTGCGCCTGTCCGACCCCAAAGGAGAAGCAAGCAAATTCTATCCTGCTGCCGGTACCATCCTTGTGTTGCGACATAGTACCCGCGACCACGCCGGTATCTTCATTTTCCATAGCACGAACACTAAAATGGAAAACCTGAAATTATTTCATACTTGCGGATTGGGTATCTTGTCGCAATACAGCAAGAATCTCTCTTTTGACGATGTACATATCATCCCGAATGCTTCAAAAGGACGTGTATTAAGCGGACACGACGATGGCTTTCACTTTATGGGATGCAGCGGTCTGCTCAAAATTGAAAATTGCAGTTGGGCAGGACTGATGGATGATCCCATCAACATTCACGGAACCTGCTCACGCATCATGGAAGTCCTCTCTCCTACCCGCATTAAATGTAAATTCATGCATGACATGAGCGAAGGAATGGAATGGGGACGCCCGGACGAAACGATCGGATTTATAGAACACAAGACAATGCGTACGGTAGCTACCGGAAAGATGAATAAATTTGAAGCACTCAACAAAGCCGAATTTGTCATCGAACTGTCCGCCCCGCTTCCTGCCGGAGTAGAAGCCGGATACGTGATAGAAAACCTGACTTGTACTCCAGATGCAGAAATACGCAACTGCCATTTCGGAAGTTGCCGTGCACGCGGTTTGCTCGTATCTACTCCCGGAAAAGTCATCATCGAAAACAACCGATTCGAATCAAGCGGCTCCGCTATCTTAATTGCCGGAGATGCCAATGCCTGGTACGAATCAGGAGCCGTAAAAGATGTACTAATACGTAACAATGTTTTCAGCTATCCATGCAACTCTTCACTTTACCAATTCTGTGAAGCTGTAATCAGCATTGATCCGGAAATACCGACGCTTGAACAAAAGTATCCATACCATCGTAACATCCGGATTGTAGACAACACCTTCCACCTGTTTGACTATCCGATTCTTTTCGCTCGTTCGGTAAACGGACTGACTTTCTCCAACAACACTCTGATACGCAATACAACCTATCAGCCCTATCACTACCGCAAAGAAGGCATCACGCTGGAAGCCTGCAAATCGGTCATTATTTCAGATAACAAGATTGAAGGAGATGTATTAGGACGTTCTGTAAAATTTAAAAACATGAAATCATCCGATATAAAAATCAGCAGAAACCCATTCTTCCGGAAAATCAAATAAGCAGATATCCAATAAGCTATCGGTGTTGAATGGAAGCACACCGATAGCTATATACGGACTTTACTCGGGAAGCATCGAAAAAAGAATGAATAAAAGAAGATTCTTTTTCAAAAATTTCAAGGTGAGGTAAATATGACGTTCAACGGCTTTTTCACCGATTCCGCAACGGAGGGCAATCTCCCGATAAGTCATATTTTCCTCCCTGCTCATTAAAAATATCTCACGCTGCCGTTCGGGCAATACAGCTATCAACCGGTCGATATATTCCTTCAAATCCTCAGCCACCATCCGGTCTTCCTGATTGTAGGGCTCTTCATTTTCAATGGAACGCAAAACCGTCATCTTGAACATATCTTCGCGTATCTTGCTACGTGTCTTATTAAAAATAATGTTTCGGGTAATAATAAATAAAAAGCCCTCCACCTTCCTATTGTTATCCAACAGATGGCGAGCTTCCCAAAACTTCACAAAAACATCCTGTACGATTTCAGAGATACTGTCGGAAGAAGTTATATATAACTTAGTAAAATTATAGACCCTCTGCCAATAATGGTCATATAATACAGCAAAAGCTATATTATTACCATTTTTTACTTGCTCTATCAACTCTTCCTCTCTCATATTGTACAAAATCTTGCTTTATACAAAGATAAAGATTTTACAGAGAATTACATCTATAAAATGCATGAAAAAAGCCATAGATTAACACGCCGCACAATTATCTGATAAAACAGCAGTGTCAATCTATGGCAAAATTTATAGTTACAATCAATCGGCAAACGGAATTTCAGTCCGTTTACCTGCTGCTGAAACAGCATACAATGTATAGCCGTCATTCCAGTTACCGGAGAGTGTAAAGACATCGGTGTCGGAAGGCGTCGTTTCACCACTGGAGATAAAGATAAGATTATCCGCCTGATCCCTCACTTCATAAACCACTACATTCTGCCAGTTCTTTATTGTAATGGTATTGCCGCTTCGGGTTGCATTTGCTCCGGATATTACCTGTGGTTTGTTTTTGTACAGTTCCCACGTATTATCCGATATATATTCGAGGGCTGTATCCTGCAACTTATCATATCCCAGGCTCTCTACCCTCTTCTTCAATGCTTCTGCCATATCTTCGGTAATTTTCAAGGTTTTCGTGCCATAATCATCAATCAGCTTGTCTACCGGAGTCAGGAATCCCCATTTTTCAAAGAAATCAAGCAGATTCAGACGGGCTGCCACACAACAATTATAAACGAAATCCAACTGAATTTCTCCTTCACTCATGCCACCATAATCTTTTGTACGGGCGTACTCGAATACTTCCGGATAGAAGCCTCCACGGTCCGGCTGTTGAAGAGGAGTCCTTCCAAGCACCTTGCCAAAGTAAAGTTCCAGTTGCCAGAAAGGAACCAGTTTACAAAACACATCGTTCGAATCATCGATGTTGGTAAAGTTGGCGTGAGAAGCTTTCGGAACAATAATACCGTTCCAGGCCTTCGAATATCTGTTGCGGTAAACCGCCCCCATATCCTCGGTCTGTATTCGGGAGGGTTGGCCGAACACCGTAGTCTGCACATACTCCGACATGATGTTATTGGTCACCTCCGTCAGTCCTATCCACTTGATTCCCGGACGGGTCTGGTTGCAATGCCCTATTTCGTGGGCAGGCCCCCAGCAGCCGGAAGTTTTGAGGACAGCCGGATTACAGACATCTCCCATCGTCGTCTGATTGTAGGCGGTGTGATAAGCGGTTGCGTACATAAAAGAGTGATACATGACATTGAGATATATTCTGTTTTTGAACATCTTTCCATATTTCTCCAAACCGAGGAGTTGCATTTCACTGTAAGCAATCTCATCATAAAGGTCAATCAATTCATTACCGTTTGCGGCAGCATATCTCTTGAAATCGTTGGTTTCAAACGTCAGGTGTGCATATCGGCCTACCACATCAAAATATTTGTCCGTAGCTTTCCCCAACAATTCGCTCCAAC
Source organism: uncultured Bacteroides sp. (assembly GCF_910586915.1). Taxonomy (GTDB): domain Bacteria; phylum Bacteroidota; class Bacteroidia; order Bacteroidales; family Bacteroidaceae; genus Bacteroides. The sequence continues at coordinate 134,560 of NZ_CAJULN010000002.1, forward strand.
GCCCCTGGTGTTCTGCATTCTGCGAATCAAAATAACCGTTCACCGTGCCCGAAGCAAAATGAATCTTGACAGGCCGTACCGTTTCCGCCTCTTCCAACGTCTTGGTATGATACATTACATACACCAGTCCTTTTCCACTCATTGTCAACTTATTGACACCACGGTACAACGGATATGTCATTCCCCCGAAACCGTCACCTCCCGGTGCATCCAAATTCTGTACCTTCATTCCAATGTTCTGCCCATATGTATCGCCTACCATGACCACCACCGTTTCTCCTTCTTTCACCGAGATTCCCGTCGGGTTGTCAAGAAGGCTGTATGGATTCGTCTTATGGGTTCCCGACTGAATATCCGGATTGGGGAACGCCTGATACGTTGCCACACGGAAGTTTCTGTCATACTTGCCGTTAAACATATAATAGGCGAGATTCTTGAAAAAAGGATATTTACAGTTCTCGATATCCGCTTCTGTGATTCCCGCCTTGAGGCTGCTACACGTTTCGTCCTCAAAAAGAGTAGAGTAGTCGAAAGCATCCAGATTCTTAGCATAGAATTCCATCTCGGCACAGGAAGCAAATCCCTGGCCGTCGCCCGCGCCGCTTTTTACGATAAAACGGAAAGACTTAGCCCTGACCGTATTATCGAAAGTCACTCTGGTGGCGGTTGCCGAACCTTCAAAATCTTTATCGAGCAACTTCGTAAATGCATTCCCGTCTTCCGAATACTGTATCTCCACTTCTTGAAAACGGCCGTTATATCCGGTGGAACGGGGATAATAAATCAGGTAATCCACATCGGATGCTTCCGCAAAATTATAGGTCAACGTAATCGGGAAATAATTCGCCCCCTCGTTCGACCAATTCGAGTGATACAACGTATTATAATCACCGTCAAAAGACTTTTCGATGCCGTCTCCTCCCTGATGAGAAGTATCAGTACCGCTCACAACTTTCACTTTGACATCCCCTTCGATATCTTCTCCCTCGCCGCTATTGTACTCATTCAACCCATGCTGTACAACCAAAACCGAAGCAGTAGCCGGAGCCGTTTCTTCCGGAGCCCCTTCCGGCAGGACCTCGGTAAACAGGATGGTTCCCTCTCTCTTTTCATCCAATGTGCTGCTTTTCACGCTATAAGTATGGGTCGACGTCACCATTTCCGATGCACGGGTATTTGCTTTCCTGGTAATCCAATCGGGCAGCACGGCGCTTACCTCCACGTTGGAAGTAACATTGAAAGTAATCTCTTTTCCGATGACTTCTACCTCAACCACATTGGTATCAACCAATATGGCAGGCTCATAACCCAACTGGCGGACTTTAACCGCCTTTTTCAATCCCGCCGCCGTTATGGTTATGACAGCTTCACGCACCAGCCTTTCGTCGCTTTCGTCTACGGAAATTTTCAATATCTTTCCTGCCACAGACAGCGTGCACCAACTCTTATCCGCCGTAGCTTCCCAAACCGGAGCATTTGTCGTGACTGTAATGTTCTGCGCACCGGCTTCACATTTAAAGTCCACCACTTCCTTATTGACGGACAAATCGACTCCTTCCAGCACTTCGTCATCGCCGGCACAAGAAAAAGCGACAGCCCACTGTATAAGTGCGAAGAAGATAATCAAACATTTCTTTGTATAACTATTCATCATTTGCCGAAATCTATTACGCTATTTTCCCCTCTATATGAGCGATCTGCAGGAGAAAATAGCCAATCATTATCTATTATTATGTAAATCTATTCAAAAACAGGGATAAAAAAGGCGGAAATCCAATATTGTTCTTAAATAAAGAACTATTTCATTTCCGCCTTATCTGTCAAAAAGACAAAACCCATTCAATTATGTCAATGTATGCACTTCACATCCGGTACTAATCGGCTTCAGGATCGACCACATTTGCGTCAACCTCAAACAATTTGAATTCCGCCATACTGAAAAAGACAGAGCCGGTATTGGTGTGATTCACCGAATAACGTATGTAACGATAAGGTTTTAAGTTACTTCCCATGATGGGCGATGTGTATGGCGTTGTGCTCATCAACATTCCGTTCTTAGCTTTAGTAAGATTCTCAATCAACTCAAAATTGACTCCATCGTTGCTACCCATAATATCCACATCATCAGGAATATTATTGCCATTACGCGCTACCGACTCATACTTAAAATAAGTAATCTCTTTTTGCAGTTCTATCTGAAACCAGTGGGGAGCCGGAGGTACATTCCCACTCCAGCTTGTATGAAAGTAAGAACCGGTATTTCCGTCAATAAGATTAGCAATAGGTCCTTCCGACTGCTCCTGAGCATTGGTCGACAACTGCTCTTCCGTCAATGCCATCTGTTTGGATTCACCAAAGACTACTTGCACCGGTGCCGGTTCCGATACGGCCGTGATAGTCTGGACATTTCCCGCATCACCCGTTTCGCTATAAGACTGTACTTTAAATTCATACTCACCGAACTTTTTGCGTGTATCCGGAATCAACACACTATCCGCATAAACACTTGCCAGTCTTACCACTTCCTGTTCCAGCAAATAGTCATAATAAGATACCTTAATATATCTGATGGTATTATCGTCAGGCGTCACCCAACGAAGCACAATGTAACCAGGCTTATTTTGCGTATCGGCACTCAACTCAATCACATCAGAAGGGACAACAGACTTTGTATCTTCGTCACTGCAAGCTGCAAATCCAGCCAAGAGTAGAGTGACAACCAATAAAAAAATATTTTTCTTCATAACAGTCATGCTAAAATTTAATTAATAATTAGGATTCTGCACCATATTCGGGTTCTTGCTCACTTCGGCAGCCGGAATCGGCAACAAATACTGGCGCGGAGTATCGAAATTGCGCACATCGGGAAGTGTTTTCACCGTGGCAAATCCGTTGATATCAGAAGCATCGATATTCATACCTCTTACCGGTACATCAAAGTATTGGGCTCCCAATTTCCAACGGCGGATATCCCAGAAATTCTGCTGTTCCAGATAAAGTTCTATCATTCTTTCCTGTCTTACGATTTCTGTCAGTTTACCGTTCAGACCACCATTTCCCGCATAGCTCACTATCGGATTCTTCGCATTCTTCCAAGAGTCTTTCACAGAAGAAAGTCCGGCACGCTGACGCACTCTGTCCAGTTTTTCCATACCTTTCTCAAGATAGCCTTCCTTATTGTAAGCGATACACGCTTCTGCATAGCTCAGATACAATTCCGCCAGACGGATAACCGGCCACGGATAGTCCTTTGAGGGCGCCTTTTGCGATTTGGAAGCAGCTACTCCCGGATGAACTCCCTTTTTATTCAAGTATCCGGTTTTTGAATAGTTGTTATTTCTACCTTGCTTACCACAATTTCCCTGTAGTGTAAAATCCGTCAGCCATTTCTTGCCTCCCACACGCTCGGCACTCGCTACATATGCATTCTCTTTAGACTCTGTCTGGCATTCATAATAACCATTCTGAAATGCAATCCAAGCATAAAAACGGGGTTCACGGTCAATATTCATCTTCAAGGTCTGTCCTTCGCCATAGGTAACATCATCGGGGAAAGGAACTACCGAGAAGCGGTTCTGATAATCAAACTCGGGGTCTTCGTCAATAGGAAGCCCGTTTTTCGTATAAAAACGTTCCACCATAGTCAAAGTCGGCGCAACACCGTTCCACGAGCCGTCACTCAAGAAAGGCAAGGATTTGGGCTGCAAGCCGTATGCACCCGCTTTACGCGTCTCGGCAAACAGCACTTCTGTCGAGTTGTCCTTGTCCATAAATGTAAAACGCATCGTGCGCTGTATCAAATCCTGAGGTTCGGGATAACCGCTCAAATCTCCTTCTTGCATTTCATATAAATTATATCCGTTGGACTCTGCCAAATTGATTGCCTCAAGTGCGGCGTCTGCTGCCTTTTTCCACTTATTTTCGTCGTAAGAGAGAGGCATCAACGCACTGCCGTCCGTATTGACAAATTCACTATAGTATTCCGTATTGCCGTTGAACAGAGGAGAAGCCGCATAAAGCAGCAATCGGGCTTTAAGGGCTTTTGCAGCCACGCTGGTTGCAAGTCCGTATTCCGAACCGGTACGGGTGGCCGGCAATCTTCCGGCAGCACTGTCAAACATATCGCAAGTCCACTGCACGCACTCGTCATAAGCGGTACGTCCCAACAGATTCTCTCTTGGAGTATCCAAAATCGGCAATTCTTTCACCAATACGACAGGGCCGTAGCATTTAATCAGCAACATATGGAAATAAGCAATCAGGAAATCAGCCTGAGCCACATAACTGTCTATCGTTTCCTGGTCAATGCGGGGAACCGAGTTGATGTTCTGCTTCAACAAATAGCATTGGCGAATACCCAAGAACAAATCGTTCCAATAGCTGATAATCAAGTTTCCCGAAGTATAGACGCCTTCGGCAAATTTCACGTACGATTCCTGAGTAAACGGACTTATAATCTCATCTCCACTGAAGTCGAGACAGTTCTGCACCATATTAATCTGCGGGATATATCCATAGCAAGAGTATAGGAATCTTTCTGCCGCTTTAGGGCTGGAAAAAGCATCCTTATCGCTTGCTTTCTCCGCCGGAACCACATCCAAGAAATTGCAGGAAACCATTGTAACTCCTGCAAACAATGCCAAAAACAGATATTTTATTATATTTTTCATACTATATAAATTTAATTATTGAAAGTCATTTGGAAACCAACATTAAAGACGCGCTGTGTAGGGTATTTCAAGCCACTACCGCCACCTTGTTCCGGGTCCCATAAATCGAACTTGGAGAATGTCAGCAGATTGGAACCGCTCACATAGAAACGCATTCTCTTCAATGTATATCCGATTTCCATATTTTTCAGTTTCAAGAACGAACCGTCGCGCATCCAGTAATCGGATGTACGGGTGTTATTCAAACTTGTCTTACGTGTCAAGCGCGGATACTTCGCATCCACATTCTGATTGGTGGGCGACCATCTGTCGTTTGCCACAAATTGCAGTACGTTACGCAATGAGTTGTCGCCGAAAGGATGGAATCCGCTCATAAACAAGGAGGTTTTCGCCACACCCTGGAAGAAGAAAGAGAAGTCCCATTTCTTATATTTGAACGAAGGTCCGAAACCATATACAATTTCAGGTACAGACGGGTTTCCAATCCATGTCCAGTCGTCCACATCTACGATATCATCATCATATCCGTGCATTTTCGACACATTGATATATTTGATATCGCCTGCCCCCAATGTAGACCCCATCTGTTGATTGTAACAGTCTATCTCAGCCTCATCCAAGAACAATCCGTTCGACAAATATCCCGAGGTCACATTGGCACTCTGTCCGACTTTCGACTGAAAAGCATACTTAGGTGCTTCGTCGTATTTGGTAATCTCATTGTGGGCATACGTAAAGGTTCCTTTAAAGTTCATATAGAAATCTTTACTGAAGGCCTTGTTGTAGTCAATCGAAAGGTCGAATCCCTGATTCTTCATCTCGGCAAGGTTACCATACACATCCGTAGCTCCGGTTCCCAAATAGGTAGGAATGGTTCCTTTCTTCTGAAAGATATTTGTACGGTTCTCACGGAAGATATCAACCACGATGTTGAGACTGTTCAACAGTTGCAAGTCAACTCCTAAATTGATTTTTTTTCCTACCTCCCAAGTGATATTATTGTTTTCGTAACGTGTGTAAACCGGTCCGTTCAGTCCATAGTTTTGGTCGATACCGGTAGTAAAGCCATTGCCGGACAGATTGATTGTAGGCATATAGATAAATCTTTCGCCCCCAATCTGGTCATTACCGACCAATCCCCACGAACCACGCAGTTTCATATTAGTGACAACTTTACGAAGAGGTTCAAAAAAACTCTCTTCGCTGATATTATACCCCAACGCTACGGAAGGGAAAAAACCCCAACGGTGTCCTTTCGCAAAGTTCTCGGAACCGTTGTAACCCATATTGACTTCCGCCATATATTTGCCGTCGTATGCATACGAAAAACGTCCGGCAAGACCTTGTTTGCGTTTGGGCAACGAATTGATAAGATTGTTACCCGGCACATTATTCACAAGTTCATCCTGATTGTAAAGCAACATAGCATTCACATCATGCTTTCCAAATGTACGGTTATAATCAACCATTGCTTCCAAATAAATCCGGCGGTCTCCTGCCGTCGCATTCGTATTGTTCAAGTCGGTCGTTACTTCGTTGCCTACCCTGCTTGTGGTGTAGCTGTACGAACCATCTTCGTTGAGTTGATACGAATCCAACAAATATTTATTCCAGCCGGCGCTATATTGGTTCACCGATTTCGACCAGTTCTTGAATGTTCCCAAAGCCTTGAAACGAAGTCCTTTAGTCAGCATATCCAATTTCTGTTCAAATTCAATTGCAGCAATAACCGTACTTTCAAACGTATCGTTATATCCTGTAGTCAGTTGGGCAACGGGATTACCCTGATAAGCTGTAATCAAACGGTCGGTAGTACCCCATTTCACATGATTGGTCACTCCATCAGGCTCATAGAAAACGGGAGATTCAACCGGACTTGTATTCATTGCATCTGCAAAGATATCATCAACACCACGGTTAGGCTCACGCAAATCACGAAGTTGCACGTTCAATCTTACAGATAACTTTGATGACTTGCTAAGGTATGCATTAATATTGTTCTGGAAAGCATAACGCATCACGTCAATATTATTGTTGTAAGAGAAAAAATCTTTGGAACGATTCTTCAACATACCTGATTCGTGATTGACCGAGATACTCGAAAAATAATCAATCTTCTTTCCTCCACCACGGATGTTAAAGTTCACTTTCTCATTAAAAGCTATATTATTAAACATCTCATCATACCAATTCACATCTGGGAAAACATATGGATTCAGTTTCATACGCGTACCGTTAATCTTATCCTGACTATACAGAACGTCCGAACTGCCATCATTCTTCACTGCTTCGTTGAACAGTTCCATATACGTAGCTCCATCCACAAACTTGGGAGTCTTGGTAGGCTGGCTCACCTGCCCTTCTACACGGAAATTGATAATCGGCTTATCCAAATTCTGTCCGGATTTAGTAGTGACAATCATTACACCGTTGGCACCACGGGTTCCATACATTGCTGTAGCGGTAGCATCTTTCAGGATGGAGAATCCTTCGATTACTTCCGGGTCCAGGGCGTTCAAATCGGCCGAAGACACCTGTACACCATCAATAATAATCAGAGGAGATGTTGTTCCGCTCAGGGTTGAAATACCGCGAATCCAGAAATCCGAACCGTCAGCTCCGGGACGGCCGGTACGCTGAACGGCAACCACACCTGCCAGACGACCGGCAAATGAGTTGGAAAGATTCGTTGAAGGCACTTTCAGTTCTGCCGGACGGATGGCCTGTATCGAACCTACCATACTTGCCTTCTTCTGTCCTGTTCCGTAAGCCGTCACCACCACTTCTTCAAGTGCCTGCGCATCTTCCGCCAAATCGATGGTAAGCACTTTCCGATTGCCTACTTTCACTTCTTTGGTGGTATATCCCACATACGATACTTTCAGCACATCCTGCGGATTTGCCTGAATCACAAACTTACCGTCGATATCGGTGATAACACCTGTCGATGTTCCCACAATAGCGATACTTGCTCCAATGACAGGTTCTCCCGTCCGTGCGTCGGTAACCACACCCACAACTTCCGCTTTCTTAGCTTGTTGAACCGATTCCGTTTTACTCATTTTCAGAATCACATCATTGTCCTGAATCATCCAAGTAATTCCGGTATCGGCAAAGACTTCATTTAACACCTTATCAATCGTACCCGAACAATTGATATTTTTCAATCGAATGTTTTTTAAATCCGCAGCATTGTAGAAAAAGACATAATTACTGTTCTTTTCAATGAGCATAATAGCTTCTTTGATAGTAATAGACTGTCCTTTTACCGTAATATGCCCCTGGGCTCCAAGTGCTGTCAACGGATAAAAAAGCAAAACCAGCACGATACTCTTGAAATATCGTACACAACTTTGAAAACTGAGTGATTTTCTCATGCTTTAATTAAGTTTGATTAGACATATGGTTAATAAAAAAATTGGCTAATATAAAATGAACTTGTCATCTGCTTTACGGATATTCAGATTCAAGCTGAAACGAATCTTATTGAGTACATTGTCCAGAGATTCATTGTAATGAATGCTGCCGCTGAACGAAACTTCATCGCGCTGTATTCCTTCCATAAGAATTTCGGTGTGATACATTTGGCTCACGATTTGAATCAGTTGAGCCAACGGAACATCCTTAAAGTTGTATCTTCCGTTTTCCCAACTGATATTGGCAATATTATCTAATTGCGTTTGTGAATCAACCGAGTTATAAGTAAGTTTCTGCAAAGGAAGCATTACCGTTTTTTGATGGGTAGAGGGGATATTAAATTCGATTGCACCTTCAAACAGAGTGACTTCGCTACGATGTGCGTTTTCTTGCTTTACCAAAAAGCAAGTTCCTTTCACCTCTATAAATGCCTTGTTTATATATACCCGAAACGTACTGCCTTTGTGTTTTTGCACTTCAAACAGAGAATTACCTTGCAGCCAAACTCTCCTGTCTTGCACGAATGCTTTTGCATATCGGATGGAGCTGCCGGGCTGCATCCATACTTTTGTGCTGTCGGGCAACACGTGTAACTGACTTGTCTCTGCAAGTATCTCTATATTTTCTACCTCCATTTCATCGCGTACGGAAAAAAACAGCAAACTTCCTACCACTAAGAGTATTGCAACGGCAGCAGCCAACGGACGCCATAGTTCCATATGAACTATAGTTTTCGGTTTCCCCTCGCATCTACGCTGGACATTCTGCCATATTCTTTTTTTCGTATCAGAGTTAACAGGGTCATCTGCAAACAATTTCCATTGTTTTTGCATCTCTTTTTCTACCGATTCTCTCTTTACCAAGTCCTCTCTCTCTTCCGGCAATAACTCCTCAATGAGAAGTTTTCTTATCAACTGTTTTCGTTTATCTATATCTGTTTTCATCTTTATTTTGTTGTTCATTAACTGGTGTTACATATATAAATACACCGCAGGCGGGCTTATCCCTACAATGAATGGCTATTTTTTTTGAAAAAAAATTATCATTAATCAATGAGTAGTTTGTAATTGGTTGATTATTAATAAAATGCGTTGAATCTTAGAAATCGTTGCATACACACGCATGAGCCTTATATAAAACTAATCTTTTTCCTGCGATGGCCTGTCGGCTGCCATGCGAATGTCTGTTGGTTTTCTTACTAAAATTTATTCGTCTGACTATAGTGACCGTTTCGTCTGACTATAGTCAGACGAAAGAAACACTACAGTCAGACGCAAGTTTAACTATAGTCAGACGAATAAATGTATGCATCCCGACCGTTAGTCTGTAGGCAACGGAAAATTAAATCTTAGGCAATTCTCCGCTAACCGATAGGTGAACGTAAGCATCTGATAAAGTACATGAAATTGGTATCAAAAGTTACTATTTCGAAGCAGATGTTATGAAAAGTTCCAAAACAGGAATGCCTGCAAATCTTTCTATCCAATTTTAAAGCAATCAAACTAATCGTTTTATTTTAAGATGATTCCATTTCAAGCGACATTTTTACAAAAAAGAAGCATTTTTTGAAAAGCATCCTTCAATAGCCTTTTTCTCGGTTTCTTTTTGTTACCAAGTTCATATGGAACTATGGCAAAATGACTCCGAAGGAAGTATTTCCCAGGACCTGCAATAAAGCTACCCCACAAACACAATAAACAACGGCAAATTCTCTTTAATAAACTTCAATGCCAAAGTAATTTGGCGTTCTATCGCCTTTTCGGAAACGGCACATCGGTCTGCAATCTCCTTATTAGAAAGATGCTCTTCACGGCTGAGTCTGAAAATATACTGCCGTTGCGGCGGAAGTTGGGCAATCAGGCTGTCGATATAAATTTTCAAATCGGCGGCGTCCAGTTCTTCCTCCATATTATATGAGTGCTCGATTCCTCTCAAAGCCGTCATTTTAAAATTCAACTCATTGAAAAGATGACGCGAATAATTGAATATAATGTTACGGGTAATGATAAAAAGAAAACCGTCAAAATCTTTGGCTTCATCCAGCCTCCCTCTTGATTCCCATACCTTCATAAAAACATCTTGCACCACTTCGGATACTACGGAAGAAGAAGTTATATAAAGCTGTGCAAAGTTATAGACCTTCAACCAATAGCGGTCATATAACAATGCAAACGCGGCTGTGTCGCCAGCTTTCACTTTTTCAACAATAACTTTCTCTTCCATATTGTTTCCAATTATAACACAAAAATAAGGAAACAATTATTAAAGACAACAATTTTTAAGGATTTTATTTCACATATAGCCGACAAATCCTCTTTCAAAGAAAAGTTGGCTATTACCTCAAAGGCCCGTTATTACTAAGTCCTACAAGAACTTAGCCACTTTTATATGCCTACAGATAGCTACTAAAGCTATTTCGCAAAATCAAACGGCCATTATCCCCCAATCAACCTTAAAGTGAAAAACAAATATTGAGTTTCAAATTTGTTTCTCTTGTGTTAAACTTTTGTTCCATCTTAATGATACTAAAGTTTCAATCAATAGAAATTTTAGTATCAAACCTTGAATAAGTTATAAGTTCGGAAATAACTAAGAAAAGTGGAACGGGGAGTATCTTATTTAATAATGGATAAGAAATAGAACAAGAAGAAAGAGCATGAAAATATGAGAAATAGTTTTCCGAAATAGCTCCAACAGTTCTAAACTTAATTTTTTTAACAAAAAAATATTTCTTCATAAGTTTCACAAATTCAACGTATTAGGAATTTATTTTATTTTTTCTTCATTTTTTTTTCAAAGTCGATGTGGGGTTAGAGGGGAGTTGCGTGTATTTATAATACAAAAGCAATAATAAAATTTAAAACCAACGAGGTGAAATAGGATGGATAAAGTTGATAAGAAAAGCTTAATCAAAAGTTTGCTGTCGGGTAGACTAACCAAAAAGCAACGCACAGACTTTGCTGACTTGGAACCGATAAATATAGAAATAAGAAAACAATGGGACGAGTCTGGCAACAGACCCGTCGATATGGAAATAAAAGAACAGATATGGAAAAAGGTAAGAAACCAATGTGAAGGCAAGAAAGAAAACCAAGTTCTTGTAGGACTTAGGTGGATTTACGTTGCCGCCTCTCTTGCCCTATTATTAGGTATAGCCGGATTGTGGAAACACTCATTAAACTACAAATTTTCAGAAAATGAATTAGTCAAGGTTACAACACAGTACAACACATTACATATACTTCCAGATAGCAGTAAAGTATGGATGGAACCCGGAAGCTCTATTGAATATTACAAAGATTTCAATAAAGACAGAAAAGTATGGTTAAGCGGTAACTCTTTATTTGAAGTTTTCAAACGCAAAGAAAGCCCCTTTCAAGTACATATCAATGATGCTTTTATTGAGGTAAAAGGAACCTGTTTTCTTGTAAAGCAAGAAAACACCGATCTCTGCGAAGTAACCTTATTTAAAGGAAAGGTTGAGTTCAACATACAATCGACCCAACAAACAAAGGAAATGTTTCCCTCACAAAAACTCATTTATAATTCAGCCAACTCACAAACTCAAATAGAAAGCATTACAAATATCAACTGGGAAAATGGCAAATATACCTTTAAAGATATTCCATTAAACCAACTCATCGAATTCATAAACCAGAAATATGATAGTGACATCGTTTTAAAAGCAACACATATACAACAATCTTCATTCAGTGGAAATATCCGGCATGATGAAAAAATTGATGAAGTGCTTTACAAAATATGCTACAGTCTGAACCTGAACAAGAAAGAAGAAGGTAGTAAAATAATCGTTTATTAATGAGAATATTATATTATTATTTTTTTTTAATTTTAAATTTAAAAAGCATGAGAAACTTTACCATTTTCGGTTGCAAGCGATATGTCAAATATATCGCATTAGCATTGCTTTTTTGTCCATTATCATCCCTTGCTTCACAGGGAAACATTACTGTTAATGGACAATCTCTAACAATCAAACAAATTATTCAGATTATTGAGAAAAGCAGTGACTATTCCTTTTTTTATAATGGATTAGATTTGGAAAATGTCCCTAAAAAAGACATCAGTTGCAACGGTTCTATCGAAAAAGTTCTGCACGAAGTTTTCAGCAGTAGCGGAATAAGCTATGTTGTCAAAGGAAAAGAAGTCATCCTTAAAGTAGAAAAAACAACAACTACACAACAGACTAAAAAGCGTACCATCAGCGGTACAGTTACAGATGCATCCGACGGCACGCCAATCATTGGCGCAAACATCGTTGTAAAAGGTGAAAATACAGGTGTCATTAGCGACATGGATGGTAACTTCAGCATTTCCGTACCAACCAAAAAAGGAATTACACTTGAAATTACTTACATCGGCTACAAAAAGCGCGAAATTCCAGTAGAAGACTTAGGAGTTATTAATATCAAACTGGAATCTGACAACGAAGTATTGGACGAAGTGGTAATCGTCGGTTCGGGAACGCAGAAAAAAGTCAGTGTAACAGGTTCAATCACAAGTGTAAAAGGTTTGGAGTTGAAAGCTCCGAGTTCTTCACTCACCAATTCGTTTGCCGGTAAACTGGCAGGTGTCATCGCAACAACCTCCAGTGGTGAACCGGGAGCAGCATCCGAATTCTATATTCGTGGTATCGCCACATTCGGCGGACGTGCAACCCCGCTTATCATGTTGGACGATGTGGAAATCTCTACAACAGACTTAAATAACATCCCTGCAGAAACCATCGAAAGTTTCTCTATCTTGAAAGATGCTTCGGCCACAGCTATTTATGGTGCACGTGGAGCAAATGGTGTAATGTTGATTACCACCAAAAGAGGACAGGAAAACTCGAAAGCAAAAATCAACATCACTGTAGAAAACTCATTCAACAGTCCGATGAGATTCCCCAAATTCGCAGACGGTGCCACATGGATGGAAATGTACAACGAAGCTCAGTTAACCCGTACTCCGGGAATCACTCCCAAATACTCACAAGAACAAATCGACGGCACACGTAGCCACATCAATCCATACGTGTACCCTGATGTTGACTGGGGAAGTTTAATTTTCAGAAATATGGCAATCAATCAACGTGCCAACGTCAACTTGTCGGGTGGTGGTTCAAAAGTAACCTATTATATGAGTTTGAATGTCAACCACGATACAGGATTGTTAGATTCACCCAAACTTTATTCATGGAACAACAATATCAATAACCTGAGATATAATTTCCAGAACAACATTTCCTACAAGGTGACATCAAGTACTAAAATCGACTTGAACATGAATGCACAAATCGGCAATCTCAAAGGACCGAATTTCAGCACTTCCGATTTGTTTGCAATGACATTGGCTGCCAATCCTATCAACTTCCCGGCTTATTATCCGCAACAAGAAGGCGACAGCCACATGAGATTCGGTAACAGTTACATCAGTGGTAATAACTACCGTAGCAATCCGTATGCTTATATGTCAACTTCGTTCAAACAGTCGGACGAAAACACATTGAACACAACCTTGAAAATCGACCAGAAATTCGATTTCATCACAAAAGGTTTAAGTGCCAATGCATTGGTAAACTTCAAAAATTACTCGGTAACCGCATATGCACGTAGCATAGAACCTTACTACTACAGAGTGGCAAGCGGAAGTTACGACCCCCTCAATCCCACAACTTACGACTTGGAACGATTAGGCACTTCCGGAACAGATTATATTTCACAAGGTGACATAGCCAAGAACAGCGACCGTACCATCACGCTCCAGTTCCAATTAAACTATCAGCGTCAATTCGGTTTGCATAACGTAGGCGGAATGTTGATGTATATGCAACGTGATTATAAAGAGACCTATTACAACAACCCGCTTCCCAAGCGCAACCAGGGCTTCTCCGGACGCTTCACCTATGACTACGGACAACGGTATCTGTTTGAATTCAATTTCGGATACAACGGAACAGAACGTCTGGCAAAAGGTAATCGCTTTGAATTCTTCCCTGCTGCTTCTTTAGGATGGGTAATCAGCAATGAACCATTTTTCGAACCCCTCAAGAATACAGTCGACAACATGAAGATAAGAGCTTCTTTGGGTCTTGTAGGTAGTGATGAAACAGGTCTGATTGCCAACTCTCCTCACTTCTTGTATATCGACTCATTCAGTTTGGGAAGCGTAGGCTTCACTACCGGAGAAGATTGGAATACAACTAAAAAAGGACCTTTCGTCAATCAATACGGTGTTGTCAACGGCGGATGGGAACGTTCACGGAAATTTGACATCGGTCTTGATTTGAATTTATTCAGAAACTGGAACATTACTGCCGACTATTTCCACGAACGCCGCTACAACATCCTAATTCACCGTGAAGCATGGCCCGAATCACTGGGATATTACACAGCCAAACCGTGGAAAAACATGGGAGAAGTGAGCAACTGGGGATTTGAATTCAGCAGCAACTACCACCAGCAAATCACAAAAGATTTGTCAATGGATGTACGCACAAACTTCACATATACTCAAAACAGATATGAAAATCTGGATGAACCGATTTATCCGTACAAATGGCAAATCAGTACAGGACACTCCCTCGCTGCTTCCTATGGATACATAGCAGAAGGATTGTTCCAAAGCCAGGAAGAAATTGACAACAGCCCTGCACAAAACCTCGGTAGTACTCCTCAACCCGGAGATATCAAATACCGCGATTTGAACGGCGACGGTGTTATCGACTCCTACGATAAAGCATTGATTTCCGAATATGGAAAAACTCCACGTATCCAATATGGTTTCGGTCTTAACCTCACTTATAAAAAATTCGACTTTGGCGTATTCTTCAACGGTTCTGCCATGCGTAAAATATTTGTATCCGGTATCCATCCTTTCGGTGAAACAGACCGCAATATTTTCCAATTCATCGCCGATGACTATTGGACGGAAGCCAATCCGAACCCGAATGCCAAATATCCCCGTTTAGGATTAACCAACAGTAGCGTAGCAAACAACCAGCAAACCAGCACATACTGGATGCGCAATGGAAATTTCCTACGGTTCAAGACTTTGGAATTAGGTTACCGTTTCAAACACGGTCGTGTTTATCTTACAGGCGACAACCTGGCAGTATTCTCACCATTCAAAGATTGGGACCCGGAATTGGAATGGTACAAATATCCGTTACAAAGAACGTTTAATATTGGATTACAACTGAATTTTTAACCTGAAAAACATTTATTAGAATTATGAGACTACTTAAAAACATAAAATTATGGAGCAGCGCATTTGCTATGGCAATGTGCGGAATAGTCAGTTCATGCGATTTTCTGGATGTAGTTCCTGTTGAGCAACCCGGACTTTCGGATGCGACTCAAGATGCCGAATCTACTCTCGGTTTCCTCTATTCATGCTATGCAGGAGTGAGAAGTCCGATGTCTTATACTGACTCGGAAGCCAGTACAGACGAATATGCTTTGCCCGAATTATGGGGACACGCAGCTCATAAAGTAGCATACAATCTAAATACACCACAGAACTTGATAGACCATCGTTGGGGATCGTTCTATCGGTTTGTCGGACAAACGCACCTGTTCTTGCAAGAATTAGAAAACGCACGAGGTATTTCAGAACAGCAACGCACCGAATGGAGCGCCGAAGCTAAATTCCTGCTTGCTTATTATCATTTTGAAGTGCTCCGTTTCTATGGCCCTTGCCCAATCACCGACTCCTACATACCGCAAGACACACCAAATGCAAGTTACAACGGCCGTTCACACTACGACTATGTAACAGAGTGGATTGTAAATATGTTGGAGGATGCTATCCGAAGCGGACTTCCCGATACCCGTACAAAAGATGTCAGCGAATGGGGACGTGCTACAACTGTCATAGCAAAAGCCCTGAAAGCACGTGTATTAATGTATGCAGCCTCCCCGCTATGGAACGGTAGTTTCCCTTACCCCGAATGGCAAAATAAAAATTTTGAGACTCCCGGTTATGGAAAAGAATTAGTCAGCAAAACCTATAGCAGAGAAAAATGGGTACGTGCCCAAAAAGCCTGTGAAGAGGCAATAGATGCTGCTCTAAGCAACGGAAACGACCTTTATAGGAATGAAGAAAAATATGCCGAACAGAATGTACCTCTACCTTACATTCCCGGTATTAATACATCCACACCGGAAGGGGAAGCATTTGCCAAAAAGGTACTTCTGATGCGATATGTCACCCAAATGAGACCCAGCGAAGGAAATAAAGAAACAATATGGGGATTGAACGCCACCGACGATAATTATATAGCTTCCATTCCGACACGTGTATTGAAGTTGAACGGTGGTAACTGGTATAGCGGATATAGTGGAATTTCACCTTTCCTCTATACAATAGAACATTTCTATACGAAGAACGGAAAACTTCCCGAAAAAGACGAAACATTCTACGCAAAAGAAGACTGGTTAAAAAGTGCAGGTATTTCCGACCGTGAAGATATCATAAATATTAATATAGCACGCGAACCACGCTATTATGCATGGATTGCATTCAACGGCGGTGATTTTTCGTCTACACTATGTGCCGGCCAACCTTTAAAATTAGAGTTAAGAAATGGAGAAAAGCAAGGATACAATCCTGAATTATTCAACAGAGACCATTGCGTAACAGGTTTCTTGTGCCAAAAGTATATCCAACCGAACCTGAATCTGTCGGCAAACAACAGTTGGAACCTGCAACATAAACCCAAACCACTCATCAGAATGGCTGAATTATACCTTAACCTGGCCGAATGCCAAGCTGCACTGGGTAATGATGGTGCATTAGACAACCTGAATATCATACGCGAACGTGCAGGAGTACCCGCACTGACCAAAGAGGACATCAGCAAAGATATGACATTGATGGATTGGGTACGCAATGAACGCTTCATCGAATTATGGGGAGAAGGCCATCGTTACTTCGATATCCGTCGTTGGGTAGAGGGTCCTAAATATCTTGCTGCCGGAAAACGCGAAGGTCTGAATGCAGAAGCAAAGGTGAACCCCACTTTTGAGGAATATAACCAACGCGTGAAGGTTCCGCAACCGTATGCATGGGAAAACAGAATGTACATTGCTCCTGTATTCTACAATGAAGTGTACAAAAATCCTCAAATGGTACAGTCACCCGGTTATTAATTCATAAAACGTCTACAAACATGAAAAAAATATATTTATCATCCTTATTATTGGGATTATTAGCCATCAACACCGCTTGCGAAGATATTGATGAAAGTGCTATCTTCCAAGCTGATTTTCAGAAAATACTTATGCTGAAAACAAATGGAATAGTAGATTTAACCATTTACAAAACGGGCGAAAACTCTACTTACGAACTTTCAATTATGAAAAACGGTACTTCACCGGAAAAAACTGCGGAAGCTGTCATTTGTCCAATGAATAAAGAAGAACTGAAGGTTTACAATGAAACACGCGGTCTATCGCTTGAAGCATTACCGGAAAATTGCTATGAATTAGCCGGACAGGATATGTTTTTCAATACTAACGAAAGATATAAAAAAGTCAATCTGACATTACATACAAACAACATTGATGAATTGGCTGATACAGAAAAAGATTATGTGATTCCGTTAATTCTAAAAAGTGAGACAGATTCGGTAAGCAGTGCACAGAATATACTGATTGTCAGACCTAATGTGATTATACCGTCTGTTACCTTTACAAAAAAAGGATTACAAGCTCAATATTGCGGTAAAGGTACGACCACTCTGACCATTCCGTTAGAACTGCAAATAGAGAATAAGTGGGATTTCACTTGTACAGTCGGAGTTGATGAGACTAAGGCTGGAAATCATCCTCTATTACAAAATGGATATACATTGGAAAACAATGGTGTAGTAACTTTCAGCAAAGGTAACAAAACCGCTAATCTGACCGTCACTGTCAACAGAACGGAGACTACTGAATTAGATATGAATACTTACGTACTTCCTTTGGTTTTGCAAAGCATCAGCCTTGAAACATTCCAAAAAGACAACGATGCTTACCTGTTAGGAGTAAATTCAAAATTCCCGTTGGAAGCAAGTATGCTATCTACCAATGCTCAAGAGCCCTCCGAAGGTCCATTGGCCAATGTATTAGATGGAAAGATAGGAACATTCTTCCATAGTGCATGGAGTGTTGCGGTAGAAGGAAAACATTATGTACAAGTCAACTTACCGAACACCATATCGTCATTTATGTTCTCTTATACCAACAGAGATTCTAATGGAAACGCCGCATTAGCATGGTTTGATGTCGAAACAAGCAATGACGGACAAACATTCACTCCACTTAAGTCATATGCCTGGGATGCCGATTCACTTCCCGGCGGAAGTGCGGAAGTGTTCAACTCTACCAAACTGGAAAGTACGTCTCCGTTTAAGAGCATACGTTTTATCTGCAAACAAAACTGGACAGGTGGTGCATTTTTCGTATGGAGTGAATTCAGTTTATACGCTCTGTAAGTTCTTTCTAATCTTTAAATAAACAAATGCGAAATGAATAGTTATTCTATACAGGAATACTATTCATTTCCTTTTAAAATGAAACGGAATGAAACTAATACACATTATATCCAAAACCATATTCTGCCTGTCACTTGTCATCCTGATAGCTTGCAAAGACGATAATAAAGCCAATGCAACAAATATCTTTGAAATAGCCAGTGAAACATTAAACAAAGAATTAGACAAATCAGCTACAAGTTTCAGCATACCAGTCACCACCACGCTTTCCGTCAAAGAATGGGAAGTGGTATATACAGATAAGTGGCTGACTGCATTTCCATCTGCTGACCACATAAATGTATCAATACAAGAAAATACCGGAGATAAAAGAACAGCAACCATCAATGTGATTTCTCCCATTCGTAAATATACAATTACTATTACCCAATATGGCTCTAACGACGTAGTTGTAGATGCAGATATTCAAATAAAACCTTATGGCGGAAAAGCAAGCGAATACCAACCGGGATACGGTATCGAAAAATCCTATGACGGAAAATTCACGATTGACGGAACAGAGTCACACTATCACAGTCTATGGAACAATACCCAACTTCCCGTAACATTGGAATACTATTTCAGAGGTGATACGGAAATAGACTATTTCATCTATTACACACGCTCTGGAAATGGAAATTTCGGAGAGGTAGAAGTTTATACCTCTACAGATGAAGGAAGAAAAAACTATACCCTGCAAGGTAGCTACGACTTCAAAATGCAAAATAATCCATCCAAAGTTTCTTTCAAAAACAGCATAAAAGCTACCGGAATCAAATTTGTTGTAAAAAGCGGATTGGGCAACTTTGTGAGTTGCGACGAAATGCAGTTCTTTAAAACAAACACCGATAAAACCCTCGAAAATAAGCTATTGACCGTATTTACAGACATAACCTGTGCAGAATTGAAAAACGGAATAACCAATGAAGATATACAAGCATTGCCCAATAGTTATTTTATCCGCATTGCCGAAGCCTTAAAGAATAATACCTACGATGAATGGGAAAAGGAATTCCGCATACGCAACTACGAAGCATACAGCGATGTCAATATATGGGCAAACAAATTAATGACCAAGCATTACAGTTGCCTGGACAATCTGACAGGAATCTCCGTTGAACAAAACGATGAAATCATCGTTCTTGTAGGCGACACACACGGACAAGACGTATCTCTTCAATGCGTAGGAGAAGAAAGAACCAATTTCCTGGAAGATGCTCCCTATGTACAGACCGCCGCATCAGGTGATATCTACTACCTGAAACAAGGTGTCAACAAAATCACCGTACGCAACCGTGGACAATTGTTCGTAATGTACAACTGCGACCTGACTTCCAAGCCTGCTCCCATAAAGATACACATTCCGTTGGGTAGCGGAAAAGTATCAGGTTTCTTCGACCTGAAAGAGCACAAAACGGACGCCAAATATGCGGAATTGCTGTCGAAAGCCACCGACAAATACTTCGGAGTAAGAGGAAACAACATCATCTTCTACTTCCACCGGACAAAAATGCTGGAGCACGTGCGCAACAACATCCTTTCCGCCATCGAACTGTGGGACAACATCATCGGATGGGAACAAGAACTTATGGGTATCGACGACGTACGCCCAAGCCAGTTCAACAACCATCTCTTTGCCATTTCGCCGGAAGGTAGTTATATGTGGGCCTCCGATTACCGAATCGCATTCGTCTACACTTACTTAGGCAATATCCTGCTATACGACAACGTAATGGCCGCCGAGGACAATGCATGGGGCCCCGCCCACGAAATCGGACACATTCATCAAAAAGCCATCGACTGGGCAGGATGTACGGAATCGTCCAACAACCTGTTCTCAAACTTCATTATCTACAAATTAGGCAAATACAAATCACGCGGCAACGGACTGGTAGAGGTTGCCAACGCCAGATATCGCGACAAACAACTGTGGTATAATATGGGCGACGCCACCCACCAGGGCGAAGATACCGAAGTACATATGCGCATGAATTGGCAATTGTGGAATTATTACCATCGCTGCGGATATAAAACCAACTTCTGGCAAACACTCTTCAAACTCATGCGCGAAGAAGTGGGAGCAAGTTATGAGAACGACCCCGGACGCAAGCAATTGGAATTCGCCAAGATGGCAAGCAAAGCTGCCAACGAAAATCTGACGGACTTCTTCGAGATGTGGGGATTCTTCGGAACGGTCAGCACCAATATCTCCCAATATGGAGACTTCCAATACACCGTCACCCAACCCATGATTGACGAAGCAAAAAGATTCATGGAGCAATACCCACAGCCGAAACACGCTTTCCAATACATTGAGGACAGAAAGAAGAGTGAGTTCCCCACCAACGATTACCGTTACAACGAAGTCGGAGATGTAGGGTACTACACACAATTCCAAAACAATGTAAAAATCACGAAAGCAATAAGCGCCACCATCTCCGGCAATGCGGTCAGCATTCAAAACGGAGAAGAAGCTGTTGCGTTTGAAGTACGCGAAAGAAGCGAGAACGGAAAAATCCTCTATTTCTCCAACTCCTTCACATTCGATGTTCCGGCATCCATCTCCATGACAAATGCGAAAGTATTTGCCGTGCAGGCAGACGGAAAACGAGTGCCTCTCAACTAAGGGGGATATAAACTTAACACTGCAAATTACTTGTTGTTGCCCCCCATATGCAACAACAAGTAATTTTGCTTTTCTCCTTATTATATATGGATATTCGGCCTGCAACACGAATAAAAATAAAATTATTGCCTACAGATACACGTTATTGTCTAATTAATTACTACTTTTGACCCATCAAATGAGAAACGACAAATAACCCCCTATTTCAAAATTTTTAAAAACATGATGAAAAAGTTATTCACAGTCGCAGCACTCGGCCTTTTGTTAACTTGCCACATTAGCTGCACCTCACAGCAAAAAGCTCAAGAAGCATTTGCTCCTATCCAAGTAGAAACTCCTGCCCGCCCTGCCGGTCAAGAGGATGTAATCCAACTCGTTGCTCCTAAAATTGATACCGTACGCGTCGGTTTCATCGGATTAGGAATGCGTGGTCCCGGTGCCGTCGCACGCTGGACACACATCCCGGGAACTAAAATCGTAGCTTTGTGCGACCTTCTTCCCGAACGTGTGGAAAAATCACAGGAAATTCTGAAAAATGCCGGTCTGCCCGAAGCAGCATCTTACAGCGGTTCGGAAGATGCATGGAAACAACTTTGCGAACGTGAAGACATCGACCTCGTGTACATCGCAACAGACTGGAAACACCATACGGAAATGGGCGTTTACGCAATGGAACACGGCAAACACGTAGCTATCGAAGTACCTGCCGCAATGACGCTGGACGAAATCTGGCAGTTAATCAATACGTCGGAAAAGACTCGCAAGCACTGTATGCAGTTGGAGAACTGTGTATATGACTTCTTCGAACTGACTTCTCTGAACATGGCACAACAAGGTGTATTCGGTGAAGTGCTCCATGTAGAAGGTGCTTATATCCACAACCTGGAAGACTTCTGGGGTACATACTGGAACAATTGGCGTATGGACTACAACCACAAATTCCGTGGCGACGTTTACGCTACTCACGGTATGGGCCCGGCTTGCCAATTACTTGACATCCACCGTGGAGACCGCATGAAAACTTTGGTATCTATGGATACGAAAGCCCTGAACGGTCCGGCTTATATCAAGAAGCAGACAGGCGAAGAGGTGACCGATTTCCAGAACGGTGACCAGACTTCAACTTTGATTCGCACTGAAAACGGCAAGACTATGTTGATTCAACACAACGTAATGACTCCCCGCCCCTACAGCCGTATGTATCAGATAGTAGGTGCAGACGGTTACGCAAGCAAATATCCGACTCAGGAATACTGCCTGAGACCGTCACAAGTGAAATCGGACGATGTGCCCAACCACGAAAATCTGAACGCACACGGCTCCGTACCTGCTGATGTAAGAAAAGCATTGATGGACAAATACAAACACCCCATCCACGTAGAATTGGAAGAGACAGCCAAGAAAGTAGGCGGTCACGGTGGTATGGACTTCATCATGGATTATCGCTTGGCTTACTGCTTGCAGAACGGTCTGCCGTTGGATATGGACGTTTATGACCTTGCAGAATGGTGTTGCATGGCTGAACTTACCCGTATTTCAATCGAAAACAATTCGGCTCCGGTTGAAGTTCCCGATTTCACTCGCGGAAGTTGGAACAAGATACAGGGCTATCGTCACGCTTTTGTAAAATAACAAATCATATTTTCCTTTTTTGCACGGACGCTGCGCAACAATCCGGCTTTCTTTCGAAAGAAAGCCGGATTGTTCGTAGGTTCGTGCTTGAATATCTTATCAGAACATCATCATTGCAGGTTATGAAAACAGCAATTCTCAAACCTTCCAAACAGAATATTATCCGTGAAGCCAAAGATTACGTAATGATTGCCATCGGCATGATTTTATATGGTATCGGCTGGACAGTTTTCCTACTTCCTAATGATATCACCACCGGGGGAGTAGCGGGCATTGCTTCTATCATATTCTGGGGCACCGGTTTTCCCGTCCAATATACATACTTCACCATCAACTTCTTTCTGCTATTATTGGCACTCAAACTCTTGGGGCTGAAATTCTGCATCAAAACAATTTTCGGGGTTTTCACCCTGACATTCTTTCTGTCGGTTATCCAAAAGTTGGCAGGAGGTGCCAGCCTTCTTCAAGACCAGCCTTTCATGGCCTGTGTCATCGGAGCCTCTTTCTGCGGCGGCGGTATCGGGGTTGCCTTTTCGGCAAACGGTAGCACCGGAGGAACGGATATCATTGCAGCCATTATCAACAAGTACCGGGACATCACATTAGGAAGAGTCGTCTTAATCTGTGATATGATTATCATATCATCCAGTTATTTTGTCTTAAAAGACTGGGAAAAAGTAGTGTATGGATTCGTAACTCTTTATATTTGTAGTTTCGTACTCGACCAGGTAGTAAACAGCGCCCGGCAGTCTGTGCAGTTTTTCATCATTTCCAATAAATATGAGGAAATAGGAAAACGAATCAACGAATACCCGCACCGGGGAGTTACCATTATCAACGCAACCGGATTCTACACAGGACGAGAACAGAAAATGATGTTTGTATTAGCCAAGAAACGGGAATCTACCATTATCTTCCGGTTAATCAAAGACATCGACCCGAAAGCCTTTGTCTCGCAAAGCGCGGTTATCGGGGTATATGGAGAAGGATTTGACCATATTAAAGTGAAGTAAAAAAGAAAACAAAACCAATATTGAAAAACATGAAATTTCGATCACATTCCTTTTTATTAACCAACATTGTCATGGGAGTACTCTCCTTAATGCCCACCCATGCAACGGCTGATAATGTGAAAAAACCTTATTGGCAAGATGTACAGGTAGTAGCAGTCAATAAAGAGTATCCCCGCTCTTCGTTTATGACGTATGACAACCGGAACGATGCCATGAGCGGCAAATACGAACGAAGCAAATACTACCGGTTGCTAAATGGAACATGGAAGTTTTACTTTGTAGATTCTTACAAAAACCTTCCCGACAACATTACCGACCCCAATACCAGCACAGACGCATGGCACAACATCCAAGTGCCCGGCAACTGGGAACTGCAAGGACACGGAATAGCCATCTATACCAATCACGGCTATGAATTCAAAGCCCGCAACCCGCAGCCGCCCCTCTTGCCTGAAGCGACTCCGGTCGGCGTATATCGCCGCGACATTGACATTCCTGCCGATTGGGACGGAAGAGACATTTACCTGCACTTGGCAGGAGCCAAATCGGGTGTGTATGTTTACATCAACGGCAAAGAAGTGGGATATAGCGAAGATTCCAAGAATCCTGCCGAATTTTTAATCAACCCGTATGTGAAACCGGGAAAGAACGTGCTGACTCTGAAAATATTCCGTTGGAGCACTGGCTCTTACCTCGAATGTCAGGACTTCTGGCGCATGAGTGGTATTGAGCGTGATGTATATATCTATTCACAACCCAAAGTGGCAATCAGAGACTTCCGCGTTACATCTACGCTGGACGATACTTACAAAAACGGTATTTTCCGCCTGGCAATGGATGTACGCAACAATACTTCGGAAACATCTAAGAATTATACAATCGGATACAAGGTGATTGACCCGAAAACGGATAAAGAAATTGCCGGCTCCGAAATGAACACGGCTATCCGTGCCAACCAAACGATTCCTTGTTTTAATGAAATAAAGGTGAATGTCCCCAACGTAAAAACGTGGACTTCCGAACAACCCAACCTCTACAAGTTGCTGATGTATATCAAAGACGGAGACAAGTTTGTAGAAATAGTACCTTTCAACGTTGGTTTCCGCCGCATCGAAATCAAACCTACCGAACAGATAGCGGCAAACGGCAAACCCTATGTATGTCTGTTTATCAACGGCCAGCCGTTGAAACTGAAAGGTGTCAACATCCATGAGCACAACCCGGCAACAGGACACTATGTGACAGAAGAACTGATGCGCCGCGACTTTGAACTCATGAAACAGCACAACTTGAACAGTGTGCGTCTCTGCCACTATCCGCAAGACCGCCGTTTCTATGAACTCTGCGACGAATACGGATTGTATGTGTATGACGAGGCGAACATCGAAAGCCACGGAATGTATTACGACCTCCGCAAAGGCGGCTCATTGGGCAATAATCCCGAATGGCTGAAACCGCACATGGACCGCACCATCAATATGTTCGAACGCAACAAGAATTATCCGAGTGTCACTTTCTGGTCATTGGGTAATGAAGCCGGAAACGGATATAACTTCTATCAGACTTACCTTTGGGTGAAAGAGGCGGACAAAGACATCATGGCACGCCCCGTCAACTACGAACGTGCCCAATGGGAATGGAACTCCGATATGTACGTACCCCAATATCCGGGTGAAAGCTGGCTGGAAAGTATAGGAAAGAGCGGCAGCGACCGTCCAATAGCACCGTCCGAATATGCGCACGCTATGGGTAACTCCACCGGAAACCTGTGGGGACAATGGCAGGCCATCTATAAGTATCCGAACCTGCAGGGCGGATATATCTGGGACTGGGTGGATCAAGGTATCCTTCAAAAAGATAAGAACGGAAGAGAATACTGGGCTTACGGCGGCGACTTCGGCGTGGATATGCCCAGCGACGGTAACTTCCTTTGCAACGGTCTTGTCAATCCCGATCGCGGACCGCATCCGGCAATGGCCGAAGTGAAATATGTTCATCAGAATGTAGGCTTTGAAGCAACCGATGCCGCATCCGGCAAATTCAAGATTACCAACCGTTTCTACTTCACCAATCTGAAAAAGTATCAGATTCATTACAATATCGTTGCCAACGGTAAGAACATAAAGAGAGGAAAAGTTTCTTTGGACATCGCTCCGCAAGCATCCAAAGAGTTCACTGTGCCGGTAAACGGTCTGAAAGCACAGCCGGGAACCGAATATTTTGTCAATTTCAGCGTGACAACCACCGAGCCTGAACCTCTGATTCCAGTAGGATATGAAATTGCATACGACCAGTTCCAACTCCCTATCCACGCCCAGAAAGGAACATACAAAGTGAGTGGTCCCGCATTGAAAACATCGGCACAAGGAGATGAACTGATTGCCTCATCTTCCAAAGTCAATTTCGTATTCAACAAGAAAAGCGGATTGGTGACTTCTTACAAAGTAGACGGAACCGAGTATTTCAAAGACGGATTCGGTATCCAGCCGAACTTCTGGCGCGCCCCGAACGACAACGATTACGGAAACGGTGCTCCCAAGCGTCTGCAAGTATGGAAACAATCGAGCAAGAACTTCCATGTGACAGACGCCAGCATGACTACCGAAGGCAAAGTCGTTTCATTGAAAGTGAATTACCTGTTGGCTGCCGGCAATCTGTATGTAGTAACTTATAAGATTTATCCGAGCGGCGTAGTCAATGTAAACGCTACATTTACCTCTACAAATATGCAGGCGGCAGAAACCGAAGTTTCCGAAGCTACGCGTATGGCTACTTTCACCCCCGGAAGCGATGCGGCACGCAAGGCAGCCTCCAAACTGGAAGTTCCCCGTATCGGCGTACGTTTCCGTCTGCCGGCTCAGATGAATAACGTACAGTACTTCGGTCGCGGACCGGAAGAGAACTACATCGACCGCAACCACGGCACGCTGGTCGGAGTTTACAAGACAACGGCCGACAAGATGTATTTCAATTATGTTCGCCCGCAGGAAAACGGACACCATACAGACACCCGCTGGATTGCCTTGTCGCCCGACAAAGGCAACGGACTGGCCATCGTGGCTGACAGTCTTATCGGTTTCAACGCGCTCCGCAACTCTATCGAAGACTTCGACTCGGAAGAAGCTCTGCCCCACCCCTACCAATGGAACAACTTCACTCCGGAAGAGGTTGCCAATCATGATGAAAAAGCAGCCCGTAACGTATTGCGAAGAATGCATCACGTGAATGACATCACCCCGAGAGACTTTGTAGAAGTGTGCGTAGACATGAAACAGCAAGGAGTAGGCGGATACGACAGTTGGGGTGCGCGTCCGGAACCTTTCCATCAGATTCCCGCCAACCGCGAATACAACTGGGGATTCACCTTAGTACCCGTCCGTTCGGCAGGCCAGGCTAACGAAGCAGCCAAATACGATTATCAGTAACCTTATTATAAATTTTAAAGAAAAGATCCATGAAAGATTTATCTAACATTGTTGCGAAATTCAAAGTTCAGGGTACGGTAGAAGAAATCAAACCGTTGGGAGCAGGACTTATCAATGATACATACAAAGTGAACACGAAGGAAGCAGATGCTCCCGACTACGTGTTGCAACGTATCAACCACGCTATTTTCCAAAATGTGGAAATGCTCCAATCCAACATAGCGGCTGTCACAGGACATATACGCAAGAAACTGGCAGAAGCAGGAGAGTCGGACATCGACCGTAAAGTGTTGTCTTTCGTTGAAGCGGAAGAGGGCAAGACTTATTGGTTTGACGGCGACAGCTATTGGCGTGTGATGGTATTCATTCCGCGCGCCAAGACATACGAAACCGTAAATCCCGAATATTCCAACTATGCCGGCGAGGCTTTCGGAAACTTCCAGGCGATGCTGGCGGACATTCCGGAGACTTTGGGCGAGACCATCCCCGATTTCCACAACATGGAATTCCGTCTGCAACAACTGCGTGAAGCCGTTGCCGCCAATGCTGCCGGACGGGTAGCGGAAGTGCAGTATTTCCTGGACGAAATAGAAAAACGTGCAGACGAAATGTGCAAAGCCGAACGCTTGTACCGCGAAGGCAAACTGCCCAAACGGGTATGCCACTGCGACACGAAAGTAAACAACATGATGTTTGACGAAGAAGGCAAGGTGCTCTGCGTCATCGACCTGGATACGGTTATGCCGAGCTTCATTTTCTCCGACTACGGTGACTTCCTACGCACAGGAGCCAACACCGGCGACGAAGATGACAAAGACCTCGACCGCGTAAACTTCAATATGGAAATCTTCAAAGCCTTCACCAAAGGCTATCTGAAAGGAGCCAAATCGTTCCTGACACCGATTGAAATAGAGAATCTTCCGTATGCGGCAGCCTTGTTCCCCTATATGCAATGCGTGCGTTTCCTTGCCGACTACATCAATGGAGATACTTACTACAAGATTAAGTATCCGGAACACAACCTGGTGCGTACCAAAGCACAATTCAAACTGCTTCAAAGCGTAGAAGCACACACACCGGAGATGGTAGCGTTTATCAACGAGTGTCTGGCTAACGAATAAGAGAAGACGGAAAGAGAGGACTTTCAATTGAAAGTCCCGTTCTTCCAACGATAAATCAAGGGACGGCGGAGAAACGGTTTCAGTTTCTCTGCCGTTTCTTTTGACATATAGTCGGGAGTGGTAAGTGTGACGGTCAGTTCCGTATTGTCTTTATTGAAATCGGCTTTCATCAGGAGCACATCCGCCGAACGGCGCGCTTCGTCAAAAGCATAGACATCGGCCGAATCGGGGGCGTGGAGAAAATCATCCAATGCTGCGGGCAGGGTGAGGAACGGTGTCCCGTCCAACGGTTTCCAGTCGGTCGTATAAAAACGGACAGTACTGTCGCAGGCAGGAGCGCAAGCGGTGGAAACGGTACAGACAACGCTTGCCGTATCGTTCAGAGCCAGCACTTTCATCTGCCACGTGGTCTGCGGGGATATTTGCAGACGAATGTAATCTTTACCCAATTCGGTCATTTCCGACTTTTTCCCGAAGCGGTTCTCCACGCGGGCTTTCATCTTGCTTTCCAGAAAATCAATGCAGTCGGCACGATTGACCTTTGTCAGCAAAGGGCTCAAGGAATCGGGCATATTGATAAACAACGTTTTGGCTTCTTGCGCTCCAAGAGCAGCCGACGAAAACAGTCCGGCTACCGAGAAACATATGGCGATAAAAAGTCTATTCATTTTCATTTCAACATTTATTTAGTTCCCAAATATAAGAATATCATTCCGATTAACACCAGTATCAGGTCAATCGCTTTACTTTTTAAATTCTTTTCACGGAAGAAAAGAGCTCCGAAAATGAAGGAGACGATGACACTGCCGCGACGCACCATCGAAACGATGGAAATCATGGAATCGTCATAGCTCAGTGCGTAGAAGTAAGCAAAGTCTGCCGCCGAAAGGAAGATGGAAATCAGAAGAATCGTCCACTCCCAACGGAACGGGGTGGTAGACTTCCGCTTCGGCCACCAAAGCAGCAGCAGAACGGGACACATGATGAAAACTTGATAAACATTGTACCAGGACTGCACCAGCATCGGATTCAACTGCTTCATCAGATATTTGTCGTACAAGCCGCTGACGGCGCCTGCCACGGCTGCCAGTACGATAAAGAATATCCATTTGTCGTGCTTGAAGTCGATACCCTCCTTCTTCCCCGAACGGCTCAGCATAAAGAAGGAGACGATAGCCAGCAGCACCCCAATCCATTGATAGAGGTTCAGCCGCTCGCCAAACACAAGCATGGCTCCCACCAACACCATCACCGGACGCGTGGCATTAATCGGGCCTACGATGGTGAGAGGCAGATGCTTCATACCGAAATAACCGAATATCCAGGAAGACAATACGATGAACGACTTGACGATGATATATTTATGCTGTTCCCACCCCGCCACCGGAACGTTGAATATCGTGTCGCCAAGCAACGCGGGCCGACAGGCGGAGAGCAGAATAAACGGAAGAAAGATAAGACTGGAAAAGAGTGTGTTCAGAAACAGAACAGGAAGCACCGCATTGTCTTTCAGCGATTTCTTTTTGAACACATCATAAAATCCCAGCAAGGTTGCCGAGAGAAAAGCCAATAATAACCACATAAGGAGATTTATTATAATTACGATTCGGATTTGTCATTTACGGACGGCTGCCTGCAAACAGGCTTTCGGGATACTCTACATTGACCAGGAAAAGAGCATTGCCGGGTGCGGAAGTGCCCGCCTTGCAACGGTCTTGCTGTTCGATAACCCGGCGGAAGCCTTCGACAGACAGTTTTCCACGCCCCACTTCAATGAGCGTACCCACTATCGCACGCACCATGTTGCGCAAAAATCGGTCGGCACGGATGGTAAATACCCAGGTGGAAGCATCTTCCTGCGTCCATTCGGCTTGGGTGATGTGGCAGATATTTGTCTTGACGTCCGTATGCAGTTTGCTGAAACTCGTAAAATCGGTATATTCAAACAAGACGCGTGCCGCCTCGTTCATCTTTTCATAATCCAACGGGCTGAAAACACGGCAGCGATACTGACGGTTGAAAGGATGCTTCGCGGTGGTCACATAATACTTGTACGTCCTCGCCGTGGCATCAAAACGGGCGTGCGCGTCCGGTGCGACCCGGCGCACCCGGTAAACGGAAATATCCGGCGGAAGCAGACGGTTCAACTTGTCCGCAACAACATCCGTGTCCAACGGCGCTTCGGATTCAAAATGGGCAACCATCAAGGAGGCGTGTACGCCCGCATCCGTCCTGCCTGCTCCGACCACCTCGACTTCGTGGCGCAGAAAGGTGGAAAGTGCCTTCATCAAGCATTCCTGCACACTGATTCCGTTCGGTTGAATCTGCCAACCATGATAGTTGGTCCCGTCGTAAGCCAAATAAATAAAATACCTTTGCACGCTAATTCCTCGTTTTTTTGATTTTCGCCTGCAAAAGTAGTCATTTTATCCTAATTTATCTTTGTATTACCCCCACAAACCTGACATATTCGGAAAACGCATACGCCTTCGTGATTCCGCATCCGCGTTCAAACAGCATCCGGTTCGTTGCCCGTCCAGACCGCCTTTTCTCCCTATTCCTTTTTCGTTCCACTATAGTGGGACGAACGGAACACTATAGTTTCCCTTGCGTTCCACTATAGTGTTCCGCAAAGACAACTACAGTGGAACGCAATCAATCTGCCCAACGAACCGCATCCCGACAGGCAACCGGCAGAAAAGCCATACCGGCAGGAATTATTTCCGTAAACCCAAGAGATTCCGATGTTTTTCATATACCTTTGCGGGCAAAAACAGAAAATGACGATACACAAACTCCGTACCTTATCCCTGTTTTTGCTGCTTGCAGGAGCCACCGCCTTCACTTCGGGCTGCAAAAAGAAAGATATGTCGCTGAAACTGAACGAACCGCGCAACATCCGTGGAGTAGTCAGCTACAAACGCTCTTTCCCCGACCTGAACGACGCACACCTGAAAGCCGCCAAGACCATCGGCCTCCCCCCGCCTGCCGACCGCGAAGCGGCGGAAGCGATGAAAGAGAAACTCACGCATATTACCGGCAACGAACTGTATGCCGTAGACTCCCTGACACACTCCATCCCCTATCTCGTGCCCCGTGCCGCCGTGTTGCTCGATACGATTGGCGCCAACTTCCTCGACTCGCTCACCGCCAAAGGGCTGAATCCGAACCGGGTAATCGTCACCTCGGTGTTGCGCACCGAAAAGGATGTAGCCCGCCTTCGCCGCCGCAACAGAAACGCTTCGGCAAACTCGGCACACTGCTTCGGGGCTACGTTCGACATCAGTTGGAAACGCTTCAAAAAGGTAGAGGACAAAGACGGACGCCCTCTGCAAGACGTAAGCGCGGACACACTGAAACTCGTTCTGTCTGAGGTTTTAAGAGACTTGCGGAAGGCGGAAAAATGCTACGTGAAATATGAGTTGAAGCAGGGATGTTTCCACATCACCGCCCGATAACGGGGAGATGCGTGTAAAATGCAGTAAAATTCATCGCCCAAACAACCGGAGAATCCAAAACGTTTCATTAAATTTGCAGAAATTTTTTTCTTTAATACGATTGAATGATAGAGAAAGCAATTGTTCTTGAGGATGTTGATCCTGTTATTTTTTACGGCGTAAACAACGCCAACATACAGTTAATTAAAGCTTTATATCCAAAGCTGCGCATCGTTGCCCGTGGCAATGTCATCAAAGTGCTGGGCGATGAGGAAGAGATGTGCGCCTTTGAAGAAAACATCACCAAACTCGAAAAATACTGCGCCCAATACAACGCGCTGAAAGAAGAAGTCATCATCGACATCATAAAAGGGAATGCTCCACAAACGGAACAGAGCAGCAACGTGATTGTGTTCAGCGTCACGGGAAAGCCCATCATCCCCCGAAGCGAAAACCAGCAGAAACTTGTGGAAGGATTCGCCAAGAACGATATGGTATTCGCCATCGGCCCCGCAGGTTCGGGAAAGACGTACACCGCCATCGCCCTTGCCGTACGGGCGTTGAAGAACAAAGAAATCAAAAAAATTATCCTCAGCCGCCCCGCCGTAGAAGCGGGAGAGAAACTCGGCTTCCTGCCCGGCGACATGAAAGACAAGATAGACCCTTACCTGCAACCTCTGTACGATGCGCTTCAGGACATGATACCCGCCGCCAAGTTAAAGGAATACATGGAACTGAACATCATACAGATTGCCCCGCTGGCCTTCATGCGCGGACGCACACTGAACGACGCAGTCGTGATTCTCGACGAAGCGCAGAACACCACCGCCCAACAGATTAAGATGTTCCTCACCCGTATGGGCATGAACACCAAAATGATTGTGACGGGAGACATGACACAAATCGACCTGCCCGCCTCGCAAACTTCGGGACTGGTGCAGGCACTCCGCATACTGAAAGGGGTGAAAGGCATCAGTTTTGTCGAACTGAACCGGAAAGACATCGTGCGCCACAAACTGGTGGAACGCATCGTAGACGCTTATGAGAAATTCGACAAGGAAGCGAAAGCCGAACGGGAGAGACGGAAAAACGAAACTAATAATTTGTAATTACAGATAAGACAATGAAAGCATTAACAAAAACAGATTTCAACTTTCCGGGACAGAAAAGCGTGTACCACGGAAAAGTGCGCGATGTGTACAACATCAACGGCGAAAAACTCGTCATGGTAGCAACCGACCGCATTTCGGCCTTTGACGTAGTACTGCCCGAAGGTATTCCCTACAAAGGACAAATGCTGAACCAGATTGCAGCCAAATTCCTCGACGCCACTACCGACATCTGCCCGAACTGGAAACTGGCCACTCCAGACCCGATGGTTACGGTGGGCGTGATGTGCGAAGGTTTTCCGGTCGAAATGATTGTACGCGGCTACCTCTGTGGCAGCGCATGGCGTGCCTACAAAAGCGGCGTACGCGAAATATGCGGCGTGAAGTTGCCGGAGGGAATGCGTGAGAACGAAAAATTCCCCGAACCCATCATCACCCCGACTACCAAAGCCGAAATGGGACTGCACGACGAAGACATCTCCAAAGAGGAAATCCTGAAACAAGGACTGGCTACTCCCGAGGAGTATGAGGTGCTCGAAAAATATACATTGGCTCTCTTCAAACGCGGTACGGAAATCGCTGCGGAACGCGGACTGATTCTTGTCGACACGAAATACGAATTCGGCAAGCACAACGGCACCATCTATCTGATGGACGAAATCCATACGCCCGACTCCAGTCGCTATTTCTACTCCGAAGGCTACCAAGAACGCTTTGAGAAAGGCGAGCCGCAGAAACAGCTTTCCAAAGAATTTGTACGCGAATGGCTGATGGAAAACGGATTCCAGGGCAAAGAGGGTCAGCAGGTACCCGAAATGACACCGGCTATCGTGCAGAGCATCAGCGACCGCTACATCGAATTGTACGAAAACATCACCGGCGAGAAATTTGTGAAAGAAGATACAAGCAACATCGCCGAGCGTATCGAAAAGAACGTTTCATCCATGATTAACGGTTAAGCAGCAGCCGTCAATCGCCATCGAAAACAAGAAATGGACTACCCACAGCAACATATCAAACCTTACGACAAGGAGGGGAAAAAGAGCGAGCAGGTGGAGCGTATGTTCGACAACATCGCCCACGCTTACGACAGGTTGAACCACGCCCTCTCTTTGGGCATCGACCGCAGTTGGCGACGCAAAGCCATTGCCTGGCTGCACCCTTTCCAGCCGCAGCGCATGATGGACGTGGCAACCGGCACGGGAGATTTCGCCATCCTTGCCTGCCGCAAACTGCAACCTGCCGAACTAATCGGCACGGACATCTCGGAAGGTATGATGAACGTGGGACGCGAAAAAGTAAAGAAAGCGGGACTCTCGGACAAAATCTCTTTTGCCCGGGAGGACTGCACTT
This sequence comes from uncultured Bacteroides sp., assembly GCF_910586915.1. Classification (GTDB taxonomy): domain Bacteria; phylum Bacteroidota; class Bacteroidia; order Bacteroidales; family Bacteroidaceae; genus Bacteroides. The sequence continues at coordinate 168,885 of NZ_CAJULN010000002.1, forward strand.
CTCTTTCTTTTGCCGACAATGACTTTGACGCCATTACCGTAGCATTCGGCATCCGCAACTTCGAGGACCTTGACAAAGGGCTTTCCGAAATGTGTCGGGTACTGAAACCGGGAGGACATCTCGTGATTTTAGAGCTTACCACCCCCGACCGCTTCCCGATGAAGCAACTGTTTGCCGTCTACTCCAAAGCCGTCATCCCATTGTTGGGCAAACTGCTCTCCAAAGACAACTGTGCCTACCGTTATCTGCCGGACACCATCAAGGTTTTTCCGCAAGGGGAAATCATGAAGGAAGTCATCGCACGCGCCGGATTCAGCAAAGTCCATTTCCGACGGCTCACATTCGGTATCTGCACGCTTTACACCGCAACAAAATAACGAATTACAATGATTGATTAATTTAATCCGTTCGTATCATGGAAAAATATGGTTTAATCGGTTACCCGCTCCGACATTCATTCTCCATCGGATATTTCAACGAGAAATTCAAGTCCGAAGATATCAATGCAGAATATGTGAACTTCGAGATTCCCAAAATCGACGAATTCACGGAAGTGATTGAAGCAAATCCCAACCTGTGTGGTCTGAACGTCACTATTCCTTACAAGGAACAAGTCATCCCCTTCTTGAGCGAGTTGGACCCCGACACGGCGAAAATCGGTGCGGTGAATGTAATCAAAATTATCCGCCAACCGAAAGGTAAAATAAAGTTGGTGGGATACAACTCCGACATCATCGGATTTACCCAATCCATACAACCTCTGTTGCAGTCTCATCACAAAAAAGCCCTGATTTTAGGCACCGGCGGAGCGTCGAAGGCTGTTTATCACGGTCTTAAGAATCTGGGAATCGAGAGTGTGTTCGTTTCGCGCACCCGCAAAGCGGACGGCGTACTGACCTACGAGGAACTGACCCCCGAAATCATGGCGGAATATACGGTCATTGTCAACTGTACTCCTGTCGGTATGTTTCCCAAAGTCGATTTCTGTCCCGACATCCCTTACGAGCTGCTGACTCCAAACCATTTGCTCTACGATTTGTTATATAATCCAAACGTAACCCTTTTCATGAAAAAGGGAGAAGCACAGGGTGCCGTTGTTAAAAACGGTCTTGAAATGTTGCTTCTTCAGGCCTTTGCCGCCTGGGAAATATGGCACAGATAAATTCTCTCTCCTACCCCTTTTTCAAGACGAGAGAGTAAAAAAAGGATAAGGTATTATTGATATGAAGAGAAAAGTAGTTTATAGCATTATCATCGTTTTGTTGGCAATAGCCGGCTGCATCGTCGGAGGAAGTTTTTATATGCTGAACTTCTCCCTGGTTCCCGACGCACAGCTATTGTCAAAGAATGCCGACTCTTATCCTTTCATGTACAAGCACTATCCTTTCCTGCGCCCGTGGGTAGACAGTCTGCGGCAAACGAATGCACTGAAAGATACTTTTATCGTCAATCCGGACGGACGGCAGCTTCATGCCTATTATGCCGCTGCTCCCAAGCCGACCGGGAAGACGGCAGTCATCGTGCACGGATATACGGACAACGCCGTCCGGATGTTTATGATTGGTTACCTGTACAACCGCGATTTGGGATACAACATCCTGCTCCCCGAGCTTCAACATCACGGAGCCAGCGAAGGTCCTGCTATCCAGATGGGATGGAAAGACCGCCTGGACGTATTGCAGTGGATGAACGTAGCCAATGCGGTGTTCGGCGACAGCACGCAGATGGTGGTACATGGAATTTCAATGGGTGCCGCAACCACCATGATGGTATCGGGCGAGAAACAGCAGCCTTTTGTAAAATGCTTCGTCGAGGACTGCGGCTATACCAGTGTATGGGACGAATTCGCCAACGAACTGAAGTCGTCTTTCCAACTTCCGCCTTTCCCGTTGATGTACACCACAAGCCTGCTATGCCAAAAGAAATACGGCTGGGGCTTCAAAGAGGCCTCTTCACTGAAACAAGTGGCAAAATGCAAACTGCCGATGTTGTTCATTCACGGAGATAAAGACACATACGTCCCGACATGGATGGTATATCCGCTCTACGAAGCCAAACCGGAACCTAAGGAACTCTGGATTGTACCGGGCGCCGACCATGCCGTTTCCTATCAGGAAAACAAACAGGAATATACCGATAAAGTCCGCAAGTTTGTCGAACGATACATTCACTGAAACCATTATGAAATCAATATTCAGCCTTCTCATCTTCACTTTCCTGCTGATTCCCTTGCAAGCGCGGGAGAAAGTATATACGATAGACAATCTTCCGAAGGTTCATCTGCAGAATAAAATGCAGTATGTGTGTAACCCTGCGGGAGTACTTTCGCAAGCTGCCTGCGACAACATTGACGCCATGCTGTATGCTTTGGAGCAGCAGACGGGTATCGAAACGGTAGTTGCCGCAGTGCCTTCCATCGGCGAGGAAAGTTGCTTCGACTTCTGCCACCAATTACTGAACCGATGGGGCGTAGGGAAAAAAGGCAAGGACAACGGCTTGGTGATATTGTTGGTTACGGACCAGCGTTGTATCCAGTTTTATACCGGCTACGGCTTGGAAGGTATCCTTCCCGATGCTATCTGCAAAAGGATTCAGACGCAATATATGATTCCTTATCTGAAGGACGGCAACTGGGATGCAGGAATGGTGGCAGGCCTGAAAGCCACCTGCCAACGGCTCGACGGCTCTATGGAGAACGATGCTCTTTCCGATTCGGGCGAAGGCGGTTCGTTCGATTTTATCCTCGCCCTCTTTTTCTTCATGCTGATTGGGGGAAGTACGGCCTTCTTTGCCGCACGCAAACAGAGCCGTTGCCCGAAATGCGGAAAACATACCCTGCAAAGAAGCGGTAGCAGGATAGTGTCGCGAAGAAACGGTGTGAGGACAGAAGACGTCACTTATACTTGTAGAAACTGCGGACACACCCTCCTACGGCGTCAGCAAAGTTACGAAAACGACTATCACCATCGCGGTGGCGGAGGAGGTCCGCTCATCGGCGGCAGAGGTTTCGGAGGCGGAGGCTTTGGCGGAGGCAGCTTCGGCGGCGGAATGGGTGGCGGAGGAGGTGCCGGTTCGCGGTTTTAAAAGAAGATTTGAAAATCAGATTATCAACATCAATAAAAACAAGAAACATGAAAAAGTCAATTATTATCATCTTAGCCATTGTAGCTGCCATTGCTATTTGGGCAATCGGCGTGCATAACAGCCTTGTAGATATGGAAGAGAACGTGAACGGGCAGTGGGCAAACGTAGAAACCCAATACCAGCGCCGCGCCGACCTGATTCCCAACCTGGTAAATACAGTGAAAGGGTATGCCACGCACGAAAAAGAGACGCTGGAAGGAGTGATTGCCGCACGTAGCCAGGCTACCCAGATAAAAGTGGATGCCGCCGACCTGACGCCGGAAAAACTCGCCCAATATCAACAAGCACAGGGTGCCGTGACTTCCGCATTGGGCAAACTGCTGGCCATCACCGAGAATTACCCGGACTTGAAAGCTAATCAGAACTTCCTTGAGCTACAGGCGCAACTGGAAGGCACCGAAAACCGCATCAATGTGGCGCGCAAGAACTTCAATGACGCCGCACAGGTTTACAACACCAATATCCGCCGCTTCCCGAAGAATATCTTCGCGGGAATGTTCGGTTTTGAAAAGAAAGCATACTTCCAGGCAGAAGAGGGCAGCGAGAAAGCTCCCAAAGTAGAGTTCTAAGCACAGCTTGAATTTTGCCCGGAAAAGTTTGCCGTTGGCTGACAAAGTATCCGTATCTCATCAGATACGAAAACTTTGTCAGCCAACGGCTTTTCCATTCAGATAGTTGGCTGTACGAAAAAAAAACAGTACTTTTGTAGCCGTATACAAAATAATTCTATAACTCATGAGTAATCAAAGATACATGATGCGCGGCGTGAGCGCATCCAAAGAAGATGTGCACAATGCCATCAAGAACATCGACAAAGGAATCTTCCCGAAAGCATTCTGCAAAATCATCCCCGATATATTGGGAGGTGACCCGGAATATTGCAATATCATGCACGCCGACGGCGCCGGAACCAAATCTTCCCTTGCTTATATGTACTGGAAAGAGACAGGCGACCTGTCCGTTTGGAAAGGAATCGCACAGGATGCTCTGATTATGAATATCGACGATCTGCTTTGCGTGGGAGCCGTAGACAATATCCTTGTCTCCTCCACCATCGGTCGCAATAAGCTGCTGATTCCGGGCGAGGTCATCTCCGCCATCATCAACGGAACAGACGAACTGCTTGCCGAACTCCGCGAAATGGGCGTAGGCGTATATGCCACCGGTGGCGAAACGGCCGATGTGGGCGACTTGGTACGCACCATCATTGTAGACTCTACCGTGACTTGCCGCATGAAGCGTTCGGACGTAATCGACAATGCCAATATCCGTCCGGGTGACGTGATTGTTGGCCTTGCTTCTTACGGACAGGCCACTTACGAAAAAGAATACAACGGCGGTATGGGCAGCAACGGCCTGACAAGTGCCCGCCACGACGTGTTCGGCAAATACCTTGCCGGGAAATATCCGGAAAGCTACGATGCGGCAGTGCCCGAAGAGTTGGTTTATTCGGGCAAACTGAATCTGACAGACAGCGTGGAAGATTCTCCGGTCGACGCAGGAAAGTTGGTGCTCTCTCCCACCCGTACCTATGCTCCGGTAGTGAAGAAACTGTTGGATGCTTTGCGCCCCGAAATCCACGGAATGGTGCACTGCTCGGGCGGCGCACAGACCAAAGTACTGCACTTTGTTGAAAATGTACGCGTTGTAAAAGACAACCTCTTCCCCGTTCCTCCCTTGTTCAAGACAATCCGCGAACAAAGCGGCACAGACTGGGCCGAAATGTATAAGGTGTTCAATATGGGACACCGTCTCGAAGTCTATCTGTCGCCGGAAAAAGCGGAAGAAGTAATCGCTATCTCCGAATCGTTCGGTATCCCGGCACAGATAGTAGGACGTGTCGAAGAATGTGCCCACACAGAGTTAATCATCAAGAGCGAATTCGGAGAATTCAGATATTAAAGAATGGCAGAAAACAGTACCATATTAGAGAAATTAGACGGACTTGTGGCCCGTTTTGAAGAAATATCGACTCTTATCACCGACCCGGCGGTCATTGCCGACCAGAAACGTTATGTCAAGCTGACTAAGGAATACAAGGAACTGGACGATTTGATGAAGGCACGCAAGGAATACATCCAATTGCTGGGCAACATCGAGGAGGCCAAGAATATCCTTGCCAACGAATCGGATGCCGATATGCGCGAAATGGCGAAAGAGGAGATGGACAGCAGCCAGGAACGGCTTCCGGTATTGGAAGAAGAAATCAAACTGATGCTTGTTCCTGCCGATCCGCAGGACAGCAAGAATGCAATTCTCGAAATCCGTGGCGGTGCCGGGGGCGACGAAGCGGCTATCTTTGCAGGCGACCTCTTCCGAATGTACGCCAAATTCTGCGAAACAAAGGGATGGAAACTGGAAGTGTCCAATGCCAACGAAGGAACAGCAGGTGGATTCAAGGAAATCGTTTGCAGCGTCACAGGCGACAATGTGTATGGAATTCTGAAATACGAATCGGGTGTACACCGCGTACAACGTGTCCCCGCCACAGAAACCCAGGGACGTGTGCATACCTCGGCAGCTTCGGTAGCCGTACTCCCCGAAGCGGAGGAATTTGATGTGGTCATCAACGAAGGCGAAATCAAATGGGATACTTTCCGAAGCGGGGGGGCCGGCGGACAGAACGTCAACAAGGTAGAATCGGGTGTACGCCTGCGTTATATCTGGAAGAATCCGAACACGGGAATTGCCGAAGAAATCCTGATAGAGTGTACCGAAACGCGCGACCAGCCGAAAAACAAGGAACGCGCATTGGTACGTCTCCGTACTTTTATCTACGACAAGGAACATCAGAAGTATATCGACGACATTGCTTCCAAACGCAAGACAATGGTATCGACCGGGGACCGCTCGGCCAAAATCCGTACCTACAATTATCCGCAAGGCCGCATCACTGACCACCGGATAAACTACACGATTTACAACCTTGCCGCCTTCATGGACGGAGACATCCAAGATTGTATCGACCACTTGATTGTGGCTGAAAATGCGGAAAGACTAAAAGAAAGCGAACTTTAAAAACTGTATTATAAAGATGGACAAGCAACAATTATTTGAAAACATAAAACGCAAGAAATCATTCCTCTGCGTGGGACTTGACACGGATATCAAGAAAATACCGGAACATCTGTTGAAAGAGGAAGACCCGATCTTCGCATTCAACAAAGCAATCATCGACGCGACGGCAGATTTGTGCATCGCCTACAAGCCTAACTTAGCCTTCTACGAAAGCATGGGAGTAAAAGGATGGATTGCTTTTGAAAAGACCGTTAAATATATCAAGGAGAATTATCCCGACCAGTTTATCATTGCCGATGCAAAACGTGGAGATATCGGAAACACTTCTACCATGTATGCCCGCACTTTCTTCGAAGAACTGGACATCGACTCTGTCACAGTGGCTCCGTATATGGGCGAGGACAGCGTCACTCCGTTCCTTACTTATGAAGGAAAATGGGTAATCCTGCTCGCACTGACTTCCAACAAGGGTTCGCACGACTTCCAGTTGACAGAAGACGCGAACGGCGAACGTTTGTTTGAGAAAGTATTGCGTAAATCACAGGAATGGGCAGGCGACGACCGCATGATGTATGTGGTAGGCGCCACGCAAGGACGCGCTTTCGAGGATATCCGCAAGATTGTGCCTGAACATTTTCTGCTTGTTCCCGGCGTAGGCGCACAAGGCGGCTCGCTCGAAGAGGTCTGCAAATATGGAATGAATAGTACCTGCGGCTTGATTGTCAATTCATCACGCGGCATCATTTACGTGGACAAAACAGAGAAATTTGCCGAAGCTGCCCGCAGCGCCGCACAAGAAGTACAGGCACAGATGGCGGAACAGTTGAAAGCAATAATTGCCGACTGACAGAGTGTCTTACGAAAGAAAGACAATCAATGACCCGGTTTCGGGTGGTTCATCAATATACCGAAGGGGCTGCTGTATGATATCGTACGGCATCCCCTTTTGCAACGTTTTACCCCCATCAAACAACACCCCGTCATTGCCTGAAAAGGTGAAGAAATACAATCTCTGCTACCAAAGATTGCATAGGCAGGTATAAAATATTCATGCAATCATACGGAAATCTGAAAAAAAAGTCCGTTATTTGTGAACTAATTAAATTTAAAATAAAGACATGGAGTTCTCGGCTAAGCAAATTGCAGCATTTATCCAAGGGGAAATCATTGGAGACGAAAACGCTACGGTACATACATTCGCTAAGATAGAAGAGGGAATGCCTGGAGCTATCTCTTTTTTGTCAAATCCCAAATATACACCTTACATTTACGAAACGCAATCAAGCATTGTATTGGTAAATAAGGACTTCAATCCCGAACATGAAATCAAAGCAACCCTTATCAAAGTAGACAATGCATACGAGAGCCTGGCGAAATTGCTCAACCTCTACGAAATGAGCAAACCCAAGAAACAAGGTATCGACTCATTGGCTTTCGTCGCCCCAAGTGCCCAAATCGGCGAGAACGTATATATAGGTGCTTTTGCCTACATCGGCGAAAATACCGTCGTTGGTGACAATACCCAGATTTATCCGCATACTTTCGTCGGAGACGGCGTGAAGATAGGCAACAACTGCCTGCTCTACTCCAACGTCAATGTTTATCACGATTGCCGCATAGGAAACGAGTGTATCCTGCATTCGGGTACGGTAATCGGAGCAGACGGATTCGGCTTCGCTCCCACTCCGGACGGATATGACAAGATTCCTCAAATCGGAATCGTTGTCCTGGAGGATAAAGTAGAGATAGGTGCCAACACTTGCGTAGACCGTGCTACAATGGGAGCTACGGTGATACACAGCGGCGTGAAATTAGATAACCTGATACAGATAGCACACAACGACGAAATCGGTTCGCACACCGTAATGGCCGCACAGGCAGGCGTAGCCGGTTCTACCAAAATAGGCGAATGGTGTATGTTCGGCGGACAAGTAGGCATAGCCGGACACATAAAGATAGGAAACAAGGTAGGCTTAGGCGCACAATCGGGCGTGCCCGGAAGCATCAAGTCGGGCAGCCAGCTTATCGGAACTCCCCCTATGGAGCCCAAGCAATATTTTAAGGCTTCTGTTGTACAAAGAAACCTGCCGGATATGCAAAAAGAGCTGCGTAGCCTGCGCAAAGAAATCGAAGAATTAAAACAACTATTAAATAAATAGCCAATGCTGAAACAAAAAACGCTGAAAGATAGCTTTTCACTAAGCGGGAAAGGTCTTCACACTGGACTTGATCTCACAGTCACATTCAATCCTGCTCCGGACAATCACGGATACAAAATCCAACGTATTGACGTAGAGGGACAACCCATTATTGATGCGGTAGCCGACAACGTGACAGAAACCACCCGTGGTACTGTGTTGTCGAAGAATGGAGTCAAAGTAAGCACCGTTGAACATGGTATGGCAGCCCTTTATGCATTGGGCATCGACAACTGCCTTATCCAAGTGAACGGCCCGGAGTTTCCGATTTTAGATGGTAGTGCACAATATTATGTAGAAGAAATAGAGCGTGTAGGAACTGTTGAACAGAATGCTGTCAAGGACTTTTATATCATCAAGTCCAAGATTGAATTCCGCGACGAAGCAACAGGTTCTTCCATCATTGTATTGCCGGACGAGAATTTCAGCCTGAACGTACTGGTTTCTTACGAATCGACAATCATACCCAACCAGTTTGCCACACTGGAAGATATGCATAAGTTCAAGGACGAAATAGCTGCCAGCCGCACCTTTGTCTTTGTGCGCGAAATAGAGCCGCTTCTTTCTGCCGGACTGATTAAAGGAGGCGACCTGGACAATGCAATCGTTATCTACGAACGTAAGATGTCGCAGGAAAGTTACGACCAGTTGGCAGACGTAATGGGAGTTCCTCATATGGACGCCGGCGAATTGGGATATATCAATCACAAACCATTGGTTTGGCCGAACGAATGTGCCCGCCACAAACTGCTGGACGTTATCGGCGACCTTGCCTTAATCGGCAAACCGATTAAAGGACGCATCATCGCTACCCGTCCGGGACACACCATCAACAACAAGTTTGCCCGTCAGATGCGAAAAGAAATCCGTCTGCACGAAATACAGGCACCCGCTTACGACTGCAACCGCGAGCCGATAATGGACGTAAACCGTATCCGCGAACTGTTGCCCCACCGCTATCCTTTCCAATTAGTGGACAAAGTAATCGAAATCGGTGCCAACTACATTGTAGGTGTGAAAAATGTCACTGCCAACGAGCCTTTCTTCCAGGGACACTTCCCGCAAGAACCCGTCATGCCGGGAGTGCTTCAAGTGGAAGCGATGGCGCAGGTGGGCGGACTGCTCGTACTGAACTCCGTTGACGAGCCAGATCGTTATTCTACTTACTTCTTGAAAATAGACGGTGTGAAATTCCGCCAGAAAGTAGTGCCGGGAGATACACTGATTTTCCGTGTAGAACTGTTGGCTCCCATCCGTCGTGGCGTCTCTACGATGAAAGGCTACGTATTCGTGGGTGAAAAAGTAGTGTGCGAAGCCGAGTTCATGGCACAAATAGTAAAAAACAAGTAATTAACAATTGGAAATTCAAATGATAAGTCCTTTAGCGTATATTCATCCAGAAGCAAAAATAGGAGAAAACGTAGAAATTGCGCCTTTCGTATTCATTGATAAAAACGTGGTTATCGGCGACAACAATAAAATTATGGCGAATGCCAATATTTTATACGGTTCACGCATCGGTAACGGCAATACGATTTTTCCGGGTGCCGTAATCGGAGCTATTCCGCAAGACCTCAAATTCCACGGAGAGGAATCGACTGCTGAAATCGGAGATAACAACCTGATTCGCGAAAATGTGACAATCAACCGTGGCACGGCGGCTAAAGGGCGCACGATTGTGGGAAATAATAATTTATTGATGGAAGGCGTACACGTGGCACACGATGCATTGGTTGGTAACGGTTGTATTATCGGCAACTCTACCAAGATGGCTGGCGAAATTGTCATTGACGACAATGCAATTGTCAGTGCCAATGTGTTGATGCATCAATTCTGTCGGGTAGGCAGCTATGTTATGATTCAGGGTGGCTCACGCTTCAGCAAGGATATTCCGCCGTATATTATTGCAGGACGCGAACCAATCGCTTATAGCGGAATCAACATCATCGGTCTGCGCCGTCGTGGCTTTGCCAATGAAGTGATTGAAAATATTCACAATGCCTATCGTATCATCTACCAGAGCGGTTTGAATACGACAGATGCATTAAAGAAAATTGAAGATGAATTCGAGAAGAGTCCTGAAATCGACTATATCATCGACTTCATCCGTAACTCAGAACGTGGTATAATTAAATAAACAGTTCAAAATAGTCATATTATGATATACAGATTTACTATCATATCTGATGAAGTTGACGATTTTGTCAGAGAAATACAAATTGACCCGGAAGCAACATTCTATGATTTCCACGAGGCAATATTGAAATCGGTAGGGTATGCAAACGACCAAATGACTTCTTTCTTTATCTGCGACGACGACTGGGAAAAAGAAAAGGAAGTGACTTTGGAAGAGATGGACGACAACCCGGAAATGGACAGTTGGGTGATGAAGGAAACTACCGTCAGTGAACTGGTCGAAGACGAAAAGCAGAAGTTATTGTATGTATTTGACTACATGACGGAACGTTGCTTCTTCATCGAGTTGTCCGAAATTATCACCGGAAAGGAAATGAAGGGAGGCAAATGTACCAAAAAGTCGGGAGATGCCCCTAAACAAACAATTGACTTTGAAGAAATGGCTGCTGTCGGTGGTTCACTCGACCTGGACGAGAACTTCTACGGTGACCAGGATTTCGATATGGAAGACTTCGACCAGGAAGGATTTGACATCGGAGGAAATTCGGCAGACTCTTACGAAGACGATAAATTTTAAATAAACAACTAATGATTAGTGATTAAAGCAGCAGATTGTTTGCACTGCATTAATCACTAATCATCATCCCAATTACTTCATTAACACTAATCACCAAGTTCATTGCCTACTCTCATTGTTCTTATAGGTCCTACTGGCGTAGGAAAAACCGAATTGAGTCTACGGATAGCAGAGCATTTCCAAACGAGCATCGTATCCGCCGATTCGAGACAGCTTTTTGCCGAATTAAAAATAGGTACGGCTGCACCTACTCCCGAACAATTAGCACGCGTATCGCATCACTTAGTCGGTACTCTTCACCTTACAGACTATTACAGTGCCGCCCAATACGAAACGGAAGCATTGGAAATCCTCAAGAAGTTATTCGCAAAACATGAGGTGGTAATTCTTACCGGCGGCTCAATGATGTACGTAGACGCCATCTGCAAAGGCATTGACGACATTCCTACAGTAGATGCGGAAACCCGCCAACTTATGTTGCAGAAATACGAAACGGAAGGACTTGAACAACTTTGTGCCGAACTTCGCCTGTTAGACCCGGAATATTATCGCATTGTAGATTTGAAAAACCCCAAACGGGTAATTCATGCATTGGAAATCTGCTATATGACCGGACGCACTTACACCTCTTTTCGCACACAGCAAAAGAAAGAACGCCCATTCCGCATTGTTAAGGTAGGACTGACCCGCGACCGACAGGAACTTTACGATCGCATCAACCGCCGTGTAGATATGATGATGGAAGAAGGGCTGTTGGAAGAAGTACGCTCCGTACTTCCCTACCGCCACCTCAATTCGCTCAATACAGTAGGTTATAAAGAACTGTTCAAATACTTGGATGGAGAATGGGAATTAACGTTTGCAATCGAAAAGATAAAACAGAATTCACGCATTTATTCACGCAAGCAAATGACGTGGTTCAAACGGGATGAAGAAATACGCTGGTTCCACCCGGAACAAGAAACGGAGATACTTGCGTACCTCCGTCAATCCTTGTAAAATTCCCAGCTTTTAAGAACAGCTCGCATTGCAAGTATTACTTTTCGGCATTCTTTTTCCTGGCTTGAAACTCATCTTCCGTATATAGGGTGATAATTATTACTCCATTTTTCCCTTTATCTCCATATATTTCAGTACCCGATTCGTTTTTCAATATGGAGATACTCTTAATACGCTCGGTTTCTATCGTCGATAAATACTCTTTCGACACCTCTTTGCCATTCACAATATATAGAAGTGGTGCTCCCTCTTTCACTCCACGTAAGTTAATACCTTTCACCACACTGACAGAAGATGTGTTTTTGCTCCTCCCAAATTGTTCTGTGACAGTAGCCTGCAAATCCACTACCTCCTGTTCCATTCGCACAAATACGGTAGCAGCAGCAGGAACTCTTTGAGATTTATAGCCGATGAACGAGAACATCAAGTCGCTTCCTTTTTTTGCCTTTAAACTGAAACGTCCGTTTATATCCGTAATTGCGCCGCACGTAGTGTTGGGTACATAGATACTCACTCCCGGCTTCACACGTCCCTGTTCATCGACAACAGTACCGCTCACCTGAAAATCGGGCACTACTCTTGCCGGCTTTTCTTCTTTGGCAGAACAAGCATCCGGTTTCTTTGGCACGTTCGTTCCGGCTGTTACAATCTCTTCCGCCGATGGAGCGTCTCCAAATCTTACCGGAACCGAATATCTCACCGGAACAGCTACGCCACGCTGCTTTCCCGGACGCCAATCGGGCATCTCGCTTACAATCTTTACCGCTTCCTGATTCAACGAGGGTTGGTCGGATTTTATCACGTGTATCTCCGCGACCTTACTTGTTTCTACAACAGTAAAGCCCACTACTACCACCCCCTTCTGCTTTGCCTTTCATAAGAGAACCGGCGATCTTCTCGTTCAAATACTTTTGCAATGTTTCCATACCGCCTGCATACTCCGGCATTTGTTCCACCACTTCAAAAATGGCAGTTTCGTCTTTCGCGGTTCCTTCATACCCTACGACACATACAGACGTAGTAGAAACTGCCTTTTTCAGTCTACGCACGGTATCTTGCAGTACCTTTTCTTGCACAATTTCTGCCAAATCATTAACTTTGACTGCTGAAATCTCTTCTGCTTTTTCAGAGATTTCGGGACGGGCAAACGCTGTTACTGTAATAGCTACCAACGGAAGTACATACAGGTACTTCAAACGTGCCCACGGACTTGATTTTTCTTTTAACATCATAGTGATACGTTTTTTAAGTTTACTGTGATTAAAGCTGTTGGCCATAGAGTAGAGCCTTGTGCCAACGGCTTTTTTATTAATAATAGTTGATATTCTTTCGCATTTACCCCCTCATTGATTACAGTCTCGTCTGCTTCATACTCATGAATATTCTGCAATTCCTGCTTTAGCAACCATGCTCCGGGATTGAACCACTGAAAAAAGATACAAATATCTGCCAACAATAAATCAATGGAATGACGATGACGAATATGTGCAGCTTCGTGAATCAGGATTTCACGTTCGTTCTCTTTCAGGTCTTTCTGGCTGATAACGATATACTTCATCCAACTGAACGGAGCTATCTCCCGCTCATGAACAACAAGCGTGACTCCCTCCTCTGATTTCTCTCCCTTACCGGAATGTATCAATCTGAAAAGGCTGAATAAGGAATACAAATTGTGGCAAGCAAGGAGTATGATACCAGCCAAATAGACAAACAGAACGATTTCTATCCAAGACAAGGAAGCAACTTCATCCACTGCCGCTCCGGTCGCATCAACAGAGGCAGATTCCATATCCGCCATCGTCAACAACTACTCAATGGTAAGCATTGTCTGCTGTATCTCAATCTGATGGTTGGTTGTTATCTCAATAAAGGGAATAGGCAACGATAAAAAGAGTACTCCCAACAAAGCAATGCGATTAAACCGATGAAAAGTCTCCTTACTTAACAATAACCGGAAAAACAGATAAAACAGGGTAAAACAGACGGACGATTTTAATATATAAATGAAGAAAAGTCCCCATAGTATCAGTGTTCGTTTAACAGATTAATCTTTCTTACCAGCCTGCTCCACTTCGTCAATAAGCCGCTTCAATTCGGCTAAAGAAATATCTTCCTCTTTGACCAAAGAGGAGACAGCACTCAAGTAAGAATTATTAAAATACTTGCTAATTACATTCCGAAGCGTTCCCTTCCGAAAATCGTCTTCACTGACTGTAGGATAATATTGATAAGTATTACCAAAGGTGCAATGAGACAGAAAACCTTTCTCTTCCAACCCACGCACAATAGTAGATAATGTATTGAAATGCGGTTTCGGCTCTTCATAGAAAGCCAGCATTTCTTTCACGAACAGAGGGCCCTTTTCCCAAAAAAAGCTCATGATTTCTTCTTCTTTTGCTGTTAATCCTTTCATATCTTCAACATTGTTTGCTGCAAAGAACGAAAACTTTTAGTTCACAAACTAATTTTCATAGTTAATACAAACTAAATGATATAGTTTAACGTAAGTTCGATATAATCAGAACATATCCAGTTGCCCGTCATTGACAGTTTCAATCAAAGTTCTCTTCCTAAGCAATATCTTATGGCGATACTCATCAAGGAGTTCTTCATATTATTCTTGACCTTAGTAATCGTCTGCATACCATTAAGAAAGAAGTTCTCGAACAAAGTCTGCCCGATATATCCCTTGTCCGCATACAATTTTCCCTTTATTTTTTCCAGAAACTTTCCTTGTTTCAATGGTTCCCTGTCATCCACATTGCCGGGAGTAAACATAAAATTGAGAAAGTCTTGTGAATCAAGGATGCTTACGTTCAGCCTATCGGTTAGCGGAGAATTGCCTAAGATTTAATTTTCCGTTGCCTACAGACTAACGGTCGGAATGCATAAATTTATTCGTCTGACTATAGTTGAACTTGCGTCTGACTGTAGTGTTTCTTTCGTCTGACTATAGTCAGACGAAACGGTCACTATAGTCAGACGAATAAATTTTAGTAAGAAAACCGACAGACATTCGCATGGCAGCCGACAGGCCATCGCAGGAAAAAGATTAGTTTTATATAAGGCTCATGCGTGTGTATACAACGTTTTCGGGTAGGCAAAAGTATCGGAAAGTACATCGGGGAATCAGCTTCCCGCCGCATCTTTTTCCGATGCTGACGAACTATTGCCCGCCTTGCAAGATTTCTTTTTCAAACGTCCGCTTTTCCGCAAGGCTTCGGCAATAATCCATTGAAGTTGCCCGTTCGTACTCCGAAACTCGTCAGCCGCCCATTTTTCAATGGCCTCCATAGTTTCAGTATCCACGCGCAAAACAAAACTCTTTATTGAAGATTCTTTTTTAGCCACTCCTGTTACATTTCTATTTTTTAATTGTTAATCAATGGTTCAGCGTACCTGCATTGACAACCGGTTGCGCAGCTTCGTCCGCACACAGCACCACAAGCAAATTACTTACCATAGCCGCTTTCTTTTCTTCGTCCAACTCCACAATTTCCTCTTCAGAAAGTTTCTGTAACGCCATACGCACCATAGACACGGCACCTTCTACTATCTTTTCACGGGCACTGATAATAGCCGATGCTTGTTGTCGACGCAACATAACCGCCGCAATTTCAGGTGCATAAGCCAAGTAATTGATACGCGCTTCTACAATCTCCATACCTGCCATAGCCAAACGCTCGTTTAATTTTTGTTCCAACTGGTCATTAATTTCATCGCCGCCACTACGCAAAGTCAACTCACTCCGGTCGGTCTCATTGTCGTCATAAGCATAGAG